>CALFRR010000013.1 GCA_937919435.1 uncultured Alphaproteobacteria bacterium | reverse complement strand
CTGACGCCCTCGATGATCCGCACCTGATCGGCTTCGGTCGACATGATCCGCGGCAGGCCGAGCAGCGGGAACGGTGGATCGTCCGGGTGGCAGCACATCCGGATGCCCGCCTCTTCCGCCGTCGGGATCACCTCGGCGAGGAAGTCGATGAAGTTCTGGCGCAGCTTGTCGGCGTCGATGTGGGCGTAGTGCGAGAGTTCCTCGCGCAACTGCTCGATCGACCAGGTCTCGGTCGCTCCGGGCAGGCCCGCGCCGATGTTGCGCGACAGCCGATCGGCCGACGCGGCGTCCAGCTTGGCGTAGCGCCGCGCCGCCTCTTCGCGGATCTCGATCGACCACTCGTCGACCGCCGCCGGCCGGGCGAGGACGTGCAGGTCGAACACCGCGAAGTCGATCAGATCGAACCGCATCGTCGAACCGCCGTGCGCGACCTTGAAGTTCAGGTCGGTCCGGGTCCAGTCGAGTACCGGCATGAAGTTGTAGCACAGCACCTCGATGCCCGCCGCGCCGAGATTGCGCAGCGAGGTCTTGTAGTTCTCGATGTGCTGGCGCCAGTCGCCGGTCTGGGTCTTGATCGCCTCGGAGATCGGCAGACTCTCGATGACTTCCCAGGCGAGGTTGCTCGGGCTGCCGTCCGGCATGGTCGCCACTTCGCGCTGCCGCTTGGCGATCTCTTCCGGCGTCCAGACCGACCCGTAGGGAATGTGGTGCAGGGCGGTGACGATACCTTCGGCTCCGGCCTGTCTGGCATCGGCGATCGAAACCCGGTCCACGGGTCCGAACCAGCGCCAAGTCTGTCTCATGGGTTCTCATCCTCCGAGGATTCGTGTCCGGTCGGTCGACCGTAGTCCGAATGGGCGGGCCGAACACCCGCGGCGACGGGCACGGCGAGGGCGAACATCGTCGGATGGGTTCCGGCAGCAGTCACCATGCGCGGCCTACCGATCACTCCATCTCCGATTGCGTACGAACGCAAATATGATTAGTATGGTAGTCTGCAACAGTCAATCCGCCCGAGGGGTGGAGCGGTGGATTCGACGAGGGTGACGAGGGTGCGCAACGCGAAGCGGACGACGGTGGGAAAACCGGCACACGAGGCCGCAGAGGCGGCCGGACGGGCGACGCCGCGCGAACGGGGGCTTGCCGAACCGGCGGGCCGTGTTAGCGTCGTTTCCATGCCGTTCGATTTTCCTCCTGCACTCTCCCAGTCCCCGGGTCCGATCGCCGGTCGCATCGTCGACACGTTGAAACAGGCGATCATCACCATGCGGATCCGCCCCGGCGAACGCCTCTCCGAGCAGGAGCTGGCGGCCGGGTTCGGCGTGTCGCGGCAGCCGGTGCGGGAGGCTCTGATCAAGCTCGCCGAGGCCGGCCTCGTGCTGATCCTGCCGCAGCGTGGCACGCTGGTGGTGAAGATCTCCTGTGCCGCGGTCGAGAACGCCCGGTTCGTCCGCGAGGCGATCGAGTGCACGGTGGTGCGCGAGGCGGCGTTGCGGCGCGATGCCGAGGTCCTCGACCGGATCGCCCGCAACCTCGAGGAGACCGAGCGAATCATCGCGCTCGGCGAAGCCGAACGCTTCTTCGCCCTCGACGAGAACTTCCACGCCCTGTTGGCCGCCGCCGCCGGCCGGCCGGCGGCGTGGCGGGTGATCGAGGAACAGAAGGCGCAGATGGACCGGGTGCGCTACCTCGACGTCTCGGCGATGGTTCCGGTGCAGATCCTGATCGGCCAACACCGCGCCATCTACGCGGCGGTGCGCGACGGCGACGGTGCGGCGGCGGAAGCCGAGATGCATCGCCATCTGACCGAGATCCTCAAGGTTCTGCCCCGTCTCGCCCGCGACTGGCCGGATCTGTTCGACGACTGAGACCCACGATCGGAGTGCCGAAGGGGAGCCCTGCGTGCCTCGGGGGTTGCCGTTCCTCCGGGTGCCCACCATGGTGCCTCGATGTCTGCCCCTGCCCACCGCTTCGGCTCGCTCTCCCTCGTCGTCGCTCTCTCCTTCGGCCAGATCGTCGGCTGGGGGACGACCTACTACATGCCGTCGTCGATCGCCGACGCGCTGCAGCGGGACCTCGGTTTCTCCACCCGTACGATCTACTTCGGGGTGACGCTGATGGTGGCGGTCGCCGGCCTGTCGGCGCCGCTCGCCGGACGGCTGTTCGATCGGCGTGGTGTGGCGCGGGCGCTGTCCTTCGGCGCGATGCTGATGGCGGCGGGGTTGTTTCTGTTCGCCGGATACCCGTCGCGTCTCACCTGGTACGTCGCCTGGGTGGTCTTCGGGCTCGCCCAGTCGCTGTGCCTGACCCTGGCCGCGCAGACCCTGGTCACTCGGCTGGTGGCGAGCGACGCGCGTCGGCAGATCGGACTGGTCGCGGTGATCACCGCCCTGTCGGCGACGATCTTCTGGCCGGTCGGCTCGGCGCTGGAGGCGGCGGTCGGCTGGCGGGCGACGGTGTGGATCTACGGCGTGATCCAGCTCGTCCTGGTGTTGCCGCTCTACATGTGGATCGCCGTCGCCTGGAGCGACGATGACGGCCCGGTCGAGGAGAAGGCGCCGCCGGACGAGATGCGGCCGCTCGCCGATCCCCGGCGGCGGCGGCTGGCGGCGATTCTGATCACCGTGTCCTTCGCCGTGCAGGGCTTCGCCTCCTGGGGACTGCCGCTGCACCACATTTCGCTGTTCGAAGCGATGGGCCTCGACCGGGTCCAGGCGGTGACGGTGGCGGCGATGAGCGGACCCGCCTCGATCGTCGCCCGTGGTCTCGAGCTGATCGTCGCCCGCCGGGTCGGCCCGCTCGCCATGACGCTCCTGGCGATGGCTCTGATCGCGCCGGCGGTGGCGATCGTCTTCATGCCCGGACCGGTGCTGTGGGGCACGGTCGCCTATGTCGTCCTGTGGAGCGCGGCCAACGGGATCCTGGCGGTGCTGCGCTCGACGCTGCCGCTCTCGCTGCTCGGTGCCCGCGACTTCGGCAGCCTGACCGGCTCGATGATGCTGCCGCAGAATCTGGTGTTCGCTCTGGCGCCGACCGCCTTCGCGGTGATCATCGAGGTCGCCGGACCGACCGGCGGCCTGCTCACCGCCGTGGTGGTCGGGATCGTCGCCTTCCTCGTCGCCCTGCCGTTGTCCGGGCTGGTGGCGGCGGAACGGCGCGAGGACGCGGCGCGCGACCGCGACGAAGGGACCGGTCCGCGATGAGGAGATCGGTGCTCTTACCTCTGGTCAACGGTCCGTCCATCCGCGATGATCGGGCCACTCCAGGGAGAGGAGACGCATGTCGATGTCAGTAGAGTACACCCCTCGCCACACCGGAGCCGCGCGCATCGCGCTCGCCGCCCTTCTCGCCGTCGGCCTCTCGGGTTTGGCCGTGACCGCGGCCTCGGCCGACGACCGGATCGAGAAACGCCTCTGGGTGGTGGCGAAACCGGGCAACACCGTCGTCGTCGATTCGTTCCGTGAACTGCGTGAGGACTGCGTTCAGGCGCCCGCCCCGAAAGTGGTCGTCTCTCAGCAGCCGAAGCTCGGCAAGATGGTGGTGAAGGCCGTCGTCGCGCCCGGCTCGACCGATGCGGTCGGTCCCTATGCCGCCTGCAACGGCAAGAAGTTCAACTGGACCCGGGTCACTTGGCCGGCTCCCGCCAAGGGCGAAGGAACCGACCGGGCCGTCATCGAGGCGACCGAGTCGAGCGGCGAGACGACCGTCTACGACGTCGAGATCGTCTATGCGAAGACGCTGCCGTCCGGCAAGTCGAACGGGCTCTACGAGGACCGCTGAGCCGTTCGGCCCGAGCGGGTTGACAGGACGGCGGGCGACGTGCCTCCCTCGCGTCGTCGTTCCCGCCGTTCCGAGGAGTTCCGCCCGATGACCGACACGACCGCCGCCGACCTCGCCGCGCTCACCTTCGAGAAGGCGCTCGCCGAGCTCGAGACGATCGTGGCGCGCCTCGAGCGGGGCGACGTTCCGCTGGAGGAATCGATCGCCGCCTACGAACGCGGAGAGACCCTCAAGGCGCACTGCGCCCGTCTGCTCTCCGCCGCCGAGGCGCGGGTCGAGAAGATCCGGCTCGCCGCCGACGGTCGTCCCGCCGGCGTCGAACCGCTCGACGTCGAGGCCCGCTGACGGCCGACGGAGGGCCGCCCGACGACGAAGGGTGATTTGCAGCGGTGCCCCCCCTCATGTAACGATGGTTCCCCGCCGCCCGTCGCCCCGACGTGATCCCGTGGCGAGCGACGGACTGCGAGAGACGAAAGACGTTGCCGACCGCTCCAGAGACACCTCTGCTCGACACCATCTCGACACCGGAGGACGTCCGTCGGCTCGCCGACGGCCAGTTGCGCCAACTCGCCGACGAACTCCGGGCGGAGACGATCGACGCGGTCTCGGTCACCGGCGGCCATCTCGGCGCCGGGCTCGGGGTGGTCGAGCTGACCGTGGCGCTGCACAAGGTGTTCGACACCCCGCGCGACGTGGTGATCTGGGACGTCGGTCATCAGGCCTATCCGCACAAGATCCTGACCGGCCGGCGCGATCGGATCCGCACCCTGCGCCAGCCGGGCGGTCTGTCCGGTTTCACCCGGCGCGACGAGAGCCCCTACGATCCGTTCGGCGCGGCCCATTCCTCGACCTCGATCTCCGCCGCCCTCGGCTTCGCCACCGCCCGTGGTCTCTCCGACCGGCGCGACAACGTGGTGGCGGTGATCGGCGACGGTGCGATGTCGGCCGGCATGGCCTTCGAGGCGATGAACAACGCCGGCGCCACCGATGCCCGGCTGATCGTCATCCTCAACGACAACGACATGTCGATCGCCCCGCCGACCGGAGCGATGAGCGCCTATCTCGCCCGTCTGGTGTCGTCGCGGACCTTCCTGCAGCTGCGCGACATCGGCAAACAGGTGTCGAAGCGGCTGCCGAAGTTCATCGAGCGGGCCGCCGGCCGGGCCGAGGAGTTCGCCCGCGGCTTCGCCATGGGCGGTACCCTGTTCGAGGAACTCGGGTTCTACTACGTCGGCCCGATCGACGGGCACAATCTCGACCACCTGCTGCCGGTGCTGCGCAACGTGCGCGACTCGAAGCAGCGGCCGATCCTGGTCCACGTCGTCACCAAGAAGGGCAAGGGCTATCCCCCCGCGGAAGCCGCCAGCGACAAGTACCACGGCGTCAACCGTTTCGACGTGGTCACCGGCAAGCAGGCCAAGCCCAAGGCGAACGCTCCGGCCTATACCCGGGTCTTCGCCGAATCGCTGATCGCGGAGGCGCGCATCGACGAGAAGATTCTCGGCATCACCGCCGCGATGCCGGCCGGCACCGGGCTCGATCTCTTCGCCGAGGCCTTCCCGAAGCGGATGTTCGACGTCGGCATCGCCGAGCAGCACGCCGTCACCTTCGCCGCCGGCCTCGCCGCCGACGGCTACAAGCCGTTCTGCGCGATCTATTCGACCTTCCTGCAACGCGGTTTCGATCAGGTCGCCCACGACGTGGCGCTGCAACGCCTGCCGGTGCGCTTCCCCATCGATCGGGCCGGCTTCGTCGGGGCCGACGGGGCCACCCATGCCGGTGCCTACGATCTGTCGTTCCTCGGGTTCCTGCCGCATTTCGTGATCATGGCGCCGTCCGACGAGGCGGAACTGGTCCACATGGTGGCGACCGCGGTGGTGATCGACGACGCGCCCTCGGCCTTCCGTTTCCCGCGCGGCGAGGGTGTCGGCGTCGAACTGCCGGCGAAGGGCGTGCCGCTGGAGATCGGCCGCGGCCGGGTGGTCCGCGAGGGCACCCGGGTGGCGATCCTGTCGCTCGGCACCCGGCTGGCGGCGAGCCTCGAGGCGGCGGAGACGCTCGCCGCCCAGGGCCTGTCGACGACGGTCGCCGACGCGCGCTTCATGAAGCCGCTCGACGTCGATCTGCTCTTCCGCTTGGCGCGCGAACACGAGGTGCTGGTCACCGTCGAGGAAGGTGCGATCGGCGGCTTCGGCAGTCACGTACTGCACGCGCTCTCCGACGCGGGTCTCCTCGACGGCGGCCTCAAGGTGCGCACGCTCGCCTTCCCCGACCGGTTCCTCGATCACGGCGACCCCGCCGGCACCATGGCTGCGATCGGTCTCGACGCGGCCGGCATCGTCGGCCGGGTCCACGAGATGCTCGGACGCGGCGGGCGGGCGATCGAACCGGCCCGGGTCGTGGTTCGCGACAGGGGGCGCGGGTGAAGCGGCTGCGGACCTTCCGACTGGTGGCCTGGGCGGCGGTGGCGGTGCTGGCGCTCGGCCTCGTCGGCACGATGGTCGAGCGGACCTGGTTCCGCGCCGCGCCGAGCGGCGAGACCCGGACGATCTCCGGGATCGGCGGCGCCTTCACGATGGTCGATCAGAAGGGCCGGCGCTTCACCGAGGCCGATCTCCTCGGCAAGCCGACCGCGATGTTCTTCGGCTACACCTTCTGTCCGGACGTCTGCCCGACGACCCTGCTCGAGGCCTCCTACTGGATGACCGAGCTCGGGGCGGATGCCGACAAGTTGCGGGTGGTGTTCGTCACCGTCGATCCCGAGCGCGACACGCCGGAGAAGCTCGCCGAATTCGTCGGCTCGTTCGATCCGCGCTTCGTCGCCCTGTCCGGCGACCGCGCCGAGACCGACCGGATGCTCAAGGCCTTCCGGGTCTACGCCCGCCGGGTCGACGGCCAGGACGGCGGCTACACGATGGATCACACAGCGGCGGTCTATCTGCTCGATCGCGACGCCCGCTTCGTCGGGGTGGTCAACTTCCAGGAAGAGACCGCCAAGGCTCTCGCCAAGATCCGCCCGCTCCTGGCGGCGAAATGAGCCCGCCGGACTGGCGCCGTCCTCGGGACGCGCTATGATCCGGCTCATGCAACAGCCCGTCGTCCCCCGTCCGGTCCTCCTCGTCGGAACGCCGATCCTGATCGGCGTCTGCGGCTTCGCCGCCTGGGCCTGGATGCGCTGGGGAATGGGGATCTGGTTCGACGCGGTCAGCGGCGGGTTCTCGCTGTGCAACTGAACCGGCGACACCCGCGATGAGCCGCGAACGCCTCGACGTCGCGCTGGTCCGGCTCGGCCTGTCGGCGACCCGGGCGCGGGCGGCGGATGCGATCCGTCGCGGCGAGGTCCGGATCGACGGCGTCGTCGCGGCGAAACCCGGCCAGACGATCGCGCCCGATGCCGCGGTGACGATCGACGATCCGGCCGCCGTCTGGGTGTCGCGGGCGGCGCTGAAGCTCACCGGCGCCCTCGATCGCTTCGATCTCTCGGTCGCCGGATGCGACTGCCTCGACGTCGGCGCCTCGACCGGCGGCTTCACCCAGGTGCTGCTCGCCCGCGGTGCGGCCCGGGTCACCGCGATCGACGTCGGTCACGGCCAGTTGGCGGCGGAGATCGCCGCCGACCCGCGGGTGATCGCGATCGAGGGGCTCAACGCCCGCGATCTCGCCGCCACCCACCTTCCGGCGCCGCCCGACGTGGTGGTCGCCGACGTCAGCTTCATCTCGCTCGCCCTCGCCCTGCCGCCGGCCCTCGATCTCGCCGCCTCCGGGGCGCTCGGCGTCTTCCTGGTCAAACCGCAGTTCGAAGTCGGCCGCGATCACGTCGGCAAGGGCGGACTGGTACGTGACGAAGCCGCCGCGCTCGCCAGCGTCGACCGGATCGCCGCGCTCCTCGCCGACCACGGCTGGCGCGAGATCGGCCGGGCGGAAGCGGCGATCCGCGGCGGCGACGGCAACCGCGAATTCGTGCTCGCCGCCCGCAAGGCCTGACCCTCGCGCCTTTCTCCTCGCGTCGGCCGGTGTTTTGGGGCAGAAGTGCGCCCTGATCGAACCCGGAGCCCCCCGTTGACCGAAGCCGCGACCCACCTCCTCGACATCACCGACATCGCCCACAAGGGCGACGGCGTCGGGCTCCTCGGCGAAGGTGCCGGCGCTCGGCGGCTGTTCGTCGGCGCGGCCCTGCCGGGCGAGCGGGTCAGGGTGTCGATCTCCGGCGAAGGGGTCAACGAGCGCGGCCGGGTCGAGGAGATCCTGGTGGCGAGCCCCGATCGGGTGGATCCGCCCTGTCCGGTCTTCGACCGTTGCGGCGGCTGTTCGCTGCAACACTGGGCGGCCGCCCCCTATCTCGCCTGGAAGCGCGAGCAGATCATCGCCGCCTTCGCCGATCGCGGCATCGAGGCGGAGGTCGGTGCGGCGATCGCCACCGGTCCGGCGAGCCGGCGGCGCGCGGTGGTGGCGGTGCAGCGGCGGACCGGATCGCCGGTGGTCGGTTTCCGCGAACGCCTGTCGCATGCGGTGGTCGACGCCGCCGACTGCCTGGTGGTCACCCCGCGGATCCGGGCGGCGCTGCCGAAGATCGCGCGGCTGTCGCATCTCTTCGCCTTCGGCACGAAGCCGGCGGTCTTCACCCTGCTCGACACCGACACCGGTCTCGACGTCGCGGTCGGCGAGGCGACGCTGCCGGCGGAGCAGCGGACCCGGGCGATCGCGCTGGCGCTCGAACTCGGCTTCGCCCGCCTGTCGGTCGGCCGCGAGATCGTCGTCGAGCGCGAGGCGCCGCGGATCCGCTTCGGCGAAGTGGCCGTGGCGCTGCCGCCCGGCGGCTTTCTCCAGGCGGTCGCCGAGGCGGAAGAGGCGATGGCCGGTCTGGTGGTCGCCGCGGTCGATGAGGCGCTCGCCCGTCGGCCGAAGAAGGCGAAGGGGCCGGCGCGGATCGCCGACCTGTTCGCCGGCGCCGGCACCTTCGCTCTGCGTCTGGCGCGTCTCGCCGCGGTCCATGCGGTGGAGAGCGAGAAGCCGGCGCTCGACGCGCTGTCGCACGCCGCCCGTCACGCGAGCGGGCTGAAGCCGGTCTCGATCGAGGCCCGCGACCTCTACCGGCGGCCGCTGATGGCCAGGGAACTCGCCGGCTTCGACGCGGTGGTCTTCGATCCGCCGCGCGACGGCGCCGCACCGCAGGTCAAGGAACTGGCGAAGTCGGCGGTGACGACGATCGTCGCGGTGTCGTGCAACCCGGCGACGCTCGCCCGCGACGCGCGCTATCTGCTCGACGCCGGTTTCACCATGGGTCCGGTCACGCCGATCGACCAGTTCCTGTGGACCCACCACGTCGAAGCGGTGACGGTGTTCTCCAGGCGCTGATCAGCCCGCGGCGACCGGCCGGGCGGCGACGAGACCGATCTCGATCCGGGCGCCGAGCGGCAGCGATGCGACGCCGATCGTCGTGCGGGCCGGGTAGGGCTCGGCGAAATGGCGGGCATAGGCGGCGTTCATCGCCGGGAAGTCGGCCATGTCGGTCAGGTAGACGGCGCAGGAGACGACGTCGTCCGGACCGAGCCCGGCGGCGGCGAGCACCGCGAAAAGATTGGCGAGGCACTGGGTCGTCTGCGCGCCGACGTCGCCTTCGGCGAGGCGGCCGGTCGCCGGGTCGATCGGCGTCTGGCCGGAGAGATGGACGAAGCCGTTGGCTTCGACGGCATGCGAATAGGGACCGACCGCGGCGGCACCGGCGGCGGAGAAGGTTCTGCGGGGCATGGGGGAAGGCTCCTTTCGGCGGGGCGGCGCCCGGCCGGGCGCGGCGCTGCGAGGTTACGGCGATTCGCCCGGCGGCGTCGGTGAGGCTCGGGGCACCAACTCCTTCCTCGCCCGCCGCACCTCGCGGTCGAGGGCCTGGAGGAAGGTCTGGCGATCCTTCTGGGCGAAGGGCCTCGGGCCTCCGGTCGCCTCGCCGGCCGACCTGAGGTCGGTCATCAGATCGCGCACCGCCAGCGCCATGCCGATCGAGCCCTGGTCGAACACCTTGCCGACCGGCGACAGCACCCGCGCCCCTGCGGTCACGCAGCGATGGGCGAGCGGGATGTCGGCGGTGACCACCACCGAGCCCGGCCCGACCCGCTCTGCGATCCAGTCGTCGGCGACGTCGGGACCTTCCGGGACCACCACCCGGCGGATCGACGGATCGTCGGGAAGCCGCATCCAGCCGTTGGAGACGACGTGCACGACGAGTCCGAGCCGCCCGGCGACCCGGAAGATCTCGTCCTTGACCGGACAGGCATCGGCATCGACGTAGATTTCGACGTCGTTCGGGTCATGACCGAGGGGCATGTGTGTTTTTCTCGCCGTGAGTCATACGATGTATTCGAATTTCACCTTGATCGCCGGAGAGACCGTCCTGAATTGGTCGTATCCCGGCGGATCGTTCATTCTCGATTAACCACTCACTGTCTTGGTTTTGGGTGAGCGGACATGGAGCGACGCGATGCGGCTCGACCTACGACTGGGACTCGGGATCGGTGCCGGGGTCATCGTCGCCGCCACGCTGTGCGTCGGTGCCGGATTGTGGTTCGTCGGCGATCTGATCCGGGACAACGTCGCCCGTCAACTCGCCGCCGGGGCGCGGCAGTTCTCCGCCGAGATCGATGCACAGGCCGAGCGGGCCCGCTCGATGGCCGGGTTCGTGGCGCGGGTCCCGAGTTTCGCCGAGAGTTTCGCCCGCCGTGACCGTGCCGCCCTCTCCGCTCTGCTCGAGCCGGCGTGGCAGGGAGCCAAGGCGGACGGTTTCGATCAGTTCCAGTACCACCTCGCTCCGGCGATCTCCTTCCTGCGGCTGCACAAGCCGGCGCAGTTCGGCGACGATCTCGCTGCGTTCCGCCACACGGTGGTCGAGGCGAACCGGAGCGGCAGACCGGTGATCGGGCTCGAATCGGGGGTGGCCGGGATCGGGATCCGGGCGGTGGTGCCGGTCGCCGTCGACGGACGGCAGGTCGGAACGGTGGAGTTCGGCCTCGCCTTCGGCGCCGACTTCGTCCGCCGCTTCAGCGAGCGGACCGGCCTGAAGGCGGCCCTGTTCATCGATCGTGCGGAGGCCGGCGGCAAGACGGCTGTACCGATCGGCTCGAGCTTTCCGCAGGGCTTCGCCGTGCCCGCCGGGCTCGCCGGTGGTGTCGAGACGGCGCCGACCGGCGCGACCGTCGAAGGGCGCGAATGGTCGCTCGCGGCCTTTCCGCTCACCGACTATTCGGGCACCCGGATCGGCTCGGTGGTTCTGGCGGCGGACCGGACCGAGCTCGACGCCACCCGCGGTCGGGCGATCGCGGTGTTCGGGGCGCTCGCCGCGTTCATGGCGCTCGGTGGCGCGGCGGTCGCCGTCTGGCTGCTGCGCGACATCGGCCGGCCGTTGCGGGCGCTGACCCGGACGATGGCCCGGATCACCGGCGGCGAGGTCTCGGTCGCGATACCCGACCCCGGACCGATCGACGAGATCGCCACCATGGCCGGCGCGATCGAAGCGCTGGAGTCGGCGATCGCCGGCCGGCGGGCGGCGGACGCGCGTGGCGCCGCGGAGGCGACGGCGCGGATCGAACGGGCCCACCGACGCGAGGATCTGTCGACGACCTTCGAGACCACGGTGGCGTCGGTGCTGACCGAGATGTCGACGGTCGCCGACCGGATGGAAGCGAGCGCTCAGGCGATGTCGGCGGTCGCCGCCCATACCGGCGATCGGTCGGCCGAGGCGGCACGGGCGGTCGGTGCGTCGGTGACGACCGTCGAAGCCGTGGCCACGGCGAGCCGCGATCTCGCCGGCACCGTCCATGCGATGCAGAACCGGGTGAACCGGGCGGCCGAGATC
The DNA here is from genome assembly GCA_937919435.1 of uncultured Alphaproteobacteria bacterium. Taxonomy (GTDB): domain Bacteria; phylum Pseudomonadota; class Alphaproteobacteria; order Rhizobiales; family Ancalomicrobiaceae; genus Siculibacillus. The sequence goes on along the minus strand of CALFRR010000013.1, from coordinate 32,844 downwards.
GCCGGCCGGGCGCTCGACGAGGCCAGATCGACCGACGAGACGGTGCGCACCCTCGCCCGGTCGGGGACCGAGATCGGTGCCGTCGTCGACCTGATCAACTCGATCGCCGCCCAGACCAACCTGCTCGCCCTCAACGCGACGATCGAAGCGGCGCGTGCCGGGGTGGCCGGTCGCGGCTTCGCCGTCGTCGCTGGCGAGGTCAAGGCGCTCGCCGAGGAGACCACCCGGGCGACCGGCGAGATCGCCGCCCACGTCTCCCAGATCCGAGCCGACACCGACCGGGTGGTGACGGCGATCGGCTCGATCGGCACGACGATCGGCGAACTCGGCAGCCTGTCGGAGGAGATGGCGACGGGTATGCGGGTCCAGGACGGCGCCAGTCGCGAGATCGCCCGCCACGCCGGTCACACCGCCGAGACGATCAGGGCGCTCGACGAGGGGATCGGCGAGGTCGGGCGCGAAGCCGACCGGACCGGGCGCGAAGCCGCGGCGGTTCTGGCGACGGCGCGCGAGGTGACCCGCTGTCGGGAGGCGTTGGCGCGCCAGATCCACGACTACATCGAGGACCTGCGGCGCGCCTGAGATCCGCCGCCTCAGACCAGCAGCCGTTGGGAGGAGAAGCCCTCGCTGCCGAAGATCCGCAGGTAGCGGCGGACCTCGGCCTCCGGTCCCATCGCCTTCTGCGGATTGTCGGAGAGCTTGACCGCCGGACGGCCGTCGGCGGCGACCACCTTGCAGACCAGCGAGATCGCTTCGAGATCGGGGTTCGACCCGGCCGGGGCGCAGTCGCGGAAGTCGTTGGTGAGATGCGTCCCCCAGCCGATCGACAGCCGGCAGCGGCCGGCGAGGTGGCGCGCCGCCGCCTCGATCGAATCGATGTCCATGCCGTCGGAGAGCACCACCAGCTTGTCCCTGGGATCGCGGCCGCGTGCCGTCCACCAGGCGATCGCCTCGTCGGCGGCCTCGAGCGGCGGCTTCGAATCCGGGCGGATGCCCTTCCAGTCGGCTGCCCAGTCGGGCGCGTCGCGCAGGAAGGCGGTCGAACCGAAGGTGTCGGGCAGCAGGACCAGCAGGTTGCCGTGGTACATCCGCGCCCAGTCCTCGAGCACCCGGTAGGGCGCGGTGCGCAGTGCCTCGTCGGTCTCGGCCAGCGCCGCATAGACCATCGGCAGCTCGTGGGCGTTGGTGCCGATCGCCTCGAGCGCCGCGTCCATCGCCATCTTGACGTTGGAGGTGCCGACGAAGCTCGTCCCCAGCCCCTCCTTCAGCGCGTCGACGCACCACTTCTGCCAGAGGAAGCCGTGGCGGCGGCGAGTGCCGAATTCGGCGATCGGCACCGGCCCGACGTCGCGTTCGAGCGCCCGGAGACGCTCGATCTTGGCCCACAGCCGGGCCTTGGCGCGGGCGTAGAGCACGTCGAGCTCGAACCGGCTCATCCCCTTGACCGCGGCACGGGCCCGGAGCTCGTTGACGATCGACAGCGCCGGGATCTCCCACATCGAGGTCTCCGCCCAGGGACCGTCGAAGGTGAGTTCGTACTGGCCGTCGTCGGTGACCGCGAGCTCGTAGTCGGGCAGGCGGAACTCCGCCAGCCAGTCGAGGAAGCCCGACGAGAAGATCTGCCGCACGCCGTAGAAGGTGTTGCCGGCGAGCCAGATCAGTTCGTTCTTCTGGAAGCGGACGGTGCGGGCATGGTCGAGCTGGTCGCGCAACTCGCGCTCGTCGACGATCGCCGCGAGCTTCACCGAACGGCTCCGGTTGGCCAGCGAGAAGGTCACCCGGGTGTTCGGCGCCCGCTCGCGGATCAGCTGCACCATCAGGAACTTGTAGAAGTCGGTGTCGAGCAGCGTCCGCACGATCGGGTCGATGCGGAACGAGTGGTCGTAGACGCGGGTGGCGATGTCGAGTGTCATGGGCCGAGATTAGCCGATCGGAGGACGAGGAACAGCCCCGGCGACGGTCGGTCGCGCCGTACCGCTCGGGCGAGGGCCGGGCCGACCGCTTCCGCGTCGCCCCGGAAGGAGCGCCCTCCGCTCTGCCGCCTGCCTTGACGGATACTCGTATACGAGAATACGTTCGAGCGTCGACGCGGCGACCGGACCGGCGTGCCGTCGATCCGGCGGCGGAGACGCCGGCGACCGGGCGAGCGTACCGTGGCGCCGTCGCCCCACGACGCCGAACCGACGGGAGAGTGGAGTGAACGCACCGATCTCGATCGACGGCGACATCGAACGGCCGGCGACGGTCGCCGAGAGCGTCGCCGCGGTGCTGCGCGAGGCGATCGCCGACGGGCGCTGTCCGCCCGGCTCGGCGCTGCGCCAGGACGACCTCGCCCGGCGCTTCGGCTTCTCGCGGATGCCGATCCGCGACGCGCTGCGGCTCCTGGAGAGCGAGGGGATGGTCGCCATCCATCCGACTCGCGGCGCCTTCGCCGCCGGGCTCGACGTCGACGAGATCCGCGAGGTCTACGCGATCCGCGTCCTCCTGGAGAGCGAGGCGCTGCGCCTCGCCGCGCCGCATCTGACCGCCGCGCGGCTCGATGCGGCGGAGCGTCTGCTCGAGGCGATGGAGGCGGAACCGCGGGTCGGCGAATGGGGCCGGCTCAACCGCGACTTCCATCTGGCGTTGATCGCATCCTGCGGCAACGGCCGGCTCATCGATCTGATCGAGCGCCAACATCGCCCCTGCGATCGCTACGCCCGGATCCTGCTCGCCGATCTCGATCATCAGTCGACCTCGCAGGCCGAGCACCGCGCCGTCGTCGCCGCGCTGCGGGCCGGCGACACCGAAACCGCGGTCGCGCTCCTGCGCCGGCATCTCGAAATCGGCGCGGCGATGCTGATCGACGCCGCCCGTGCCAGTCCGATGGTCGGCCCGCGCGGCTCCACCCACCGCACCGACGAGGACCGCCGCTGATGCAGCTCACCACCCTGATCTCGGCCGCCGCCGCCGGCTGCCTCTACGTCGTCTCGCCGGGGCCGGCGGTGCTGGCGCTGGTCGGCATCGGCGCGGCCAAGGGGCGGGCGCCGGCCGGCTGGTTCCTGATCGGCCATCTGTTCGGCGACACGCTGTGGTGCTCGCTGGCGGTGGTGGCGCTGGTCGGGGCGCAGGTGCTCGATCCGCTGGTGTTCGAGCTCGTCGCGCTCGCCTGCGGTCTCTACCTCGGCCGGCTCGGCTGGCGGGCGGTGACCGCGACCTCGGCCAAGGCCGCCGACGACCTCGTCGGCGATGCGCCGTGGCGACGCGGGGTGTTGTTCGGGCTGACCAACCCGAAGAGCTATCCGGTGGCGCTGTCGATGTTCACCGCGCTGCTCGCCGGCCGGGCCGATCAGCTCGGTTTCCAGGCGATGCCGGCGCTGCTCGCCGCCGCCTTCGTCGGCTTTCTGCTCGGCGACGTGATCCTGGTCTGGTCGGTCGGCACCGGCTTCATGCGCCGGCTCTACGCGCTCCACGCGGTGTGGATCGTCCGGGTGACCGGCGCGCTGTTCCTCGCCTTCTCCGCCGCCACTCTCGCCGACGCCGTACCGAAACTGTGGAGGCGGGTCTGACCATGGACACCGATCACGTCGCTTCGCCCACCGCCCCGATCCTCACCGCGCGGCTCGAACTGCGGCCACACCGGCCGGACGACGCGGCGGCCTATGGCGCGCTCTGGCGCCCGCCGGCGGAAGGTCCGGCGCTGACCCCGGTGCTCGATGCCGAAGGCACCTGGGCGCGGCTGCTGCGGCTGATCGGCCATCGCACCGTGTTCGGTTTCGCGCCCTGGCTGGTCACCGATCGGGAGACCGGTGCGATCGTCGGCGAGGCCGGCTTCGCCCGGTTCCACCGCGGCATCGGACCGGAGTTCGACGAGGCGCCGGAGGCGATGTGGATCCTCGATGCCGCTCGGCGCGGGCGCGGTCTCGCCGCCGAGGCGATGGCGGCGGCGATCGCGGCCTTCGACGCCACCGTCGCCGCGCCGCGGACCGTGGCGATGATCGATCCGATCAACACGGTGTCGATCCGGCTCGCCGAACGCCTCGGCTTCCGCCACTACGGCGAGGGCCTGCATCACGCCACCCGGATGCTGCTGTTCGAGCGACCGCGCGGCGGCTGACCTCGGCTGCGTATCGTCCGGCTCGCGCCTGCCGCGATCCCAGGCCCGAACGCACGAAGGCCCGGAGCGCGGGGCGTTCCGGGCCTTCGAGATCGTGACCGGGTCGGCTCAGCCGAGCGTCGCGTCGAACTCGAGCACCGCGTCGAGCAGCACCTGGGCGCCGGCGGCGCATTCGTGCTTCTCGGTCGATTCGTATTCGTTGTGGCTGAGCCCGCCGGCGCAGGGCACGAAGATCATCGTCGTCGGCGCGACCCGGGCCAGATAGACCGCGTCGTGGCCGGCGCCCGACACCATCCGGCGCTTGGCATATCCGTGCTTGTCGGTGGCGTGGTCGACGCAGGCGATCAGCTCGGGCGCGAACTTCACCGCCGGCGAGTTCCAGATCATCTTCTCTTCCCACTCGAGCTTCAGCGGCGGCAGGATCTCCGACAGTGCCTCGCGGAACTCCGCCTCCATCTCTTCGAGTACGCTCTCCTCCGGGTGGCGGAAGTCGACGGTGAAGAACACCTCGCCCGGCACCACGTTGCGCGAATTCGGCTTCACCTCGATCAGGCCGACGGTGCCGACCGCGTCCGGCGCGTGGCGCAGCGCGATCGCGTCGATCGCCTCGACCATCCGCGCGGCACCGACCAGCGCGTTCTTCCTGAGCCGCATCGGGGTGGCGCCGGTGTGGGCGTCCTGGCCGGTCACCGTGACCTCGTACCAGCGCATGCCCTGGACACCGGTCAGCACGCCGATCGTCTTCTTCTCGTCCTCGAGGATCGGCCCCTGCTCGATGTGCAGCTCGAAATAGGCGGTCAGCGGATGATCGCCCGATTTCTCGGTGCCGCGATAGCCGATCCGCTCCAGCTCGTCGCCGAACTTCAGGCCCTTGCGGTCCTCGCGGGTGTCTGCGTACTCGCGGGTGAAGACACCGGCGAAGACACCGGAGGCCAGCATGGCGGGGGCGAAGCGCGAGCCCTCCTCGTTGGTCCAGGAGACCACCTCGATCGGCGCATTGGTCTCGTAGCCGGAGGCGTGCAGCGTCTTCAGCGCCTCGAGCGCGCCGAGCACCCCGAGGATGCCGTCGAACTTGCCGCCGGTCGGCTGGGTGTCGAGATGCGAGCCGAGCGCGATCGGCGGGAGATTCGGGTTCTTGCCGGCACGCCTCGCGAACAGGTTGCCGACGTCGTCGACGGTGACGGTGCAGCCGAGCGCTTCCGTCTCGCGGACGAACCAGTCGCGCACCAGCTTGTCCTCGTCGGTCAGCGTCAGCCGCCGGACGCCGCCCTTCGGGGTGCCGCCGAACTGCGCGGTGGTCATCAGCATGTCCCACAGGCGCTCGGGATCGATCTTCAGATTGGGAATCATCGGGAAACGGGCTCCGTACGGTCGCTCGGCCCGGCCTTCCGGTCGCGCCGAGCGAGGGATCTCAGGGGGTGACCTCGATGCGGCCGACCGGGCGCGGCCGGCTCGCTTCCTTCCAGGTGATCGAGGCGACGTGGGCGGCCGGGAAGGGATCGCGCGCCACATAGGTGCCGTCGCCGGGCTCGAGCCGGATCTCCTTGTCCTTCCAGGCGATCCGGCCGCGCGACAGGACCACCGCCGGCAGCCCTTCGACCTCGATCCCCTCGAACACGTTGTAGTCGATCGCCGAGAACTGCTTCGCCGCGGTGATCGTCTTCGACGCCTTCGGGTCCCAGACGATCAGATCGGCGTCGGAGCCCGCCTGGATCCGCCCCTTCTTCGGATACATGTTGAGGATCTTGGCGATGTTCGCCGAGGTCACCGCGACGAACTCCTCCTTGGTGAGGCGTCCGGTGCCGACTCCGCGCGTCCACAAGACCGGCAGCCGATCCTCGAGCCCGGCGGTGCCGTTCGGGATCTTGCGGAAGTCGCCGTAACCCATCCGCTTCTGCTTCGTCGTGAACGAGCAGTGGTCGGTCGCCACCACCTGCAGGGTGCCGTTGGCGAGCCCCGCCCACAGCGCGTCCTGGTGTTTCTTGTCGCGGAACGGCGGCGACATCACCCGGCGCGCCGCGTGGTCCCAGTCGGGATTGCGGTATTCGCTCTCGTCGAGGACGAGATACTGGACCAGCGGCTCGCCGTAGACCCGCTTGCCCGCCGCCCGGGCCCGGGCGATCGCCTCGAGGCTCTGGGTGCACGAGGTGTGGACCACGTAGAGCGGCACGCCGATCATGTCGGCCACCACGATGGCGCGGTTGGTCGCCTCGCCCTCGACTTCGGGCGGCCGCGAATAGGGGTGCCCCTCCGGCCCGGTGTAGCCGTTGGCGAAGTGCCACGACTGCAGTTGGGCGACCAGCTCGCCGTTCTCGGCATGGACCATCGGCAGCGCGCCGAGCTCGGCGCAGCGCGAGAAGGCCTGATAGAGCTCCTCGTCGTTGACCATCAACGAGCCCTTGTAGGCCATGAAGTGCTTGTAGCTGTTGATCCCGTAGGTCTTGACGCAGGTCTCCATCTCGTCGTGGACCTGCTTGTCCCACCAGGTGATCGCCATGTGCAGGCCGTAGTCGGAAAGCGCCTTCTCGCCTTTGTGGCGCCAGTCCTGATAGGCGGCGAGCAGCGATTGGCCCGGCGCCGGCAGGCAGAAGTCGACCACCATGGTGGTGCCGCCGGAGAGCGCGGCGCGCGTCCCGGTCTCGAAGTCGTCGGCCGACGACGTCCCCATGAACGGCATGTCGAGATGGGTGTGCGGATCGATGCCGCCGGGCATCACGTAGCAGCCGCCGGCATCGACGATTTCGGTGCCGGCCGGCACCGCGAGGCCGGTCCCCACGGCGACGATCGTGTCGCCGTCGACGAGCACGTCGGCCCGGACCGAATGATCGGCATTCACCACGGTTCCACCACGGATCAGGATCGGCATCTCTCGTCTCCCGTCGGAGTCTGCTGCATCGGGGATCGCCCGCGCGAGGCGGAAGGGGCGGGCGGCGCGGACGCCGCCCGGGTTCCCGACCGCGTGACGCGCGGTCGATCGGCGGCGCGGGCGGACGCACCGCCCGCGCGGGCCTCACTTCAGGCCGGCGGCGTCGGTGACCGCGTGGGTCCAAGCGCCCTTCGGCTCCTTGGTGATGACCGGCGCCTCACCGCCGGCGGTGAGCAGCGTCTTCACCGTCAGATCGTAGTCGGCGGCCACCAGGGCACCGGTCGAGCCTTCGGTCAGCTTGTTGATCTCGCCGACCATCCGGATCTGATGCTTCTCGGTCTGGGCACCGGTGGCGTCGTTGTCGAGGACGATCTTGGCGGCGGCTTCCGGATTGGCCCGAGCCCAGTCCCAGCCCTTCATCGACGCCTTGACGAACTTGGCCAGCTTCTCGACGAACTTCGGATCGGCGAGCTTCGGCTCCAGCGCATAGAGGCCGTCTTCCAGCGTGGCGACGCCCTGATCGGCGTATTTGAAGGTGACGAGGTCGTCGGCCTTGATGCCGGCGTCGATCACCTGCCAATACTCGTTGTAGGTCATCGTCGAGATGCAGGCCGCCTGCTTCTGGATCAGCGGATCGACGTTGAAGCCCTGCTTGACCACCTTGACGCCGTCGGCGGACCCGTCGGTCTTGTAGCCGAGCTTCGACATCCAGGCCATGAACGGATACTCGTTGCCGTAGAACCAGACGCCCAGCGTCTTGCCCTTCAGGTCGGCCGGCGACTTGATCCCGGTCTCCTTGCGGCAGGTCAGCATCATGCCCGAGCGCTTGAACGGCTGGGCGATGTTGACCAGCGGCACGCCCTTCTCGCGGGCGGCGAGCGCCGCCGGCATCCATTCGATGATCACGTCGGCACCGCCGCCGGCGATGATCTGCGGCGGGGCGATGTCCGGGCCGCCCGGTTTGATCGTCACGTCGAGACCGGCCTCCTTGTAGAAGCCCTTGTCCTTGGCGACGTAGTAACCGGCGAACTGGCCCTGGGTCACCCACTTCAGTTGCAGGGTGAGCTTGTCTTCCGCTTGGGCGGTGGTGGCGCCGAGACCGGCCGCGAGGGCGGCCACGGCGAGAAACGTCCGATTCATCCGACAGTCTCCTCTCGATTACCTGCGCCGGGCGTCACCGTCCCCGGTTCGACGGATGCCAGAAGGTGACCCGGCGTTCGACGAACGCCAGCACCGCGTAGAGGGTGGAGCCGGTCAGCGCGGCGACGACGATCTCCGCCCACACCATGTCGAGGCCCATCCGCCCGACCTCGGTGGAGATCCGGAAGCCCATCCCGACGATCGGCGTGCCGAAGAACTCGGCGACGATCGCGCCGATCAGGGCGAAGGTCGAATTGAGCTTCAGCGCCGCGAAGACGTGCGGCATCGCCGCCGGCAGCCGCAGCCGCAACAGCGTCGTCCCCCACGAGGCGCCCCAGCTGCGCATCAGGTCGCGTTCCAGCCGGCCGGCGGCGGCGAGTCCGGCGACGGTGTTCACCAGCGCCGGAAAGAAGGTCATCACCACCACCACCGCCACCTTCGACGGCCAGTCGAAGCCGAACCACATCACCATGATCGGGGCGATGCCGATGATCGGCAGCGCCGAGACGAAGTCGCCGAGCGGGATCAGCCCGCGGCCGAGGAACGGCACCCGGTCGGCGAGGATCGCCACCAGGATGCCGGCGGCCGAACCGATCGCCCAGCCGGGGATCACGGCGCGGACCACCGTCTGGACGAAGTCGGCGCCGAGGATCGGCAGGGCGCCGACGAAGCGCAGCGCGATCGCGCTCGGCGCCGGCAGCAGGACCGACGGCACCCCCCAGCCGATCGTGATCGTCTCCCAGAGCACGAACAGGAAGGCGCCGAAGACGATCGGCACCGCCGCGTCCGCCAGTCGTCCGAGCAAGGCCGAGCCCGGCCGCCAGGCGGTCAGCCGCTCGACCAGCGCCCAGGATCCGAGCCACAGGGCGACGATCTCGATGGTCAGCCCGAGCCCGACCCGGCCGGAGATACCGGCGGCATGGGCGGTGGCGACCACCGCGGCGGCGGCGAGCGCGACCCCGACCGCGTGTGCGGCGACGCCGACGCCTCCGGCGAGGCGCGGCAGCAGCGGGCCGAGGACGACGAAGGCGAGGATCAGCAGGCCGACCTGGATCGGTGCCGCCGACCAGCCGACGCTCGGGCCGAGCGGCGCCACGAGGCCGAGCAGGATCAGTCCGGCGACCGCGATCGCGGCGAGGGTCGCGGTGGTCATCGGCACCACCGGCGGGTCGTCACGGTCGCGCGGGGCGGTGGCTTCGCTCATCGGCGGGCCCCCATCAGCGAGGAGACCAGCCGCTCGATCATGCCGATCGCCCCGACCATGGTGGCGGCGAGCGCCGCCGCGGCGAACAGGGCGGCCCAGATCTGCACGGTCTGGCCGTAGTAGGAACCGGCGAGCAGCCGCGCCCCGAGCCCGGCCTGGGCGCCGGTCGGCAGCTCGCCGACGATCGCGCCGACCAGGCTCGCGGCGATCGCGACCTTGAGCGAGGTGAACAGGAACGGCACCGAGGCCGGCACCCGGAGCTTCCAGAAGGTCTGGCTCGGCGAGGCGTCGAAGGTGCGCATCAGGTCGAGGTGCAACCGGTCCGGCGAGGTCAGTCCCTTGACCATCCCGGCGGTGACCGGGAAGAAGCACAGATAGGCCGAGATGATCGCCTTCGGCACCAGTCCGGTGATGCCGATCGCGCCGAGCACCACGATGATGATCGGCGCCACCGCCAGGATCGGGATCGTCTGCGACGAGACGATCCAGAACATCAGGCTCTTCTCCAGGCTCTTCACGTGGACGATCGCCACCGCGATGGCGAGGCCGAACACCGCCCCGAACAGGAAGCCGACCAGGGTCGAGGACAGCGTCACCCAGCCGTGCTGGACGAGGCTGCGCTTCGAGGTGATCGCGGTGTCGAGGACGGTCTTCTTCAGTTCGATCAGGATCTGATGCGGCGCCGGCAACAGCGGCCGGTCGAGGTCCCAGGCGGCCGCGGCGAGATCGGGGAGCGATCGGCCGTCGCCGTCCGGCACCAGCCCGGCGTTCAGCCACACCGCCGCCGCGTACCAGACCACGACGATCACCGCGACGATCGTCACCACCGGCAGCACCGAACCGGCGGCGAGGCGCTCGAGCGGTCCGGGGCGTTTCGGCCGAGGGAGCGCCGCCTCAATCGTCATAGGAATGTCCCGCCCGCAGCCCCTCGCGGACGCGATGGGCGATCTCCAGGAACTTCGGCGTCTCGCGGATCTCGAGGCCGCGGTCGGCCGGCAGGTCGCAGTCGATGACGTCGATGATCCGGCCCGGGCGCGGGCTCATCACCACGATCTTGGTCGACAGGAACACCGCTTCGGGAATCGAATGGGTGACGAAGACCACGGTCTTCGCCGTCTCCGCCCAGAGCTTCAGCAGCTGTTCGTTGAGCTTGTCGCGGACGATCTCGTCGAGCGCGCCGAACGGCTCGTCCATCAGCAGGAGCTTCGGATCGAACGACAGGGCGCGGGCGATCGAGGCCCGCTGCTGCATGCCGCCGGAGAGCTGCCACGGGAACTTCTTCTCGAAGCCGCCGAGATTGACCAGATCGAGGTTGTGCCGGGCCCGTTCGACCCGTGTCGCCCTGTCGACCCCGAAGATCTCCAGCGGCAGGGTGACGTTGTCGACCACGTTGCGCCACGGCAGCAGCGCCGGCGCCTGGAAGACGTAGCCGTAGAGCCGTTGCATACGCGCTTCCGCCGGCGCCACGCCGTCGACGGTGATCGAGCCGCCGGTCGCCTGTTCGAGATCCGCGATCACCCGCAGCAGGGTGGTCTTGCCGCAGCCCGACGGACCGATGAACGAAACGAATTCGCCTTCGCGCACCGTCAGATCGACGTCGGAGAGCGCATGGACCACGCCGTCGGCGACGTCGAAGGTCAGCGACAGGCCGCGGGCATCGATCACCACCCGACCGGGGCCGCCGGCCGTGGGCATCGTGGTCCGCCGCTCGAGCCCCGGGCTCGCGTCCATCGAGAAAGCCTCCCATTCCCTGCGGGCGCCCCGTCCCCGTCGCGCAGGTCGATTTGATCAAACGGACAAAAAATGAGCAAGAGGAGATCATGCGGATTTGTTGTGCAAATCGTGGACACGATTTCCGCAGATGGTTGTCGCAGGGGAAATAATATCGATTGAAACGGGGCGTGCGCAAGAACTGTGCTCTTCGCCCTTCGATTCTCCCGCGTGGTGAGGCCACGGTCCGTGCGGATTCGCCGCGCAAGGGAGGGAGCGGAGAGGGTGTCCGGAGCGGATGGATGCGATCGGGACCGTCCGGGTGCGGTGGCGGCCGGCTCGGCTCCCGGTTCCGGCGGTCGGCGGTCCGGCCGTGGGTCGTGTCGACCCGGTTCTCGCGGATCGCGCGCCGCGATGCGGCGCCGTCGGCGATGTGGCGGGTGCGCCGCGGAGGCGGCCGGTCGTCGGGCGTCCCGAGAAGAACGTCCGGCCGACGTCGTCGATCTCGTCTCGTTCCGGTTTCCGGTCGTGACGCGGAGAGAGGTGGAGCCGCCGGTGTCTTTCGAGCGCCCGGGAGCGGTCGGCGAAAGACGGGAGATCGATCCCGAGGCGGTCCGGTCGGAGCCGACGAGCGAAGACCGCGAGACTCACCCGGTGCCGCGCCGTCGAACGTCGATGTGAAGACGGCGAAACATTCGATCGACCGCACCGGCTGGCGGGTCGAGCGTGATGTTCTCGATGTGAAATACGAAACAATATTCACGGATGCGACGTTCGAAGTCGTATTTCCTCGGAAGCAGGCTTCCGTCGTCCATATGACGCAGCGATATTCATCGAAGGAATATGACGAAGATCGAAGAGAAGTGAAAAGCAAAGATTACGCAGGGGAATATGGCGAAAATAGTTTCGTGGATGGCAGTGAAAAACGCTAAATTAACTTTGTGTTGACGATTCGGCGCTATGTTCGGATGGTGATCCGACGGAAGTTTCTCCCGAGACGCCCGTGGACGTTTCCTCCCTCGTGACTTCGGCCGCCGCCCCTCGGGTCGGCGGCCTCTGTTTTGGTGGGGTCCGTCCCGGGGTGAGACGCAGACGGCGGCCCGAGGGCCGCCGTTCGTGTCGTGGACGTCGGATCGTGTCGATCGTCACTTCAGGCTGGGGAAGTTGAACTCGGCGCCGGCGCGGATGCCGGTCGGCCAGCGCGAGGTGATCGTCTTCAGCCGGGTGTAGAAGCGCACGCCTTCCGGTCCGTAGATCGAATGGTCGCCGAACAGCGACCGCTTCCATCCGCCGAACGAGTGGAAGGCGACCGGAACCGGCAACGGCACGTTGATCCCGACCATGCCGATCTCGATCCGGTCGGCGAAGGCGCGGGCGGCGTCGCCGTCGCGGGTGAAGATCGCGGTACCGTTGCCGAACTCGTGGGCGTTGACGAGGCCGATCGCCTCCTCCTCGCTCTTCGCTCTGAGAACGCAGAGCACCGGCCCGAAGATCTCCTCCTTGTAGACGGCCATCTCCGGGGTCACCCGGTCGAACAGCGTGCCGCCGACGAAGTAGCCGTTCTCGTAGCCCTGGATCTTCAGCCCCCGGCCGTCGACCACCAGCTCGGCGCCCTCTCTGACGCCCTGGTCGATGTAGCCGGTGACCTTCTGCTGGTGCATCTTGGTGACCACCGGTCCCATCTCGGCGGCGGTGTCGCCGGCCGGGCCGATCTTCAGGGCGCGGACCCGCGGCGCCAGCCGTTCGATCAGGGCGTCCGCGGTCTTATCGCCGATCGGCACGGCGACCGAGATCGCCATGCAGCGCTCGCCGGCCGAGCCGTAGGCTGCGCCCATCAGCGCGTCGACCGCCTGATCGAGATCGGCGTCGGGCATGATCACCGCGTGGTTCTTGGCGCCGCCCAGCGCCTGGACGCGCTTACCCTTGGCGGTGCCGCGGGTGTAGACGTATTCGGCGATCGGGGTGGAGCCGACGAAGCTCACCGCCTTGACCTTCGGATGGTCGAGGATCGCGTCGACCGCCTCCTTGTCGCCGTGCACGACGTTGAGCACGCCGTCCGGGAAGCCGGCCTGCCGGAACAGATCCCAGACCAGCATCACCGCCGACGGGTCGCGTTCCGACGGCTTCAGCACGAAGGTGTTGCCGGCGGCGATCGCCACCGGATACATCCACAAGGGCACCATCGCCGGGAAGTTGAACGGGGTGATGCCGGCGACCACGCCGAGCGGCTGCCGGTCCGACCACGAGTCGATGTCCGGCCCGACGTTGCGCGAGAACTCGCCCTTCAGCAGCTGCGGCATGCCGCAGGCGAAATCGACCACTTCGATGCCGCGCGCCACTTCGCCGAGCGCATCCGAATGGGTCTTGCCGTGTTCGGCCGAGATCGCCGCGGCGATCTTCTCGGCGTTGGCGTCGAGCAGCCGCTTGAACTCGAACATCGGCCGCACCCGCTTCAGGACCGGGGTGCGCCCCCAGGCCTCCGCCGCCGCGGCCGCCGCCTCGATCGCCGTCGCCACTTCCGCCGCGGTCGACAGCGGCAGAAGGCCGGTCTCCTCGCCGGTCGCCGGGTCGAAGACCGAGCTGGTCCGGCTCGAGCCGGATGCGACGAGCCTGCCGCCGATCGCATTCATGAAACGGTTCATCTCGGGTGTCTCCTCGGGTGGGGTCTCGGCGGTTCGGTCGGATCGGCGCATTCGTCGCCGCATTCGCGACCGTCCGTCCCGCCGATTGGTCGGGCATGATCGGAATAGTGAACGTTAGGGTGCCGATCCGGCCCCGACAATGCCCCTCGCGTGTTCGCTCCGTTCCGAATGCCGAACGGCTGAACAGCGGCGATCGGGGCACGACGGCTCCGCGGGCGCTCGGCGCGGCGCAAGAGTTGTTGCGACGCAAAAAGAGGCATGCCCAAAAACTGTTCCCGGCTTCGATTGACAATGATTCCAAATTTTGATCGGATGGTCAAAAGAGGCCGGTGCGACGGGTCCCAAGGGAAGGGCGGATCGGCCGGACGCGAGACGATCGGGTCTTCACCAGGAGGAGGAAAGCCGATGACCGCCACGCCCGACATCGTCGCCGGACGCCTGCCCGAGGCGGTCCTCGACGCCAACTTCGCCGACATCGCGCCGCCCTTCGGCAGCCTCGAGGCGAAGATCGCCGCCGATCGCTGCCTGTTCTGCTGGGATGCCCCCTGCACGAAGGCCTGTCCGACCTCGATCGACGTGCCGCTGTTCATCCGCCAGATTTCGACCGGCAACCGGCTCGGCGCCGCCCGCACCATCCTCGAGGCGAACGTCCTCGGTGGCACCTGCGCCCGGGTCTGCCCGACCGAGACGTTGTGCGAGGAAGCCTGCGTCCGCAACGCCTCTGAGCATCGTCCGGTCGAGATCGGCCGCCTCCAGCGTTTCGCCACCGAAGCGGTGGTCGAAGCCGGACGGCAGATCTTCACCCGCGCCGCACCGACCGGGCGCCGGGTCGCGGTGGTCGGCGCCGGTCCGGCCGGCCTCGCCGCCGCCCATGCGCTCGCCCGTGCCGGCCATGCGGTGACGATCTTCGAAGCCAAGGAGAAGCCCGGCGGCCTCTCCGAATACGGCCTTGCCGCCTACAAGGAGACCGACGGTTTCGCCGGACGGGAGGTCGACTGGCTGCTCGGCGTCGGCGGCATCGAGGTCGAATACGGCCGCCGGCTCGGCGCCGACATCGACCTCGCCGCACTCACCGGCGATTTCGACGCGGTCTTCCTCGGCATGGGGCTCGGCGACACCAACACGCTCGGCCTCGACACCAACGCCGCCGGCGTCGCCGACGCGGTCGACTGGATCGCCGGCTTGCGCCAGGCGGCCGATCTCTCGACCGTTCCGGTGGGACGCCGGGTGGTGGTGATCGGCGGCGGCATGACCGCCATCGACGCGGCGAGCCAGGCCAGGCGTCTCGGCGCCGAGGAGGTCACCATCGCCTATCGCCGCGACCTCGCCGCGATGGGCGCGAGCGACCACGAGAAGGAGATCGCCCGGCTCGACGGCGTGCTGATCCGCACCAACCTGAAGCCCTATTCGCTCGTCGCCGAAGCCGGCGGGATCGTCGCGGTCGAATTCGAGCGCACCGAGGTCGTCGACGGCCGGCTCCGCGGCACCGGCGCCTTCGTCAAGATCGCCTGCGATCAGGTCCTCGTGGCGATCGGCCAGACCCTGGCGCTCGCCGATCTCGCGAACGCCGGCATCGCGCTCGAGGGTGGCCGGATCCGGGTCGACGACGATGGCCGCACGTCGCTGCCGAAGGTCTGGGCCGGCGGCGACTGCACGAACGTCGGCGAGGACCTGACGGTCGCCGCCGTCGCCGCGGGCAAGACCGCGGCCGGGTCGATCGCGCGCGCGCTTTCTGTCTGAGGGGAGGGGAACATGGCGGATCTCTCGATCGATTTCGTCGGCATCAGGTCTCCCAACCCGTTCTGGCTGGCTTCGGCACCGCCGACCGACAAGCAGGTCAACGTCGAGCGCGCCTACCGCGCCGGCTGGGGCGGCGTCGTCTGGAAGACCCTCGGCGAGGACGGTGCGCCGGTGGTCAACGTCTCCGGCCCCCGCTACGGCGTCCTGCTCGGCCCCGACCGGCGGATCGTCGGCCTGAACAACATCGAGCTGATCACCGATCGCCCGCTCGAGGTGAACCTCCGGGAGATCAAAGAGGTCAAGCGGGCCTGGAGGGATCGCGCCCTGGTCGTCTCGCTGATGGTTCCCTGCGAGGAGGAGGCGTGGAAGTCGATCCTGAAGCGGGTCGAGGAGACCGAGGCCGACGGCGTCGAGCTGAACTTCGGCTGTCCGCACGGCATGTCCGAGCGCGGCATGGGCTCGGCGGTCGGGCAGGTGCCCGAGTACGTCGAGATGGTCACCCGCTGGTGCAAACAGCACAGCCGCATGCCGGTGATCGTCAAACTGACCCCCAACATCTCCGACATCCGCAAGCCGGCGGAAGCCGCCAAGCGCGGCGGCGCCGACGCGGTGTCGCTGATCAACACCATCAATTCGGTGATCGGCGTCGACCTCGACACCCTGACCGCGGTCCCCAACACCGGCGGCTTCGCCACCCACGGCGGCTACTGCGGTCCGGCGGTCAAGCCGATCGCCCTCAACATGGTGAGCGAGATCGCCCGCAACCCCGCCACCCACGGCCTGCCGATCTCCGGCATCGGCGGCATCGAGACCTGGCGCGACGCGGCCGAGTATCTGACCCTCGGCGCCTCGTCGGTCCAGGTCTGCACCGCGGCGATGGTCTACGGCTTCAAGATCGTCGAGGACATGATCGCCGGCCTCTCCGACTGGATGGACGCCAAGGGCTACACCTCGGTTGATCAGATCGTCGGCGCGGCGATTCCGCGGATGACCGACTGGCAGCACCTGAACCTCGACTACATCGTCAAGGCGAAGATCGACGAGACGAAGTGCATCGAGTGCGGCCGGTGCCACATCGCCTGCGAGGACACCTCGCACCAGTCGATCCGGGTCGAGGCGAAGGCGGGCGGCGGGCGGCGCTTCGTGGTCGACGAGGCGGAATGCGTCGGGTGCAATCTCTGCGCCTCGATCTGCCCGGTGCCCGACTGCATCTCGATGGATCCGCTGCCGGAAGGGGCGATCGATCAGAGGACCGGGTTGAAGGTCGGCGGCAAGCGGACCTGGCTCGAGCATCCCAACAACCCGATGGCGAAGAACCCGCGGCCGCATCCGAACGCCCCCGCTCCGGCGGAGTGATACCGAGCGAACGAAGTTCCGACCTGTTCGGAACTTCGTTCGCGAAGGCAAGCCCGAACGGGCGTCGTCCGGTCAGGCCGTGACTCTCGAAATTCCGACGAGTCCGAATTTCGTGACTCGGTATGAGGGGCGCCGCGCCGCCGCTCGGTCGGAAGCCGGACTGTGGGTGCCGGCTCGTCCGCCGATCCCGTGCGTCGCCTCGGTCGTTCCCGTGCCCGAACGAAAAAAGCGCCGCCCGTTTCCGGGCGGCGCGGTCTCTCTCGGGAGTACCCGGGGCCGACCTGCGGCCGGCCCCGTGAGAGTCGGATCATTCGGCCGGAGCGGCCGCGGCTTCGACGATCGAATGCGCCTTGTCGGCCGGCAGAGCCTCTTCGATCGCCTTGGTGTAGCGGGTCTCGATCGCTTCGATCTCGGCCTTGTGGGCTTCGTCGAGCTTCTCCACCTCGAAGCCCGCCAGGTACTGCAGCGTCCGCCAGTTGCGACGGCGCTCCTCGACCAGATGGACGATCGACGGGGCGACCGCATAACGGACGAGCTTGCCGTTGTGCGTCTCGAGGATGTAGGGCGTCTTGCCCTCCCGCGCTTCCGGAGCCAGATCGATGTACGCATCGATCGAGACGCCTTCGACGTCGGCCTTCAGCGGCTTCGAGTTGAACTGCTTCTTGAAGCGGCCTTCGTAGTGGGCGAAGTGCGCCGGGGTCAGCTGAACTTCGATCGTCTGATCGTTGCCCGCCTCGTCGACGTACTCGAGTTCGATCGTCGTCCAGTCCTTGTCGACGTCCGGGTTGCCGTCGAGCGAGAAGCACTCGCGGCGCAGCGCACCCCGGTTCGGATCGTAGACGAACACCGGCGCGATGCGGCTCTCCACCGCCAGACGCGAATGCTCGCTCGACACTTCGTCGCCGATGCCGTGCTCACCCTGGCAGGGGGTGTAGACGTCGAGCACCGCCGGCGTGTCGTTGTGGGTCAGCACCGCCAGGACGTTCTTCAGGAAGTGGCCCTGGAGCGCCGCCGAGGTCTGCACCACCATCACCTTCGGATGGAACGCGGCGATCAGGCCGAGTTCCTTGCGGTCTTCCTGCTTGCCGGAATGGGCCGCACCGACGCGGGCGAGGTCCGAATCCTGACCGGTGAGGGTCGAGGTCGAGGCCTGACCGCCGGTGTTGGAATAGGCGCCGGTGTTGAGCACCAGGACCTTCACCGGGGTGTGGGTGGCGAGCAGACGCGACAGCGCGCCGAAGCCGATGTCGTAGGTGGCGCCGTCGCCGCCGATCGAGAACACGGTCGGCAGACGCTTCAGTTCGTCCGGCGTGAAGTGCTCCCAACCGAAGGTCCGGAACAGCTTGTCGTGCTTGGCCGGATCGTAGGCGTCGTCGAGTTCCAGTTCGGCGATGCGGGTCGCCTTGAACTCGTCGATGGCGTTGGCCACCAGACCCTCGAACAGACCCTTGGCCACCGCCGGCGTATCCTGGAACAGGCTGTTCACCCACGGATCGACGTAGGGGTTGAAGGGGAAGGTCGAGGAGTAGACGCTCGAGCAGCCGGTGGCGTTGGCGATCACCGACGCCGCCGGACCGTTGCCGGTCGGGCCGCTCTCCAGATTGTAGAGCCGCTTCTCGAGGACCGCGATGGCCGTCTCGATGCGGGTCTTGCGGGCCGCGTCGGTGACCGTGGCCACCTTCGCCTGCAGGGCGTCGACGAGTTTGGAGACCTCGGCGAGTTCCTTCTTCAGCTGCTTGCCCTTGATCGAGTGGTTGGCGGCCATGATCAGACGCAGCGCGGTGACCTCGCCGCAGCCGCGGCAGGCACCGTGACCACCGGTCATGGCGTAGTAGTTGTCCCGATCGAGGATCAGCCGGCGGGCGTTGGCCGGCGACAGGTTCTCGGTGAAGCGCGCCGGGGTGTTGGCGGTCTTGCCGAGGAACTCGAAGCGGGCCTGCAGCGTCTCCAGGAGATCCTGGTCCTGTTCCTGCTGGACGAGGGCGTCGGAGCCGCAGACCGTGGTGCATTCGAGACAGCCCGAGCACTTCCACGGGTCGAGGCCGACCGAGTAGAGCCCGCCCTGGCCGGGCTTCTGCTTCTCGATCTGATCGAAGTACAGACGGGTCTTGGCGACCGGCAGATTGGCCAGCGCCGCCGCCGCCTTGGCGTAGTCCGCGGCGAGCGCGGCATTCGCTCCGGCCGCTTCGGCGGCGACCGTCGCGAAGACCTCGTGGAACAGCGGGGCCTTCGGCTTCTTCAGTTCTTCGCGCGCCCTGGCGGCGAGCGCCGGGATGTTGGCGGTCAGCTCGGCGAGCCGGGCGACCGGCAGATCGATGTGCCGGAACGCCGTGGCGATCAGGTCGTCGATCTCGTGGATGGTGCTCGGCAGAGCGGTGTCCGGGCACACCAGGGTGCATTCCAGACAGCCGGTGCACTTCGCGGCGTCGAACACCGGAACGTGGCGCCGGAACAGGCCCTTGTCCTTCATTGCGGCGGATCCCGCCGGCATGAACAGACCGGTGCCCGGCAGGACCGGCGATTCGCCGATCGTCCCGTCGCGGAACGGCTGGGCGATCACTTCCTCGTAGTAGTCCTGGTCGAAGATGCCGGTCGGGCTGGAGTTGACCTTGCACATCGCGGCCGACACGCCGACGCCGCGCACGGTCTTCGGCACCAGATCCCGCTCGGCGGCCTGATACTCCGGCTCGTCGTAGGGGATCTCGACGGTGGCCGAGAGGCCATCGCGGATCACCGCCATGTTGCCTTCGACGACGGCGTCGCCCTTGCCGCCGAACTTCTTGCCGATCTGCTGACGGACCTTGGTCAGGATCGCGGCTTCCTCGGCACCCGAGGTGATCCGCTCGACCTTGCCGCAGAGCGCGCCGATGAAGGCGATGCCCATCATGCGGGTCTGCAGTTCGGGGGTCGGGGCGTGGGCCTGGGCGACCTTGAACGCGTCGATCACGTAGAAGCGGATCTTCTTGTCACGGATGGTCTTGCGGGCCTTCTCGGGCAGATCCTGCCAGACCTCGAGCGGCGACAGGTTCGACTGCATCATGAAGGTGCCGCCGGCGACCAGACCGCGCAGCGGGTTGGTGTGGCTGAACACCTTGTGGTCCGGCGAGATGACGATCTCGACGTCCTCGATCTCCGCGTTGGTGATCTTCACCGGCTCGGGGCTCAAGGTGATGTAGTAGTTGGTCGGGGCGCCCGACTTCTCCGAGCCGTACTTCGGCGCGGCCTTCGAATAGAGGCCGAGCAGGCCGGCCAGGATGTCGGTGAGCAGCTTGCCGGTGGCGATGGTGCCGTAGCCGCCGACCGAATGGAAGCGGATGCGGAAGGCGTCCTTCGGCAGCAGCTGCGGGTTCTCGCCGGTGGCGAGCTGCATCAGCTCGGTCTCCGGATAGGCGGCCTTCAGCCTGGCCTGCAGTTCGGCGACCCGCGGGCTCGGGTTCTTCGAGAAGAACTGCGAACCGAGGTAGACGAACGGGGAGTTCTTCTCCGCGTCCATGTTGTCGAACGCCGCCACCAGATGGCGCGGCTGCAGGTCGTGGGCGCCGAGACCGAAGATCGCGGTGGTGATCTTCGGCAGCTTGGTGATCGCCGGAATGCCGGCGTGACGGTGGCCGTCGGCGTTCTCGATCGCCTTGAACATCGCCTGGGTGACCAGACCGGTCAGCGCGGTGACGTCGGAGCGCTCGAGCACGGTGACCGCCCGCTTGCCGGCGAGGGCCTTGACCACGGCGGCTTCCGGGAACGGCTGCAGCAGCTTGATCGCGACGACGCCGACCTTGCGGCCCTGGGCGCGCAGATGCTCGACGACCGCCTCGACGTCCTCGGTGACCGAACCGAGGCCGACCATCACGGTCTCGGCGTCTTCGCAGAACTTGGTGACGACCGGAGCGTACTCGCGGCCGGTGAGCTGGGCATACTCACGGAAGGCCTCGTCGACGAAGCGCGGCACGTCGGCGACGAAGTGGGTGCGATGGTCGGCGGCGCCGGACTGGAAGTCGGGCTGGTTCTGCACGCCGCCGGTGAGGCCGGGGTTGTTGACGTCGACCAGCGCCGGGACCCGCTGACGGGTGCCCTTCTCGAAGGCGTTCAGCCACTGGCGACGCCAGGCGCCCTGCTGGGCCGCCGGAACGTTGGCGAGGGTCTCGGCGAGCAGCTTGCCTTCGCCGTCGGTCTCGATCGCCTCGGCTTCCGCGTCGAGATAGGCATAGAGCGCGGAGAGCTGGGCGGGAGCGAACTCCGCCTTGTTGCGGCCGAGCCAGTGGCGCAGCTGATGGACACGGCCCTTGGCGCCGAACAGCATCTCCTGGGCGACGGTCGGGCACTTCATGCGGCCGGAGGGATCACCGAGGAACTCCTTGAGGAGCTCCGGCTCGGGCATCATCGCCTCGGACAGCATGTGGGAGGTGGCGAAGCCGTCCATCGCGTTGGCGACCGGGACCAGCGAGGTCGCCGACACCTTGTAGGAGATCGCGGCGAGGTCGGCGGCTTCCTGAGGGTTCGAGCCGAACAGGATGGTGTAGCCGGACGGCAGCAGCGCATAGACGTCGTCATGGCCGGCCATGACGTTCAGCGAATGCTTGGAGACCACGCGGGCCGCCACCTGAAGCACGAAACCGCCGACTTTCTTGCCGACGGTCACGTAATGGGATTCCAGTCCATAGAGGATGCCCTGGCTCGACGAGGCATTCGATACGTATTTGCCGCCCGTCAGAGCCGCGCCGAGAGCACCCGACTGAGCCGAATGTTCGCCTTCGGGCTCGTAGAAGAAGGGGTGCTTGCCCCAGACGTTGCAGCCGCCGCCGGCGCGGAATCCTTCGTAGATCTCGGAAATCTCGGTCGAAGGGGTGATCGGGTAGCCGATGACGCCCCCGCAGACGTGGCCCATCACCTGTGCCACGGCGCCGTTGCCGTTGATTACGTTCGGAATTCCGGGATATTTCGCGTTCATCTGCCGCACCCATGAGCAAGTTGCAAGACAGCGCTCGGATTTGCGATGCTGCGTTGCAAGCGGTAACCGGGAGACCGATTGGTCGTCCTTTCCGAATAGATCAGGTCTCTTGCCCCTGAGATCCCAGTCTACTTCGCACCTCAAATTACCATCTCGCATTGCGGAGCGGCAATGCGACAGGAATGCCAATGGGATTGATACGTGGACCGACGGATATTGCGTGAAGACACCGATGTCGTTATGGCAAGCTCGCCATGGTCCGGCCGTCCCGTCGCGGCGGGGGTGGAAATTCGTCCCGAAATATCCGAAAACGGCTCTGCCCGGCGTCGAATCGAGATTCCGGCGGCGATCCAGGCGATCGTGTGAGGCCGCTCCAGTCGTCCGACGTCCAGACGACCGATCCCACTTTCATCGGCCGGGCACTCGCGAGTCGCTCGCAAAAATACGCTGGCCTTCGAGGTGAAATTCCTCCACTGTCGCAAAATGCGGCGTTCGGCGGAGCGGAGCGTCATCCTGTCCCCGACCCGCGAATCCCGCGATATTCGGTGCCGTTCCGGCGGCGTCCGGCATATGATGTCTTCGGGAGGAAGTCGGGTGCCCGGTTCGGCCGGACGCCCTCGTCGAGCCAGCAGCGGAAAACGAGATGCATGCCGATCATCACTTCGGACAGATCGTCGATCGCATTCTGAAACACGCCACGGCCCAACATCTGACTCTCCGAAGTCTACCGGAAGGCCGACTGATCTATGGTGCGGACGAGGAGTTCGACGGCGATTTCGCGCTCGTCTTCGTCCGGTCGGGCCGCCTGCGTTGCTTCTCGTCCTTCGAGGGCAAGGAGATGACGCTCTTCCTGATGGAGGCCGGCGACGCCATCGCCCTCCATCCGGACACCGTCCTCGAAGTGAAGCGGCCGGCCGAGATCCTCGTCGTCGGTCTGCCGGCGTTCGGCGATCTGGCGCACGCCGATCCCGAACTCGCCGTCGCCGCCCTGCCGCTCCTCGACCGGATGCTCCAGCGGTCGATCCGGCTGGTCGAGGACATGGCCTTCCACGGGGTCAAGCATCGGCTGATCCGGGCTCTCTGCGACACCGCCGATCGCGAGGGCCGGCGCGGGGCCAACGGCGTCGTCCTCGACGCGGTTCCCAACACCGAGGACTTCGCCATGCAGATCGGTGCGACCCGCCAATCGGTGTCGACCGTCTTGGCGGAACTCGTGCGATGCGGCATCGTCCACCGCTACGGGGCCGGGTCGCTGGTGATCAACGATCTCGGCCGGTTGAAGCAGGAACTGGTCTCGGTGCGCTGACACCCCATATGGATCCGGTGTGATCCGTGGGGCGCGTGCGTCGCCGCCGCGGCCGTCGCAGGCGAGGAGTGTCCGGACGATGTGCAATACCTGTGGATGCGGCGCCCCCGCCGGTACGGACGGGGCGACCGTCGCGGTGCTGGAGAATCTGCTCGCCGAGAACGACCGGCTGGCCGCCCATGTCCGCGCGCATCTCGACGAGCACCGCGTCCTCGCCGTCAACCTGATGTCGTCGCCGGGGTCCGGCAAGACCGCGCTGCTCGAGGCGACGATCGAGGCGTTGCCGCCGGGCATCCGGGTGGCGGTGATCGAGGGCGACCTCGAGACCGAGAACGACGCCGACCGGATCCGCCGGCACGGCGTCCCGGCGGTGCAGATCACCACCGGCGTCACCTGCCACCTCGACGCGGTCATGGTCCACGACGCGATGCACGGCCTCGCGCTCCACGAGATCGACATCCTGTTCATCGAGAACGTCGGAAACCTCGTCTGCCCCGCCGACTTCGACGTCGGTCAGCACCGCGACGTGGTGCTGCTGTCGGTCACCGAGGGCGACGACAAGCCGGACAAGTATCCGGTGATCTTCCGCGGCGCCGACCTCGTCCTGCTGACCAAGACCGATCTCCTGCCGGCGATCGAAGAGTTCGACGTCGCCCGCGCCCGCAAGTCGATCTCGCGGGTGCGCGGCTCCGGGCCGGTCTTCGAGGTCTCCGCCAAGAAGAGCGTCGGGCTCGACGCCTGGATCGACTGGCTGTCGTCGGAACTGCGCGCCCGCCGTGCTCTGGTCGCCGGCCCGGTGGCCCATCCCGGCGGCCCCGGCGCTCCGCACCCGGCCGTCTGAAGCACCCCTCGCCATGATCCGAGCACATCCGTCCCGGCAGGGGCGGATGCCGCTCGGCGTCGTGACGCCTCGACCGGTGGTGGGGGCGCCGCGAACGGTCTCTCCCGGGTGCCGAGAGGCCGGTGCGACCGCCGAACGGTCGGCCCCGTTCGGCGCGAGCGGTCGCCGAACGACGGCGAGTGGTCGTCGGAGCCGTGCGAGCGGTCGGACCCATGCCCTCCCGATGGGATCGAGCATAATCAAAAATGCATGGCTGTTCTTCCGGGCGACTTCGCAGGGCAGCTTTGCACCACGTGAAAACGGCCGCATCGTGAAAATACGGGTAGGTGCCCGACTTATGCCGGGTCGCTTCTCCGGTGGCCTTCGAAGCTCTCAACGTAGAGCTCCCGGCCGGTCCGCGTCTCCGCGTCGGAGCCGCCGCAGGACGGGCATTCGAAGCGCCAGCCCTCCACCGTCCAGACCGTTCCGCAGGTCGCGCAGACCGCTTCGACCCCGACCTCGTCGATCTCGAGACGGGCCCCGTCGGCGATCGTTCCTTCCGCGAAGAGCTCGAAAGCACTGCGGATCTGGCGGGAATCCAGGCCCCGCAGGCGTCCGATCCGGAGTCGGACGGACACCACGCGATCGATCCCCGCGGCGGCTGCACGTTCGTCCAGGATGCGCATCAGGCCGGCGACGACGGCGGTCTCGTGCATGCTCTCTGTTCCTCGTCCGATCGACCGCCCCCGTCCGGGCCGGTCCATCCTCTGCCCCGATTGCGAACCACTCGCAAGTATAAAGATCGCGACTCTACTCCGAACGACCCGATGAGGGTGTGGAGAAACCACGCGGAGCCCTCGGGACACTACGCACGGGCCCGAAAGGACGCCCCGGGAGAATGCGTATTTGTCGGCTCGCCGACATCTGGCATCGACTTTCGTCGGTAGACCCCCCATCCGAAATCGACGCAGCGTGCCGGCGGAAGGATCTCTCCATGCTCTCCATCGCGACGCTCGAGCCCATGGCACTCGCCTGGACCGGAGCGATATTCCTACTCTTCGGAGAAGTCGCCGCGCTTCTCAGCCTTCCGCGTCTGACCCGGGTGATCGTCGCCTCGACGATCGCCGAAGTCGGCTACGTCCTGATGGGCCTCGGGCTCGGTGGTGCCGCCGGTGAGACCGGCGCCTACATGCACCTGTTCTTCCAGGTCGTGATGCGCGGTCTGGTGGTCGCCGCCGGCTGGTGGCTGATCCGCCGCACCGGCTCGTCGAACCTCGACGATCTCGCCGGTTCCGGCCGTCGCATGCCGGTCGCCTCGACGCTGTTCGCCTTCGGTATGTTCTCGGTGATGGGCCTGTCGCCGTTCAAGGGGTCCTATTCGAAGTTCCTGATTCTCTACGCCGCGACCGAGCAGGGGCATTGGGCGATGGCCGCGGTCGGCACGATCGCCACCATCGTCGCCGCCGCCTACTATCTGCAGGTCGTCCAGCGGGTCTATCTCGAGCATCCCTCGCGGCGGGTCGATCTCGCCGAGGGGCCGGCGCTCGCCATGCCGATCGCCTGGGTGCTGACCGGCCTGACCATCGTCATCAGCCTGTGGCCGGAACCGGTGCTGTGGATCTCCGAGGTCCTCTCCGGTCATCTGCACTCGGCCAAGGTGCCGGAGTTCGAAGGTCCGTGGTCGATCCTGGTGCTGGTGCCCTATGTCGGCGGCTTCGCCGTCTGGGCGATCGGTCAGGTGTCGCTCCGGGCGCGTGACGCCGCCGCGGTGGTGCTGGCGGTGGCGACCGTCGCGATGATCGCCTTCGCCGGCGATCTCGAACCGGCCACCCGGCTCTTCGCGCTGCTCTTCGCTCTCGTCTCCGCCGTGATGATCATCTACTCGATCGACTACATGGCCCGGGCGGAGTGGTCGAACCGCTACTACTTCTTCGCCTTCCTGATGACGGGTTCGCTGATCGGCGTGGTGACCTCCCACGAACTCGGCAACTTCTACGTCTTCTGGGAGCTGATGACCTGGACCTCGTACTTCCTGATCGTCCACGATCAGAATCAGAAGGCGATCCGGGCCGGCTTCGTCTACTTCCTGATGTGCGCCGGCGGCGCCTACGTGATGCACCTCGGCATTCTGCTGGTGCACGCGCAGATCGGCTCGTTCGAGTTCGCCGAGCTCTCCGCCCATGCCGCCTCGCTGCCGCCGGCGATCGGCTTCGCCATCGCCACCTGCCTGCTGGTCGGCTTCGCGGTGAAGACCGGTCTGGTGCCCGGCCATGCCTGGCTGCCGATCGCCCATCCGGTGGCCCCGTCCTCGATCTCCGGCCCGCTGTCGGGTCTGCTGACCAAGGCCGGCGTCTTCGGCATGATCAAGGTGCTGTTCGTGGTCTTCGGCCTCGGCGCGCTCGATCGCTTCGCCGTGCTCGGCATCGGCTTCGACACGATCCTCGTCGTCCTCGGCTGCCTCACCCTGCTCTATGGTGAGATCCGGGCGCTCTACGAGACCGAACTGAAGCGGATGCTCGCCTTCTCGACCCTCGCCCAGGTCGGCGAGATCACCGCGATCCTCGGTCTCGGCACGGTGCTGGCGGTCGACGCCTCGCTGCTGCACGTCACCAACCACGCGGTGATGAAGACTCTCCTCTTCTATGCCGCCGGCGCCTTCATCCTGCGCACCGGCCACAAGAAGATCGCCGAACTCGCCGGTCTCGGCCGGGTGATGCCGTTCACCGCCGGCTGCTACGCCCTGGCGTCGCTCGCCATCATGGGCCTGCCGCCGTTCTCCGGCTTCGTCTCGAAGTTCCTGATGATCTGGGCCGCCGCCCAGGCCGGGCACTGGGAGGTCGCCGCGGTGCTGCTGATCGGCGGCGTGATCGGCGTCGTCTACTACACCCGGGTGATCTCCACCCTGTTCTACCAGCCCTACGAGGGCGAGGTGGTGGTCCGCGAGGCGCCGACCTCGATGCTCGTCGCGATCGGCCTGCTCGCCGCCGCGATCGTCTTCGGCGGTCTGCTCCCCGGCTTCCAGCTCGATCTGGTCGCCCGCGTCGGCGACGTCGTCGCCGCCCGTTCGGGCCTTGCCCAGGTGACCCTGCCGAGCTTCGTGATGGCCTGGCCGGCTTCGGCCACCATCGCGCTGGTCGGGTCGGCGATCGTCTGGCTGGTCGGCCGCTCGTCGGTCGTCTGGGCCGGCCGTCTCGCGGTCCTCACCCTGGTCCTCGCCTTCTTCGGCGTGGTCTTCCAGTGGGGCCGCTACGACCTGCTGTCGGGCTCCTTTGCCCTGTTGATCGCCGGCGTCGGCGTCCTCAACATGATCCACGCCACCGCCTATCTCGCCCACTCGCATGCGCAGGGCCGTTTCTACGCCGCCTTCGGCGTGATGATCGCCGGCCTCCTCGGCATGACCGCGGCGAAGGACGTCTTCACCTTCTTCGGCTTCTGGGAACTGATGTCGAGCTGGGCCCTGTGGGGTGCGATCGCCCACGAGGAGACGCCGGTCGCCCGGCGCGAGGCGTTCAAGTACTTCCTGTTCAACACCGTCGGCGCGTCCTTCATGTTCCTCGGCCTGACGCTGGTCGTCGCGCTCGCCGGAACCTTCGACCTCGCCGGCATCGGCAAGGTGCTGCCGACCCTCGGTGCGCTGCCCACCGGCATCGCCGTCGGACTGGTGTTCCTCGGCCTCGTCATGAAGGCGGCGCAGTTGCCGATCCGGATCGACTGGCAGATGCACCCGGCCGCCGCGCCGACCCCGGTCTCCGGCTATATTTCCGCGGTGCTGCTGAAGAGTGGTCCGTGGGGCGTGCTGAAGCTGTTCGTGCTGTTCGGCGGCGCCACTCTGTTCGCCCGCTTCGGCCAGTACGCCGACCAGTCGGTGATGATGGACGTCATCGCGGTGATCGCCGCCCTGACCATCCTCTATGCCGGCGCGATGGCGGTGGTGCAGAACGGCATCAAGCTGGTGCTGATCTACTCGACCGTCTGCCAGCTCGGCTACGTGCTGCTCGCCGTGTCGCTGGCCACTCCGCTCGGCGTCGCCGGCGGCCTGATGCACTTCGTCAACCACATGTTCCTGAAGGACACCCTGTTCCTCGCCGCCGGCGCGGTGATGGTGTCGACCCATGCCGAGATGCTCGACGAACTCGGCGGTCTCGGCCGGCGGATGCCCTGGACCTTCGCGATGTTCCTGATCGCCGGTCTGAGCCTCGCCGGTGTGCCGCCGATGGCCGGCTTCTCCTCGAAGTGGATCATCTTCGAGGCGGCCTTCCAGTCGGGTCACTGGGCGCTCGGCGCCTCGGCGATGATCGGCAGTCTGTTCACCCTCGCCGCCGTCCTGAAGTTCGCCCACGCGGCCTTCATGGGCACCCCGACCGCCAAAGCCCTGCAGGCCGAGGAGGCGCCGCTCGCCATGCTGATCCCGATGGGCGTGTTGACCGTCGCGAGCTTCGTGGTCGGCGTCTTCCCGGGGCTCCTGTTGGTGCCGATCTCGGCGATCCAGGCGCAGCTCGGCTTCACGCCGATCGCCGCGACCCTGGCCGGCGGTCTGCCGGGGCTCGAGGGATGGCATCCCGGCCTGCTCTCGGTGTTCGTCGTGCTGATCGGTGCGGTGCTGCTGCCCTACCTGCGGCTCGGCCATCGGGCGGGCGTCGTCCGCACCCAGATCCATCAGTGCGGCGTCGGCGATCTCCTGCCCGAGACCACCCGCGTCGGTGCGGTGAATCTGTTCGAAACCCCGAACGCCGCCATTCGGGGGCTCCTGACCCGCAAGCCCGCGCGGCTCGGCGACGGCAAGTCGGCCTGAACCGGAGGAAACCGACATGACCAACCAATTGGCTCTCCTCGCGGCCGTCTTCGTCTTCCCCGGCGGTCTCTTCGCCCTGCTCTTCGGTCTGGCGCTGAAGGGCGCCGACCGTCGGGTCGCGGCGCGGCTCCAGGGCCGCGTCGGCCCGCCGCTCGCCCAGCCGTTCTTCGATCTGGTCAAGCTCGGCTTCAAGCGGACCATGGTGCCCGCCACCTCGGCCGGCCAGACCCTGTTCCTCGGCGCGCCGCTGGTCGGTGTCGTCGCGATGCTGGTCGCCGCCGCCCTGGTGCCGATCGCCGGCGTCTACGCGCCGCAGCCGATCCTCGGCAATCTGCTGGTGCTGCTCTATCTGCTGATGGTGCCGGGCGTGGTGCTGATGGTCGCCGGTTCCGCCTCGGGCTCGCCCTACGGCTCGATCGGCTTCTCCCGTGAGATGGCCCTGATGCTCGCCTACGAGGGCCCGCTCGTCCTGGTCGTCGCCGCAGTGGCGCTCAGGACCGGCTGGGGCATGGGCGGCACGGTGACCTTCTCGCTCTCCGAGATCGTCGAGTACCAGCGCACCCACGGCGCCTTCCTGCTCGATCCGGTGATGTGGCCGGCGGTCGCCGCCTTCGTCTTCTTCTATCCGGCGAACCTCGGCATCGTGCCCTTCGACATCCCGGAGGCCGAAACCGAAGTGCTGGAAGGCCCGCTGCTCGAGTACTCCGGTCCGGCGCTCGGCCTGTTCAAGGTGATGTCGGCGCTGAAGGCGGTGGTGGTGCTCGGCCTCGGTCTGGCGCTGTTCTTCCCGGTCGCGCCGAACGGGATCTTCGGTCTGGTCTTCTGGCTCGTCGAAATGCTGGTCCTGATGATCCTCGGGGTCACCGTGGTCCGCGTCTCGGTCGGCCGCATGCGCATCGACCAGGCCTTCGCCTTCTTCCTGAAATGGCCGCTGCTGTTCGCCGCCGCGAGCCTCGCCGTCGTCGCCGTCGTGGGCTGAGGGGGAGTGACATGAACATCATCGCCGACCTGAAGAAGGTCGCCACCAAGTCGCCGTGGCTCTATCGGATCAACGCCGGCTCGTGCAACGGGTGCGACGTCGAACTGGCGACCACCGCCTGCATCCCGCGCTACGACGTCGAGCGGCTCGGCTGCCAATACTGCGGCTCCCCGCGCCATGCCGACATCGTGCTGATCACCGGGCCGCTCACCGCCCGGGTGAAGGACGCGGTGCTCCGCCTCTGGGAGGAGATCCCGGATCCGAAGGTGACGGTGGCGGTCGGCGTCTGCCCGATCTCCGGCGGCATCTTCCGCGAGAGCTATGCCGTCCACGCCCCGATCGACCGGTACCTCCCCGTCGACGTCAACGTCCCCGGCTGTCCGCCGCGGCCGCAGGCGATCATCGAAGGGGTGGCCAAGGCGATCGAACTGTGGCGCGAGAAGCTCTGAGGAGACGAGACCGATGAACTTCCTGAGCCTCCTCTTCCGCAATCTGAAGAACGGCCCCTCGACCGAGGCGTTCCCCTTCGGACCGGCCCGCACCCCCGCCCGTTTCCGCGGCCGGATCGCCTTCGACGCGCCGAGCTGCGAAGGTTGCAAGCTGTGCGAGCGGGTCTGCCCTGCCAACGCGATCAAGTTCACCAAGTCGGCCGACGGCCTCGCCTTCGACTGCTGGCACGACACCTGCGTGTTCTGCGGCAATTGCGAGTTCTACTGCCCGACGAAGTCCATACGGCAGACCACGGACTGGCATTTGGCCCACACTCAGGCCGAAAAGTACACGATGGTCGAGCATGGACTGATTCCAAACATGAAGTGTGTGGAATGCGGCGCGACCGCGCTCGACACCGCGCCGAACGTCGCCAAGGTGAAGCCGGCGATGGCGGCCGAAGAGGTCGCGGAACTCCGGGCGCGTTGCCCGAAGTGCCGCGCCAAGTTCCTCAAGGCCAGGAGGGCCAAGCCGTGACGAGACTGCCCGAGGACATCGAGAGCCGCCTCGCCGCCGTAGCGCCGGCGGGAGTCCGCTTCGAGAAGACGACGGACGGCCACGGCACGACCGTCGCGTGGCTCGAGCTCGCCGACAAGGACGACCTCTTTCCGGTCGGCGAACTCCTGAAGGAGATCGGCGCCCGCCTGTCGATGACCACCGCTTCCGCCCCTCCGGCTCCGGAGGAGGAGGAAGAGGAGGAGACCGAAGCGGCCGAGGGCGAAGAAGCGGCGGAGACGCCGGAGAAGGCGCCGAAGCTGTCCTTCGGCGGCACCGCGCTCGACGGCACCGCGCTGGAACTCGCCTATCACTTCGACGTCGGCGGCGACACGCTGACGGTCAAGGCGCACGTCGTCCAGGGTGGCGAGATCGACAGCCTGACGCCGCTCTTCCGCACCGCCGACTGGGGCGAACGGGAGATGATGGAGCTCTATTCGCTGACCGTCCGGCATCATCCCGATCCGCGGCGGCTGTTCATCGACCAGGGGATCGACCCGGCCGTCTTCGAACGTCTCATCCCCTTCTCGACGCTGGTCAATTCGGCCTCGACCAAGGGTCTGTGGGAGAAGGTCCTGAACAAGAAGGGCGGTGCCTGATGAGTTCCTCGCACGAGACGGTCGCAACGCCCGAGACCTTCACGATTCCCGTCGGGCCGCTCCACGTCGCGCTCGAAGAGCCGATGTACTTCAAGATCGACGTCAGCGGCGAGACCGTGAACGCGGTCGACATCAACGCCGGCCACGTCCATCGCGGCATCGAGTATCTGACCACCAAGCGCACGATCTTCCAGAACGTGATCCTGACCGAGCGCATCTGCTCGCTGTGTTCGAACTCTCATCCCGAGAGCTTCGCCATGGCGGCCGAGACGATCGCCGGGCTCGAGGTTCCGGAGCGGGCGCTCTACCTCCGGGTGATCGCCGGCGAGGTCAAGCGGCTCGCCTCGAACCTGTTCAACGTGGCGATCCTCGCCCATCTGGTCGGCTACGAGACGCTCTTCATGCACGTCATGGAAGTGCGCGAGATCGCCCAGGACATCAAGGAGTCGGTGTTCGGCAACCGCATGGACCTCGGTGCGATGTGCATCGGCGGCGTGCGCTACGACGTCGACGACGAGATCGCCACGCTGCTCACCCGTGAGCTCGACCGGATCGAGCCGGAGGTCGATCGGATCATCGACACCTACCGGACCAACGGCTCGATTCTCGGCCGGACCCGTGGCGTCGGCGTGCTGAAGCGCGAGGATGCGCTCGCCTGCGGCGTCGTCGGCCCGGTCGCCCGTGCTTCGGGCATCGACTACGACGTCCGCATGGTGGCGCCCTATGCCGCCTACGACCGTCTGCCGATGACCGTCCACACCCTCGTCGACGGCGACGTCTGGTCGCGCGCGATGATCCGCCTCGCCGAGGCCAAGACCGCGATCGAGCTGATCCGCGCCTGTCTGCGCGATCTGCCCGGCGGTCCGACCCACCTCGACGATCGTCCGGACATCCCGCGTGGCGAGGCGATCGCCAAGGTCGAGGCGCCGCGCGGCGAACTGGTCTATTATCTCAAGACCAACGACAACCCGGAGCCGGAACGGGTGAAGTGGCGGGTTCCCACCTTCATGAACTGGGACGCGCTCAAGTACATGCTCACCGGCGCGAAGATCGCCGACATCGCGATCATCGTGAACAGCATCGATCCCTGCGTCTCCTGTACGGAGCGCTGAGGCAGCGTCGGATCGGGCCCCGCCGCGGCGGGGCACGTCGACCGAATACCCGAGGAGAAGAAGACATGGCCTACAAGATCGACACCGAGACCTGCACCGCCTGCGGCTCCTGCGAGAGCGAGTGCCCGAACAAGGCGATCACCCACAAGGGCAAGATCTACACGATCAACGCCGCCAAGTGCAAAGAGTGCGAAGGCGACTTCGACGCTCCGCAGTGCGCCGAAGTCTGCCCGTCGGGCTCGTGCCTGCCGGCCGCCGCCTGATCGACTTCCGGACGTCGGAGGCGCGCGGCGTCGGTCGTGCCGCGCGTTCTCGACGGACGATGCCTTCATCTCCCCGTGGCCATCGGCGTGAACCACGTCGACGGACGCGGGGAGGTGTGTTCTGATGGTCTCGTTCGACTGCGTCCCGTCGCCGCGCCTTCGAGGTGGTGGCGTGCCCGGTCGGTGCGTGCGAGGATCGCGCCGGGAATCGTATGCAAGCCGGGTCCGGACCGTGGATGGCCGGGCGGAGGTCGTCCTTTTCCTGATAGTGCCGGTATAAA
Organism: uncultured Alphaproteobacteria bacterium; assembly: GCA_937919435.1. Lineage (GTDB taxonomy): Bacteria > Pseudomonadota > Alphaproteobacteria > Rhizobiales > Ancalomicrobiaceae > Siculibacillus. Next base: position 9 of record CALFRR010000013.1, on the reverse strand, counting down.
TCACGGTAG
>CALFRR010000012.1 GCA_937919435.1 uncultured Alphaproteobacteria bacterium | reverse complement strand
CGAGATTCAAGTGTGACTGGAGTTCAGACGTGTGCTCTTCCGATCTGATCGGCTGCTCGGCGCCTCCGCGGTCTTCCGCCGTTTCGTCTTCGCCGGCTTCGGCCGGCGGGTCGCCGGCATCCTCGACACCATGCAGGCGGCGGTGTTCCAGCCGGTCGAGCGCCGCCTCGCCCGTCGCCTGGCGACCGCCGCCGGGCCGGTCACCGCGACCCATCGCGATCTGGCGATCGAACTCGGCACCGCCCGCGAGGTGGTCAGCCGCCATCTCGACGCCTTCGAACGCCGCGGCCTGCTGCGGCGCCGGCGGGGGTCGATCGAGGTGCTCGACCCCGCCGGTCTCGCCCGCCTCGCCGATCAGTGCGACTGAACGACCGCGCCGAAAGTCTGGGATCGCCTCTCTCCGCTCGGTGACCGGGGTCACCGACGATCCGAGCGTCGGCATGCGACGCTGTGTCATCGGTTCGGGACGGGTCCCGGACGGCGAGGTCGAGCGAAGGAGCGCGAGATGACGAGCAACGTGGGTGGAATGGACAAGATCGCGAGGATCGTGGTCGGGCTGGTGCTGATCGCCTTCGCCCTGCTCGGGCCGGCCACCATCGGTTGGAAGTGGATCGGCTGGATCGGCGTGGTACCGCTGCTCACCGGCTTCTTCAACTTCTGCCCGGCCTACACGATCCTCGGCATCAACACCTGCAAGATCGGCAAGTGATGCCGAGCGGATGAAGTTCCGACCTGTTCGGAGCTTCGTCCGCGAAGGCGAGCCCGAACGGGCGTCGGCCGGTCAGGCCGTGACTCACGAAATTCGGACGAGTCCGAATTTCGTGAACTCGGCATGAGGGGACCCGACGACCGGCCTCGGCCGGTCGTCGAGATTCGAGTGGAGAGGGCGACCGGCCTCGGCCGGTCGTCGATTTCCGAAGAGCGAGAGCGACCGATTTCCGTCGCTCGCCATCCGCCGATGGCTCACGCCTCGAGCGGCAGGCCGGTGACCTTCAGTGCGAAGGCCTGGACCAGAGCGACGTCCTTCAGGCGTGCGAAGCGGCCGGCGGCGCCGCCGTGGCCGGAGTCCATATCGGTCTTCAGGATCACCGGGGCACCGGAGGTCGAGTTCTCCCGGAGCTTCGCCACCCACTTGGCCGGCTCCCAATAGGTCACCCGCGGATCGGTGAGACCGGCGAGCGCCAGGATCGGCGGGTAGGCGAGGCGGCCGACATTGTCGTAGGGGCTGTAGCCGAGGATGGTGCGGAACGCCGCCTCGTCCTCGATCGGATTGCCCCACTCCGGCCATTCCGGCGGGGTCAGCGGCAGGCTGGCGTCGAGCATCGTGTTCAGCACGTCGACGAACGGCACCTCGGCGACGATCCCCGCGAAGAGCTGCGGCGCCCGGTTGGCGATCGCCCCCATCAGCATGCCGCCGGCCGAGCCGCCGCGCGCCACGATCCGGCCGGCCGAGGTGAAGCCGGCGGCGATCAGGCCTTCCGCCGCCGCGACGAAGTCGTCGAAGGTGTTCGTCTTCTTCTCCCGGCGCCCCTCGGCGTACCAGCGGAAGCCCTTGTCCTTGCCGCCACGGACATGGGCGATCGCATGGACGAAGCCGCGGTCGACCAGCGACAGGACGTCGGTCGAAAATCCGGCGGGGATGGTGATCCCGTAGGCGCCGTACCCGTAGAGATGCAGCGGCGCGCTGCCGTCGAGCGGCGTGTCGCGGCGGGCGAGGATCGACACCGGAACGGTCTCGCCGTCCTTCGTCGGCAGCAGCAGGCGGCGGGTGACGTAGGCCGAGGCGTCGTGGCCGCTCGGCACCTCCTGCTCCTTGCGCAACACCCGTTCGCGGCCGTCGAGATCGTAGTCGTAGACCCGGGCCGGCGTGGTCATCGAAGAGTAGGTGAAGCGCAGCGTCGTCGTCTCGAACTCGGAACCGGACGACATCGACAGCGAATAGGCCTCTTCGTCGAAGGCGATCGCATGCTCGGCGCCGTCGGCGAAGCGGTGCACGACGATCCGCGGCAGGCCGTCGACCCGTTCGAGGCGGACCAGGTGGCCGGCATGGACCGAGATCGCCAGGATCAGACGGCCTGGGACGTGGCCGACGAGTTCGCGCCAGTTCTCCCTGTCGGGCGAGGCGACCGGCGCGGTGACGATCCGGAAGTCCTCGGCGCCGCCGTTGTTGGTCAGGATGACGAAGTCGTCGCCGACGTGCTCCACGTCGTATTCTTCGGCGGTTCGGCGCGGTGCGACGAGGCGCGGCGCCGTCGTCGGTGCGTCGGCCGGGATCACCCGGGCCTCCGAGGTCTCGTGGTCGTGGATCGAGATCACCACGAAGCGGCCCGAGCGGGTCTTGCCCAATCCGACGAAGAAGCCCGGATCGGCCTCCTCGTGGACGAGCTCGTCCTCGCCGACCGGCCGGCCGAGGACGTGGCGATAGACCCGTGACGGGCGATGCTCCGCGTCGAGCCGCACGTAGAAGAAGCTCTCGGCGTCCGCCGCCCACACGGCTTCGCCCCCGGTCTCCGGCACCACGTCGTCGAGATCCCTGCCTGCGACGAGATCTCGCACCCGCAGCGTGAAGTATTCCGAACCGTTTTCGTCGGCCCCCCAGACGATCCTGGCGTGATCGGGCGAATGGACCACGCCGGAGGGTCGGAAATAGGCTTTGCCGACCGCGCGGGCGTCCCCGTCGAACAGGATTTCCTCGGGTCCACCATTGCGTGGCGTGCGGACGTGAATCGGGTGCTGCCCGCCGGGCGCATAGCGGATCGCGTAGAGCCAGGGTCCGTCGGGGGTCGGGACGCTCGAGTCGTCCTGTTTGATGCGGCCCTTCATCTCCTCGAACAGCCGTGTCTGCAACGCTTCGGTGTCGGCCAGCATCGCCGCCGCATGGGCGTTCTCGGCGTCGAGATGGGCGTGGATCTCCGGCGCCAGCACCTTCGGATCGCGCATCACCGCGCGCCAGTTCTCGTCGCGCAACCACGCGAAGTCGTCGGTGAGGGTGACACCGTGGACGATCCGTGTCGTCGGGCGGCGTTCGGCCCGAGGCCCGATCGGGCCCTCGGCCTTCGGAGAAACGCTCATGGGTCTTCCTTTGCGTCCAGGGGGAAGTCGCGGTCGAACCCGTTCATACAGGATCGGCGGCCCCGGCGGCGAGAGCGGTCGCGGATCGACCCGCGACCGGCCGGGAAAAGGGCGGGTTTCGGCGCGCGATCCTCGCCGCGCCACCGACCACCGGGAAGATCGAACGTCTCGGAGGAAGGTGGTGATACTGATCCGCACCCCGATCTTCACGGACCTGTTCTTCGGCGGCCGCCCCGCCCTCCGGCGGGTGGCCGGTGGGGCGTCCGGCGGTTCCGAAGACGGCCCGTTTCCAGGATATCGGACGCGGATCGCTTCCTTTCGTCACGTGGTCCGTTGCTCGAATCTTTCCGGTTCGTGCTGCGGGGCGGTCACGACAGAGTCGTTTTCGCAGTGCACGGGTCTTCTCGGTTGCGATCGCGACAGGCGGAGGCTGAAGCGGCTCGAGAGTGTGCGGCTTTGCTTCCGAGCCATGTTCGTGCCGTGCTCGTTCGCAACAGCGGACATGCGTTTTTCGATGGTCGACTGCGAAATGACGCCGCGACCTCGCATCGAGATCTTGTACTCTTGGACGAGTGTGCCTATACGAAGCATACGGTCGAGGACCGCGGCGATTCATCGTTCGGGGAAGCGGTTTCGAGGGCGGTTTCGGTCTCGGATCTCGGATTGATCCGCGGGTCGAAAGAGATGTAGTCGGATTCGCCGAGTGGCGTTCCAAATGTGAGACAGGTGACCAATGAGCGACATTTCGGGAAGCAGCAACCTCATCGATCTGGCTGCCGACATCGTATCGGCCTACGTCAGCAACAATACGGTGGCGTCGACCGAACTGGCGGGGCTCATCGCCGAGGTGTACGCCGCCCTGCAGCGCACGTCGTCGGGCGTTGCGCCGGAGCCGGTTCCTGAGCCGCTGAAGCCGGCCGTGCCGCTGAAGAAGTCGGTCACGCCGGACTACATCGTGTGCCTCGAAGACGGCAAGAAGTTCAAGTCGCTGAAGCGCCATCTGCGCACGCAGTACAACATGACCCCGGAAGAGTACCGGGAGAAGTGGGGTCTGCCGGCCGACTATCCGATGGTCGCCCCGAACTACGCGCAGGCCCGTTCGGACCTCGCCAAGAAGATGGGCCTCGGCCAGCAGCGTCGTCGCGGCGCCCGCTGAGCGACCGTCGAGCGTTTCGTGAGATGAAGCCGCCGCGTCCCGGGGGACGTGGCGGCTTTTTCGTGCGTGGACCTCATCCCGCGACGTTCCCGGCCGCCGATCGCTCGCGCCGGTCCCGACGGGCGACCGAAGTCCCGGCCCCTCCTCGATCGCGCGTCCGTCGAGCGCCGTCGGCGGACGCGGCGAACGCAACGGCGGCGCCCGGCCGGATCCGGCGACCGAGCGGTCATCGCCGGTCGGGCTCCGGTCCCGTCGCCGCGTCGACCGAACACGGCGAGGCGGTCTCGCACGCCGAGCCGGATGCTCGGGGCGATGCTCCGGTCGCGGCGAGTTCCCGGCGCTCGGCCGCCACCGCGCGGACGAGGCCGATGTGGCGGTCGAGGCTGTAGCTCCAATGGCCGGCCCGTCCGCGCCGGCGCTCGTCGCACAACGCCCGCAACAGCTTCCCCAGGACGACGAGACGTCCGGCTCGGCTGATGTCGGCGATCTCGTCCGGTCCGAGACCGACCAACCGTGGCAGCAGTCTGTTCCTCGGCCAGGGGCCGATCGGGGCGGCGCCGGCGCGCGGGTCTGCGCCGCCGAAGGCGTCGGCACGGAAGTTCGATCTCGGGTTCATCTGCGTTTCCTCGTCGATCCGAACGAGGATCGCACCGCCGCCGATGCCGGGGATCTCTCCAGAGTTGTACGCACAACCCATGATATGTGAAATTCACCATACAACTCGTTAGTTATCCCCGCGTTCACCGTACCCCGGATAATCGAGAGGTTTTTATTCCTATCTCTCCGAGGGCGGAGGCCAACGTCATGGACATTTCGGAATTGGGGAGCGGTCGGGGGGCCTCGTGCCTCCCGGACCGTTCGCATCCCCCGCGGTTGCTCGATCGCAGAGAACCGGTCGCGCACGCGACACGGCGCCGAAGAGCGGCCAGATCGGTCGTCACCGACGAGGTCGAAGCTCGCTGCCGATGCCTGGAGGCGATCGTCGCCCATGCCTTCCAGACCAGCCTCGCTCAACTGCACGCGGACACCCGCTGCGTCGCGCAGATCGCCTTCGCCCGTCAGGTGGCGATGTACGTCGCCCACGTCTGGCTGATGCTGCCGCTGACCGAGGTCGGCCGCCGGTTCGATCGCGACCGCACCACCGTCGCCCATGCCTGTCGGGTGGTCGAGGACCGGCGGGACGATCCGCGCGTCGATCGAGTGGTCACCGCGATCGAGACGGCGACGGATCTCTGGCGGGACTTCTCGGGCCGGTTGGGAGGCGATGCATGACCGCCGGTCCGATGTCGTCGTTCCGCGAGGCCGATCGCCGCGGCGACCGCCTCCTCGCCCGCCTCGCGGAGACCGAGGCGATCTGGGTTCCAGGGGATCCGCCGACCCTGCGCACCGTCGGTCCCGAAGGATTGAAACGGATGCGGGCCGAGCCGGAGGTGATCGCGGCCCTTCTCGACGCCGGACTGGTCGAACGGCGGGCCGATCCCGACGGCGGCGAGATCCGGTTGGTCGCGACCGCCGCGGGACGTGCGCGGGTGCTCGCCGCCGCCACCGGTCTCGATCCGGCCCGCGCCGGCCACGGCCACTTCGCCCGTCGGCGGATCGACGTGGACGGGCCGGACGTGCTGGTCGATCTCGACGAGAGCCCGCTCGCGCGGCTCGCCCGACGGCGGGACCGGGACGGCCGCAGCCTCGTCTCCGCCGACCGCCTCGCCGCCGGAGAGCGGTTGCGGCGCGACTTCACGCTCGCCCGGATGATGCCGACGGTGACCTCGAACTGGTCGATCGGCCGGATCGGCGGCGGCGGTCGCGGCGGCGTGGAAGACCTCGCCGACCGGACGCTCGCCGCTCGCGATCGGGTCCGCGCGGCGCTCGATGCGGTCGACGGCGATCTCGCCGATCTGCTTCTCGACGTCTGCTGTTTCCTGAGGGGGCTCGAGGAGGTCGAGGCCCGGCGGCGGTGGCCGGCCCGCTCGGCCAAGGTGGTGCTCGACATCGCGCTCGGCCGGCTCGCCGGCCACTACGGTCTCGAAGAACGGGCGATCGGTCCCGAGCGGGCGAGGCGCATCCGCGGTTGGGGGACACCGGACCATCGGCCGGCGATCGGCGGGGGGACACCGCCGGGGGGAGCCTGAAGCGGCCGCGTCGGCGAGGGGTCGATTTCAAGCGCCGCCGCGGGCGATCGTCGCTTCGCGGCGGATCCGCTCGATCATCGAGGCGACGCCGTTGGCCCGTTGCGGTGTGAGGTGTTCGCGCAGATGCAGCGTGTCGAAGATCGGTTCGGGGTCGAGCGCCTGAATCTCGCTCGCCCGGTGACCGGAGAAGATCGCCAGGATCACCGCGACCAGTCCCTTGACGATGTGGGCGTCCGAATCGCCGGTGAAGAACAGGCGCGGATCGCCGTCGGCGCTCGCTTCGATCCGGGTGACCAGCCAGACCTGACTGGCGCAGCCGCGCACCTTGTTGGCGTCGTTGCGCGCCGCTTCGTCGATCGGATCGAGCCCCCGCCCGAGTTCGATGATGTAGCGGTAACGCTCTTCCCAGTCGTCGATGACGTCGAAGTCGGAGAGGATGTCGTCGATGGTCTGCAAGGGGGCAGGATCTCCCGGTTCGCCTTTCTATAGCCCCTCCCGAGGCGTTGGCAAACCGCTCTGCCGGCGACCGTCCCGGATCAGACCGCCGGACGCGGGATCGGCAGCGGCCCGGCGATCGGGCGCGGGGCGCGCACGTCCTTCGCCGAAGCGGCCGGCGGGGCGGCCTCTCCGGCCGGAACCGGCGTCGATCCGGTGGCGGTGGTGTCCTTCGGATCGAGCTGTTCGTAGACCCACCGGGCGCCGGTGCGGGCCTTGGCCGCGAATCCGTCGGCGATCACCCGTCCGGTCTGGCAGGTGTCGGGATTGCGTCCGCAGAAGCCCTTGAGATCCTCGTAGGTCGAATGCGCCGCGCCGACCGCCTCGAACGGCGACACCGATCGAGCGGGTTGGGCGACCGAGGTCGTCTCCTCGCCGCTCGGGATCAGAAGCACCACCAGGGAGAGCCAGAAGGCGGCTCTGAGCAGGAAGAACATCTCGCAGAATCCTCCGACGGGCGCACCGGTCACGGGTCCCCGGCCGGGCGTCGCGACCCTTCCCGGTCGCCTCGCCACACTGCCATCGGCCGGTGAAATCGGGGTTCGAGCGATCGTTCAAATTCGATGCGTCTTCGATTCTTCTTCTCCCGGTCGGGTTCCCCGGGGCACGCGCCGCTCTCCGCCGCGGGCGCGCGGAGGGACCGATCGGTCTCGCGATCCACTTCTCTTCAACAGGCTGTTAAGCGGCGGATGCGAAGCTTCGCTCCGGTCGCGCCCGTCGGGGTGGTGCCGCGTATGGTGAGTGTGTCAGTGAACGAGTCTTCTCATCAGGGGCCCTGGGCCGCTCTCGATCGCTTCGTCGACGGACTGGTCCACGTGCGCGCCACCGCCGACCCGCTCGAGTGGCGCCGGCATCGGGCCTTCATCGCCTCGAACCTGTTCGTCGGCCTGATGGCGCTCGCCCTGCTGCCGGTCTACCTCAGCGTCTGGGGGCGACCGGGTCCGGTCGAAGCGGTGGCGCTCGCCGGTCTCCTGTCGCCGGCGCCGATCGCCCTGTGGGTGTCGCAGACCGGCCGGATGACCCATGGCCACCTCGCCTTCGCGGTGATCACCGCCGGCCTTCTCGCCTGGGTCGCCGCCTTCACCGGCGGTCTCTCCTCGCAGGCGCTGTTCGCGCTCGGCATCGTGCCGATGGAAGCGGCACTGTCCGGCCGTCGCGACGTCACCCGCATCGCCTTCGTCGCCGCCTTCGCCGCCCTCGGTCTGATCGGCGGCCTCGACGTCGCCGGCGTACTGCCGCCGGTCGCCGCGGTCGGCTTCGGCCTGCGCTCGCTGGTGCCGTTCCTGGCGGTCGTCTACATGGGCGGTCTGGCCCTGCGGATGGAGGCGCTGCATCGCGCCGCCGAGGAGATCGCCCGCCGTCGCGGCCGTCATTATCGGCTCGTCGCCGACAACATCTCCGACATCGTCACCGGACACGCGGCGAACGGCGACATCGTCTTCGTCACGCCCGCCGTCGAGCGGGTGCTCGGCCTCGCCCCGACCGCGGTGCGCGGCGACGGTTTCTTCCGGATGGTCCACGTCGGCGATCGTCCCGCCTATCTGACCGCGCTCGCCGACGCCGCCGAACGCGGGCGCACCAGTCAGGTCGAGTTCCGGCTGCGGATCGAGGAGCCCGACGGGCTCGGCCGTTGGCTCTGGTTGGAGATGCGGTGCCGTCCGCTGTCCGAGCCCGATCCGGTCGCCGGCAACGCCCGGGTGGTCGCGGTGACCCGCGACATCACCGAACGCAAGGCCCAGGAGGTCGAGGTTTCGCGCTCCCGCGAGGCGGCCGAGGTCGCCAATCTCGCCAAGACCCGGTTCCTGGCCAACGTCAGCCACGAACTGCGCACCCCGCTCAACGCGATCATCGGCTTCTCGGAGATGCTCGGTTCCGGCGTCTGCGGTGATCTCGCCGACGGTCGCCAGAAGGAATACGTCGGGCTGATCCACGAATCCGGTGCCCATCTGCTTCAGGTGGTCAACGACATCCTCGACATGTCGAAGATCGAGAACGGCACCTTCGACGTGGTTCCCGATGGCTTCGATCTCGCCGACCTGCTGGCCGGGATCGCCGGGATGATGACCCTGCAGGCGGAGGAGCGCGGCCTGCGGCTGACGCTCGAACCGATCCGCGACATCCCCGAGATCGTCGCCGACCGCAGGGCCTGCCGTCAGATCCTGATCAACCTCCTGTCCAACGCGGTGAAGTTCACCGACCGCGGCGGTCAGGTGCGCTTCGGCGCGCGGCGCGAGGGACCGCAGGTGGCGATCTGGGTCTCGGACACCGGCATCGGCATCTCCGAAGCGGATCTCGCCCGGCTCGGGACGCCCTTCGTCCAGGCCGATTCCGGCTACGATCGCCGCCACCAGGGAACCGGTCTCGGTCTGTCGGTGGTCAAGGGTCTCGCCGCCCTGCACGGCGGTACCATGCGGATCGAGAGCCGGATCGGAGAAGGCACCCGGGTCACCGTCCGTCTGCCGCTGGTCGCCGAGACGCTCTCCGCTCCCGGCCGCATCGTCGACCTGCGGCAGGCCGTCGTCCCGAACGAACCCAGGCAGAAGCGCGCATGAACGCCCCCTACGCCCCCCGATCGATGCCGCGCGATCGTCGCGTCGACGACGATCCGGTTCCGGCCGGCGGTCTGCCGCAGCGTCTGATCGACCTCGTCCTGACCCATCCGGCGACCTCCGGCGGCATCCTGCTGTCGGTCCTCGGCGTCGGAATGGTGGTGGTCAACGCGCTCGCCCATCAGCCGGCGCCGCATCCCCATCCGTTCTTCGCCACCCGTGCCGCGGATTCGCCGCGTGCCGCCGTGCCGCTGCCGACCCCGGCGCCGACCCTCCAGCCGTCCGCCGTGCCGGGTCCGGTGCCCAGCGTGCTGCCGCGCCCCCGCCCGACCGCCGCTCTCGATCCGGCGGCGATCCAGGAGTTGCAGTCGGCGTTGCGCGACCGTGGCTTCTACACCGGCCCGCTCGACGGCGTCCTCGGCCCGGCCACGTCGGACGCGATCCGCGCCTTCGAGAAGCGGCTCGGGGCCACCCCGACCGGCGAGCCCTCCGATCTGCTGATCGCCGCGGTGCGCGCCACCGCAACCCTTCAGACCGGCTCGATCCCGACGACCGCGGCGCCCGCCGCTCAGCCGGTCGCGATCGCTCCGGCCGCCCCGACCCGCACCGCGGCACAGCCGGCGCCGGCGCCGGTCCCCGCCCCGGCGGCCCGCTTTCCCGCCGCCGATGCCGTCGCCTGGCCGGCCGGCGGCGATCCCTCGGTGGTCGAGATCGCCGCGCCGGTCGCCCCCGCGACGATCCGCCGGGCCCAGCGCGAGCCGCTCGCCAAGGGCGGCGACGAACGCCTCCAGAAGATCCAGCGTGCGCTGGTCGCCGCCGGCTACGGTCCGGTCAAGGCGGACGGCCGTTGGGACGAGCACTCGATCGCCGCGGTGAAACGCTACGAAGCCGATCGCGGCTGGCCGGTGTCGGGCAAACCGAGCGACCGGTTGGTCTATGATCTGATGGCCGGCGGCCCGAGTCAGGCGCGCCGCTGAGCCGGTCTCCCCCGGCCGCGCGCGATTGCCCGAGGAGCCCCGTCGATGCGCCTGCGATCCGACATCTTCGTCGCCGCTCTCCTGCGCCGCGCCTTCGGCGAAGGCGCCCACGGCGGCGTCGTCCATCGCGGCGACGACACGGCGGGGGCGGTCTTCGTCGGCGTCGACCGGCTCGACGGCACCCACGACCTCTATGCGCCGGCCTCTCAGGCGCTGTCGGAGGAGGGCGACGGCGATCGCCGTTTCGAGCGCACCGCGAGCCGCATCGACCGGCCGGCGCTGCTCGCCCGGATCGCCTCGGAACGGCGGTTCGATTCGGATCTGTGGTTCGTCGAGATCGAGGACCGGCAGGGTCGCTCGTTCATCGAGCCGCCCCCCTTCGATCCGGAGGCGCCGCCGCCTCCGGTGATCGAGTGGCCGCCGCGCCTCTGAACCCGCTCACTCCGTGGTGCCGCGTCCGCCGCTGCGCCGGGCCGGCACGTCGCGCGTCTCGACCCGCGGTGCCGGCTCCCGCCGGCCGTCCCGCCGTTCCGCCGGATCGACCTGCCGGATCGTCTCGGTCCGGTTCGCCGGACCGCCGCGCCAGCCGGTGACCACCTGCTCGCCGGTCCGCCAGCCGATCCGTGCGGCGAGCGCCGACAGATCCTGCATCTGGCCGAGGGTCGCCCGCTCGCCGAGGCCGAGCAGCAGGATCGAGGTCGCCGTCCGTTCGTCGACGCCGAGCGCGGCGAGTGCCACCGCCAGCGGTTCGCCGTGCGGATCGTCGAGGATCTTCTCGGCGGTGGCGTCGCCGATCCGCAGCACCGTCGCCAGTTCTTCGATGAAGCCGGCGCGGTCGCCGTGCGCGAGCGGGCGGAACAGCCGCGGGCCGATCGCCTCGCCGGCCGGCCGGGCGCGCGGCCGCGTCGTCTGCAGGGCCACGGCCGACGCCGCATCGCGGATCGCCCGCCAGCGACCCGCCGGCTCGAGTGCGAGGAAGGTGGCGAGCGAGAGATCCGGATCGTCCGTCCCGCGGTCGCCGAGCGGCGTGCGCCGCCGCGCCCGTGGCTCGGCCGTCGGTGCGGTCTCGGCGGCGATCGACGGTTCGGCGTCGGCCGGCGGTGGCGTGATCGTCGGGTGCGGTTCCGATGCTTCGCGGGCGGCGGAATCCGACGGTCGGGAGGTGGTGCCCGGGGACGTGACGCGGGCGCCCGCGGCGGCTCGGCGCAGCGCCTCGGCGGCACCGAGGGGGCCGACCAGCGATGCGGTGATCTCGGCGCCGAGGTCGAGCCGTTCCGCGACGAGGCGGACGTGGGCCGGGCCACAGCGCATGATCTGGACGAGATCGGCGGAAGTCAGCACCGGCGAACCGACGATCATCGGCGCGGCGATCGGCGGATCGTCCGAGGCCAGCCGGCGAGCCAGCGCCGGGGAGATGTCGGCTCGCTTCGCCAACCGCTCGGCGACGTACCGGCGTCGGTCCGGATCGGCGCCGTCGAGCAGTCCGGCGACCAGATCGCAGAAGGTGCGGACCTCGGACTTCTCGTGGGACGGGGCGGAGATCCAGAGATCGACCGCATCGGTCAGGACACGGGACGGCGACGCGCGTTCGGGCGCGGCGACCCTGCCGGTCGTAGCACTGTCCTCTCGAGCCATCCGATCCCCCGGTCCGTCACGGCACGGATCCCTCGACAGATGTCGTGATCCGCGCGAATCAGTATCCTCCCACCTGTTTAATCCTTCGTTAACCATACGGAGTGGAAAGATCGACGCCGGAAGGTGGCCATGCGACCGTTCCGCCGCCACCGCGACACCGAGAGGGCCCGTGTGCCCGTCGGGTTCGACAGAGGAGACGGAGCCATGGGGGACGTGGTCGCCTTCGTTCAGCGGCCGTCGGCCGTCGTCCGCGACCTTCGGTCGACCGGACCGATGGGCGAGATCCGGCTCTTCGACGGTGTGCGGATCGAGCGCTTCCCCGATCCCGATCCCTCTTCCCCCGTGCGACCCCGCCCGAAGCGCCCCCCGGAGCCCTCCCGCCGTGCCCCCTGAGCCCGTCCCGGTTCCGCCGATCCGCCGTCGCCCCGTCGCCACGACCGGCCGGTTCGCCGCCGTGCTCGGGCTCGCCCTGCTGGTCGTCGGCTGCGGCCGCTCGACCGGCGACTTCGGCCGGGCCGAACGCAACGTCGTCGACGATTCGTGGATGCCGGCGCTCGGCGACGCGCTCGCCAAGCACGGCCGCGGCGAACTCGTCTCCGACTTCAATCGGACCGATCGGGAAGGGACGCTGCGCGACCGGGCCTGGTCGCTGATCCGTCCGCCGCACGTGCGCGACTGGTTCGGCGGCTGGCTGGTCGAGATGCAGCGCACTCGGGTCATTCCCACGATCGATCCGAAGTTCGATCCCGACGGCTACTACAACTACCTGCGCCGCGACCCGTTCCGCTCCAGCGAGGCCCGTTGGAACAAGCTGATCGCCGACATGCAGGCCGACGCCCAGCTGATCGGCCCGTTCTGGGCGGAGGCCCGCAAGGTCCGCGAGGACGATCGCCAGCGGCTCGCCACCGTCGACGCCCGCCGCGACGTGGCGGCGGAAGAGCTGCGCGACGCCTATGCGCGGATCGACGAGAACGGCCGGGTGGTCGACTGGGTGTGGCGGTCGATGCGCCTGAGGCTCGCCGCCTACCGCCGCGCCATCGACCGGATCATGGTGGAGACGCCCTCCGACCGGCAGTTCGACGCCAATCTCGCCTGGAACTCCCTGCGCCAGTCGATCGAGGCCGCCGAACGCGACTTCCCGTCCGAGCCCCGGTCGCGCCCGGGTGCGCCGAAACCGTCCCGCTTCTCCTCCGGCGAGAAGGTGTCGAAGCCCTGACCTCGCGCTCGCGGGATCACGGCAGCGCCGTCGCCACACAGGTGGCGCCGGCCAGCGCCTTGTCGACCTCTCCGGCGAGCGACGGCTGAGCGACGAAGATCTTGAGCAGCGCGAAGCCGCCGGCGTCCTTCCAGTCGACGACGACCACGTCCTCGAGCTCCTCCGGCGGATTCTCGCGCAGCCGCGCGATCTGCGCCGCCGAGGCGACCAGCACGTCGGCCCCCTTCTGCGCCGCCGCACGGTCGTCGAGCGAATAGACCGGCAGCCCGCGCCGATCGTAGAGCGCGAGGATCCACCAGCCGTCGCCCGGTTGCGCCTTGATCCGGATCGGCCCGGCGTCGAGCCCGAACCGGCACAGCGCATGGCGCATCGCCGGATCGAGGCCGGAGAGCACCATCCGTTTACCGGCCTCGGCCGGCGGCAGGATCCTGAAGCCGGCTTCCGGAGCGAGCGCCGTGACCCGCGTCCACGGATCGACGACGGCATGGCGCGGCACGCCGAACACGGTGACGATGTGGACGATGCCGGCGAGCATCAGCCCCCCGATCAGGGCGACGAGAACGCGGATCATCGGCACCCCCGGCGGACGATGTGCGGCAGGTCGGCCGGCGTGTCGGTGCCGGCGGCGATCGGGGTGTCGTAGAGCCGCAGGATCAGCGCCATCGCTCCCGATGCCGGTGCCGGACCGGGCAGCCACAGGCCGGGCCGGGCGGTGGCGGCGACCGTCACGTCGAAGGTGCCGTCGGCCCGCCGCATCACTTCGCGGCCGTGGACGTGGGTGCGTCCCAACGGATTGGCCGGCAGCGCTCCGTCGGCGCCGATCACCGACAGGGTCCACAGCCGGGCGGTGGGCATCGAACCGGTGACCACGTAGTCGCAGTGCGGATCGAGTTCGCGGCCCTCGTCGTCGGCGACCGCCCGGAAGGTCAGGCCTTCGCCGGCCCCGGCGACGATCTCGCCGGTCCGTGCGATCCGGGCGCGGCCGTAGGGATCGATCGTCTCGGCGTCGAACGGCAGGGTCAGCCGCCACGCCCCGTAGACCGCGGTTCCCCAGTGCGGTTCGGCGATCACGTACCATGCCGAGCCGAGCCCGAGGACCAGCCCGACGATCGGTGGCAGGAGGATCTGGACGAAGAAGCGCACGATCGATCGGTCCGTGGAGGGGGCGGCGGTCGATCGACCGTCGTCTCCGGAGGGAAACGGGAAGGCGGCGCCGATCCCGGGGAATCGCCGACGCGACGCTCCGCGGCGATCCTCTGCGGCCCGCCGGGAAGCGTCAATGGCGACCGTCGGCACGCGCCTCAGGGCGTCGCGCCGCCGATCGGAACCAGAGTGCCCGAACCGGAGGCGAGCCGGGCGAGGCCGCGTGCCGGACCGTCGACGGGGGCGAGGCCGGTCCTGAGCGGCGGCCGGATCGACTGGAGATCGGGCAGCCGCGGCGCCGCCCGGAGCTTCGCCTCGAGCTCGGAGAGCGCGCCGATGGTCTTCGACGACAGAGGCTTCGGCCGGCTCGCGCCGGAGGCCGCGACGTCGGTCAGCCCCTGGGCGGTCTTGTCGCCGGCGACCGGCGCCCCCGGCCCGGCCTTCTTCGGCGCGGGCATGCCCGGAGCCTGCCTCAGGTCGAGGTTCTGGTGGGCGTAGGCCATGATGTCGTGCCAGATCGGCGCCGGCACCATGCCGCCGGTGACCCGCTCCATCGGTCGGTAGTCGTCGTTGCCGACCCAGACGGTGCCGATGAAGTTGCCGGTGAAGCCGCAGAACCACGCATCGCGCGAATCCGAGGTGGTGCCGGTCTTGCCGCCCGCCGGTATGCCCTCGAGCCGGGCGTTGCGGCCGGTACCGGTCTCCACCGCGTTGTAGAGCATCGAGTTCATCTCGGCGATCTTCTCGGCCGGGAACAGACGCTCCGGCGGCGGCTGGTTCTGCGATC
Organism: uncultured Alphaproteobacteria bacterium; assembly: GCA_937919435.1. Classification (GTDB taxonomy): domain Bacteria; phylum Pseudomonadota; class Alphaproteobacteria; order Rhizobiales; family Ancalomicrobiaceae; genus Siculibacillus. The sequence continues at coordinate 13,698 of CALFRR010000012.1, read as the reverse complement.
GGCGCCACAGCACGTCGCCCTGCGACGTCGAGATCTCCTCGACCGCATAGGGCGTCACCTTCAGGCCCCCCGAGGCGAAGGTGGCGTAGCCGGCGGCGTGGTCGATCATGTGGACCTCGACCGAGCCGATCACGAACGGCCAGTCGGGCTTGGCCGGCAGGGTGATGCCGAACCGGCGGGCGACGTCGGCGACCCGGTCGCGGCCGATCTGCTGGGCGAGCTGGACCGGAATCGAGTTGAGCGACCGGGCGATCGCCTCGAGCAGGGTGACCCGGCCGAAATAGCCGCCGCCGTAGTTCTTCGGGCACCAGTTGCCGATGCAGGTCGGCTGGTCGGTGACCACGCTGGTCGGCGTCTTGCCCGAAAGAAGAGCCGCCGTATAGACGTAGGGCTTGAACGACGACCCCGGCTGGCGCGCCGCGTCGGTCGCTCGGTTGAACTGGCTCGCCGAGTAGTCGCGACCGCCGACCATCGCCCGCACCGCGCCCGACGGCTCCATGATCACCGCCGCCGCCTGCGAGATGTCGAGTTCTTCGCCGCGCTGGCGCAGGGCGTTCTCGACGACTTCTTCGGCCTTCTTCTGGATGCCGACGTCGAGCGTGGTCTTGACGGTGATGGTGTGGTCCTTCGGCGCCATCTCCTCGACCTGATCGAAGGCCCAGTCGAGGAAGTAGTCGGGCGAGTAGGTCCGCGCCCGGTCGATCGGTTTCGCCGGCCGGCGCCGCGCCCCGATCACCTGGCCTTCGGTCAGGAAGCCCGCCGCCACCATGTTGGAGAGCACGTCGTTGGCCCGCGCCCTGGCCGCCGGCAGGTTGGCGTGCGGGGCGTATTTGGTCGGCGCCTTGAACAGGCCGGCGAGCATCGCCGCTTCCGCGAGGTCGATGTCGCGCACCGACTTGCCGAAATAGAACTCGCTCGCCGCCGCCACTCCGAAGTTGCCGCCGCCCATGTAGGCGCGGTCGAGATAGAGCTTCAGGATCTCGCGCTTCGACATGTGCGCCTCGATCCAGAAGGCGAGGAACGCCTCCTTGATCTTGCGCTCGAGCGACCGCTCGTTGGTCAGAAAGAGATTCTTGGCGAGCTGCTGGGTCAGCGACGAGCCGCCCTGGACCACCGTCTTGTGCCGCATGTTGGCGACGATCGCCCGGCTGGTGCCGATCACGTCGATGCCGAAATGGTCGAAGAACCGACGGTCCTCGGTCGCCAGCAGTGCCTTGATCAGGTGATCGGGGAAAGCCTCGAGCGGCACCGTGTCGTTGAGCACGATGCCGCGCCGGCCGAGTTCGTTGCCGTAGCGATCGAGGAAGTTGACGGCGTAGTCGGCCCGCGCCCGCCAGTCGTGCCGGGTCACCTCGAAGGCCGGCAGCGCCAGGGCGAGCAACACCACCGAGCCGGCCACCCCGAAGGTCGCGGCGTCGTCGAGGATCTCGACCATCAGCCGCTTGGCGCCGCGCAGCCGGAACGCCCGCATCGCCAGCGACAGCCGCCGGTAACGCCCGAGGGCGCCGGTTCCGATCCGGTAGACGGTGGTGTCGATCCAGGCATCGACGACGAGCAGACGGCGCTTCAGGCGCACCGAGAACGGCGGCCGCGGCGGCGCGACGGAAGCGGATGCGCCGGACGGCTCGCCCGCGGCCGATTCGGGCGTCTCGTGCGCGGTCGCTTCGCCGGTCGCGCCGACGTCGTTCGGCGCTTCGGCCGGCGCGGTGTTGTCCACCCGCCGCGTCGAAGTCTCGTCGCCGGAACCCGGGGTACGATCGGCCAAGGCGCGTCACCGTTGCTCTTCGCCGGTGCCCGGGATGGGCGCTTCGCCGACGATCGTGGTTGACGGGAGTTTAAGCAAAGGCCATGTCCCGGTCGAGAGGGTCGGCGTCCCGCGTCGCACCCCGAGCCGAGGACGACGATGTTGGATGCCGCCGATCGACCCGACCCGCAACCCTTCTGGAAGGCGAAGCGGCTGGAGGACCTGAGCCCCGAGGAATGGGAGAGCCTCTGCGATCGCTGCGGCCGATGCTGTCTGAACAAGCTCGAGGAGGAGGACACCGGCGACATCTACTGGACCAACGTCGCCTGCAAGCTCCTCGACCAGCACACGTGCCGGTGCTCGTCCTATCCGAACCGTCACGATTTCGTGCCCGACTGCGTCGTCCTCGACGTCGAGGAGGTGGTCTCGCAGACCTACACCTGGCTGCCGCCGACCTGCGCCTATCGGTTGATCGCCGCCGGCCGCGACCTGATGTGGTGGCATCCCCTGGTCTCCGGCGACCCGGATACCGTCCACCACGCCCGGATCTCGGTCCGCGATCGGACGATATCCGAGGTATTTGTCCCCGAGGACGGCTTCGAAGACCACATCGTCGACTGGCCGGGCGAGATTCCCGACGGGGCGGAAGGTTCCGAGCGCCGTTGATGAGGCGTGTCGAATCAAGGACTTGATGCTCTGTGCCCGATCGCGATGGGAAAAAATTCCTGATCGCGGTCGGATTTGCTTGACGCCCGTACGGTGGTTCGGCACTCTTTCCTCACGATCCCGGTGGTGTCGACGAGGACCCGCCGCGACCGATGGGCGAAACCGGCGCGATCGTCGCCGCGGTGGCCCGACACCCCCTTCGAGACCGACCGCAACTCAGCACCGTCCGGGACGTCGTCTCCGGCGGGCCGAACCCGTGTCCGTCCCGCCGCCTCCGGGATCACCCGTGACCGAGACCCCGACCGTTTCCCCCGGTGCCGCGCCGACCGATGTCGCGCCGGCCGCCGGTCCGCCGTGGGCGGAGATCCGCGCCGCCTACGAAGGTTCCACCCTCACCGTCGCGGCGATCGCCGAGGCCTACGGCGTCGCGCTCGCCGCGATCCGCGCCCGCATCCGCCGCGAGAACTGGCCGCGCCGCCGCCGGTCGACCGCCGGCCCGGCGGAGCGCCGGCCGGCCGAGCCGCTCGATCGCACCGTCCTGGTCGAACGCCTGTTCCGGGCGATCGACCGGCAGATCGCCGAGATCGAGCGTCGCTTCGACGGCGATGCGCCGCCCTCGCTCGAGGAGAAGGACGCCCGCACCCTCGGGGCGCTGGCCCGCACCCTCGAACTTCTGATCGGTCTCGAGCGCGAGACCGGCCGTCCGACCGACGAAACGGAGCCCGACCTCGATGAGTTCCGTCTCGATCTTGCGCGGCGCCTTGAGAGCCTGCGCCGCACGGAGTGAACTCGACCGCGCCGCGCTCGACCTCTCGCCCGCCGAACGCGAACGCCTGCGCGACGACTGGTCGTTGTGGGCGCGGCCCGATCAGCTGCCGCCCGACGGCGACTGGACCACCTGGCTGCTGCTCGGTGGCCGCGGCGCCGGCAAGACCCGGGCCGGCGCGGAATGGGTGAAGGCGATGGCGCTGGGACGTCGGCCCTTCGCCGACCGCTCCGCCGGGCGCATCGCTCTCGTCGGCGAGACCCACGCCGACGTCCGCGACGTGATGATCGAGGGGGTCTCCGGCCTCCTCCGGATCCATCGCCGCCGCGACCGCCCGCAGTGGAAATCGTCGCTGCGCCGGCTCGAATGGCCGAACGGCGCCGTCGCCCAGACCTTTTCGTCGGAGGATCCGGAGGCCCTGCGCGGCCCCCAGTTCGCTCTCGCCTGGGCCGACGAGATCGCCAAGTGGCGCCACGCCGAGGAGACCTGGGACATGCTGCAGTTCGGCCTCCGGCTCGGCGATCGGCCGCGTCAGGTGGCGACCACCACGCCGCGCCCGGTGCCGCTGGTCAAACGCCTCGTCGCCGATCCCGCCTGCGTCGTCTCCCGCGCCTCGACCCGGGCCAACGCCTTCAACCTCGCACCCCGCTTCCTCGACGCGGTGGTCGGCCGCTACCAGGGCACCCGCCTCGGCCGGCAGGAGCTCGACGGGGAACTGATCGAGGATCGCGAGGACGCCCTGTGGCGGCGCGACGAGATCGAGCGCGTCCGCCTCGACACCGCTCCGCCGCTCGGCCGGATCCTGGTCGCGGTCGATCCGCCGGCCACTTCGGGAGCGTCCGCCGACGCCTGCGGCATCGTCGCCGCCGGCCTCTCGGACGCCGGCATCGGCCATGTCCTCGCCGACGCCTCGGTGCGCGGTCGCCGTCCCAACGAATGGGCGGCCCGCGCCCTGGCGCTCGCCGAGACGGTCGACGCCGACGGTCTGGTGGTCGAGGTCAACCAGGGTGGCGAGATGGTCGAGACGATCCTTCGCGGACTCGATTCGACGATCGCGATCCATGCCGTCCGGGCGACCCGGGGCAAGTGGCTCCGGGCCGAACCGGTCGCCGCCCTCTACGCCCGCGGCCTCGTCCGCCACGTCGGCACCTTCCCCGAGCTCGAGGACGAGCTCTGCGACTTCGGTCCCGAAGGCCTCTCGTCGGGGCGCTCGCCCGATCGGCTCGACGCGCTGGTCTGGGTGCTGACCGCTCTGATGCTCGAAGGCCGCGGCCGGCCGCAGGTCCGCAACCTCTGAGCCGCGCCTTCCTCGATGGAGACGATCCATGCCGTTCTTCCGACGCCTCGGCCGTGCCGTGGGCCGCTTCGCCATGCCCGACGAGACCAAGGCCTCGCGGGTCGGCCGCCTGATCGCCTGGGCGGTCCAGGGCCGTCCGGTGTGGACGCCGCGCGACTATGCGGCGCTCGCTCGGGAGGGCTACGTCCGCAATCCCGTCGTCCATCGGGCGGTGCGGCTGATCGGCGAGGCCGCCGCCTCGGTGCCGTGGCTGCTCTACGAGGCGGAGCGGGAACTCGCCGAGCATCCGCTGTTGGCGCTGCTCGGCCGCCCCAACCCGCATCAGGCCGGACCGACCTTCCTCGAGGAGGTCTACGGCCACCTGCTGGTCGCCGGGAACGCCTGGATCGAGCTGGTCTGCGTCGACGGCACCCCGCGCGAGCTCTACGCGCTGCGCCCCGACCGGATGAAGGTGGTTCCCGGCCCCGACGGCTGGCCGCAGGCCTGGGACTATTCGCTCGGCGACCGCTCCGTTCGGTTCACCGCCGAGACCGACGGGCTGCGGCCGATCCTCCATCTGAAGTGCTTCCACCCGCTGAACGACCACTACGGCCTCGCCCCGATCGAAGCCGCGGGGGTCGGGCTCGACGTCCACAATCAGGCCTCCGCCTGGACCAAGGCGCTGCTCGACAACTCCGCGCGTCCGTCGGGGGCGCTGGTCTACCGCGCCGACGGCGGTGCCAACCTCTCCGACGAGCAGTTCGAACGGCTGAAGCGCGAACTCGAGGACGGCTTCCAGGGCGCCGCCAACGCCGGCCGGCCGCTGCTCCTCGAAGGCGGCCTCGACTGGAAGCCGATGGGCTATTCGCCGAAGGAGATGGACTTCGTCGAGGCCAAGCGCGAGGCCGCCCGCGAGATCTGTCTCGCCTTCGGGGTGCCGCCGATGCTGCTCGGCATCCCCGGCGACAACACCTATTCCAACTACGTCGAGGCCAACCGCGCCTTCTGGCGGCTGACCGTGCTGCCGCTGGTCGGCCGCACCGCCGCCGCGCTGGAGGCCTGGCTCGCCCCGGCCTGGGGCGGTGGGCTGCGCCTCTCCTTCGACGTCGATCAGGTCGCCGCCCTCGCCGTCGAACGCGAGGCGGTGTGGAACCGGGTCGCCGCGGCCGACTTCCTGTCGACCGACGAGAAACGCGCCGCGGTCGGCTACGGCCCGGCCGCCGCGCCCTGACGGAGACGTCGGGCCGCCCCTTCGAACCAACTGGAGACGATCCCGATGGACCATCGTCCGTACCGGCGCGGTGCGGCGGAGGAGGGCGCATGACCTTCCTTCCGCTCGCCGCTCCCGAAGTGAAGCGCCTGGTCGGCGAAGTCGACGACGTCGGCACCGACGGCACCTTCTCCGGCCACGCCTGCGTCTTCGGCGTCGAAGACCTCGCCCACGACGTGGTCGAACGCGGCGCCTTCCTGGCGAGCCTCGCCCGCCGCGGAACCCCCGGGGTCAAGATGCTCTGGCATCACGACCCCGGCGAACCGATCGGCCGCTGGCTGGAGATCCGCGAGGACGCCCGCGGTCTCTTCGTCCGCGGCCGCCTGCTCTCCTCCGTCGCCCGGGCCCGCGAGGCCCTGGCGCTGATGCGCGAAGGCGTCCTCGACGGCCTGTCGATCGGCTTCCGCACCGTGCGGGGCGCCCGCGACCGCCGCTCCGGGGTGCGCCGTCTCGCCGAGATCGACCTCTGGGAGATCTCGCTGGTCACCTTCCCGATGCAGCCGCAGGCCCGCGTCGCGGCGGTCGATACCGCCGCCGGCGTCGGGTCCGCCGGTCTCGCCGATCTCACCCGTTCCATCCGCCGGGCCACCGCCCTCTTCACGACCACGAGGTGAACCCTCCATGACCGACCTTTCGCATCACGGCGATCCCGCCGCCCTCGAGATCAAGTCCGCCGTCTCCGGCACGCCCGCCGAAGTGGGCTCCGCCTTCGACGAGTTCCGCGCCACCTTCGAGGAATGGAAGGCGGAGAACGAGCGCCGTCTCGGCGAGGTCGAGCGGCGCGGTGCCGCCGACCCGCTGGTCGAGGAGAAGCTCGCCCGCCTCGATCGCGCGGTCGACGAGACCCGCCGCCGCGCCGATCGCCTCGCCCTGGGGGCCGCCCGGCCGAACCTTCCCGCCGGCTCCCCCCGCACCGATCCCGTCGGGCTCGAGCGCCGCGCCGCCTTCGACGCCTTCGTGCGTACCGGTGCCGTCCGTCCGGGCCTCCTCGAGGAGAAGGCGCTGTCGATCGGTTCCAACGCCGACGGCGGCTACGTCGTGCCGGCCGAACTCGAGCGCGAGGTGATGCTGCGCCTCGCCCAGATCTCGCCGATCCGTGCCATCGCCGGCAATCGCCAGGTCTCGGCGGCGGTGTTCAACAAGCCCTATTCGGCGACCGGCCCGTCGGTCGGCTGGGTGGCGGAGACCGCGGCGCGGCCGCAGACCACCGGCCAGCAGCTCCAGCAGCTCGCCTTCCCGACGATGGAACTCTACGCCATGCCGGCCGCCTCGCAGGCGCTGCTCGACGACGCCGCGATCGACGTCGAGAGCTGGATCGCCGAAGAGGTGCAGCAGGCCTTCGCCGAGCAGGAGGGCGCCGCCTTCGTCGCCGGCGACGGCGTCACCCAGCCGAAGGGCTTCATGTCCTACGACCGGGTGGCTCAGGCGAGCTGGACCTGGGGCAAGCTCGGCTATCTCGTCACCGGCGTCTCCGGCGGGCTGCCGACCACCAACCCCTCCGACAGGCTGGTCGACCTCGTCTACTCGGTGAAGGCCGGCTACCGGCAGAACGCCACCTGGGTGATGAGCCGCAAGACCCAGGCCGAGATCCGCAAGCTGAAGGACGCCCAGGGCAACTACCTGTGGCAGCCGCCGGCCACCGCCGGCACGCCGGCGACGCTGATGAACTTCCCGCTGGTCGAGGCCGAGGAGATGCCGGCGATCGCCGCCGACACCTGCCCGATCGCCTTCGGCGACTTCCGCCGCGGCTATCTGGTGGTCGACCGGCTCGGCGTCCGCGTCCTGCGCGATCCCTACTCCGCCAAGCCCTATGTGCTGTTCTACACGACCAAACGGGTCGGCGGCGGCGTCCAGGACTTCGACGCCCTGAAGCTCCTCAAGTTCGGCACGGCCTGAGACCCCGAACCCGGGCGGCGGTTCTTCCGCCGCCGCCCGGTGGTCCGCCGCAGCCGCCGGCCCGGCGGCGCCCCCTCCCGCCGCCGGGCCGCCCCTCCGAACTCCGCCGAGGATCCCATGTCCGTCTTTCTCGTCACTCCGCCGGCCATCGAACCCGTCACCCTCGCCGAGGCCAGGGCGCATCTGCGCATCGACGGCACCGACGACGACGACTACCTCGCCGCGATGATCTCGGCGGCGCGGATGCAGGTCGAGACCGGCATCCGTCGCGTGCTGATCGACCAGACCTGGCGGATCTGTCGCGACGACTGGCCTTCCGCCGGTCGGCTGGACCTGCCGATCGGCCCGGTCCGTTCGATCACGAGCGTCGTCGCCTGGACCGCCGACGGCGAACAGGTGGTCTTCGCCGCCTCCACCTACGCTCTCGACGCAGCGAGCACTCCCGCCCGGCTGAAGCTGGCCGCCTCGCCGCCTCCGGGTCTGCGGGCGATGAACGGGTTGGAGATCGATCTCGTCGCCGGCTACGGCCCCTCCGGCATCGACGTGCCGCAGCCGCTGCGGCAGGCGATCATGATCCTCGTCGCCCGCTGGTACGAGAACCGCGAGGGTTATGCCTACGGTGTCGTCCCCTCGTCGATCGCCGACGCCTTCGAGGCGCTGATCGCCCCCTACCGCCGGATGAGGCTCGCATGACCGTCGCCCCGATCGGCCGCCTCTCGACCCGCCTGGTGCTGGAACGGGAGAGCCGCGCCGCCGACGATTCCGTCGTCTGGCTCCCCGCCGCCACGCTGTACGGCGCGCTGGCGCCGGTTTCGGCCGACGAGGCCGAGCGCGGTGCCGGGCTCGGCGGCCGCGCCCGCTGGCGCATCGAAATCCGCCGCCGCACCGACCTCTCCGGTCGCGACCGGCTGCGGGCCGGTGCGCGGGTGTTCCGCATCCTCACCGTCCGCGACGCCGATCCGCGCCGCGGCCGGCTCGAGGTCCTCGCCGAGGAGGAGGAGCCGTGATCCTTTCCGCTCCGCTCGCCGCCCAGGCCCTGCTCGCCGCGATCGTCGCCCGCCTGCGGGCCGATCCGGCGCTTTCCGGGCCGCCGCTCGAGGCGCGCATCCACGATGCGCCGCCGCGCGACGCCGCCTTCCCGCACCTCGTCGTCGACCCGGTGACCACCACCGACGCCTCCGGTCTCGACGCGCCGCTCGAGCGCCATCGTCTGGTCCTGCGGATCGTCTCGCGGGCCGGTGGCCGCGGCGAGGCGGCGCGGATCGCCGCCACCGCCGAACGGGTGCTCGCCGAGACCCCGCCCGAGCCGGAGGGCCATCGCCTGATCGGGCTGATGCGCGACGGCTTCGAGTGCCGGATGGCCCGCGACCGCATCACCGCCGAGGCGCTGCTGCGCTTCTCCGCCCTCACCGAACCGCTCTGAGCCGCCGCTCCGAGCCGCCCCGCCCGGGAGAGCCCCATGGCCATTCAACGCGGCAAGGACCTCTTGCTGAAACTCGACGACACCGGCTCCGGTTCGTTCGTCACCGTCGCCGGCCTGCGCACCCGCCGGCTCGCCTTCTCCTCCGACACCGTCGACGCCACCTCCGCCGACAGCCCTGATCGCTGGCGTGAGCTGCTCGCCGGCGCCGGGGTCCGCCGCGCCCACGTCTCCGGCACCGGCGTCTTCCGCGACGCCGCCTCGGATGCGAGCGTGCGCGCCGTGTTCTTCGCCGGCGCGATCCGCGACTGGCAGATCGTGCTGCCGGATTTCGGCACCGTCCAGGGCCCGTTCCTGCTCGCCGGCCTCGACTACGCCGGCGACCACGACGGCGAGATGACCTTCGAGCTGACCCTCGAATCGGCCGGCGCCGTGACCTTCGCCGCACTCTGAGCAGGAGGGACCCACCGTGCCCAATCCCCGCCGCGGCGAGATCGCCGCCGTCGTCGACGGCCGTCCGGTCGTCCTCTGCCTGACCCTCGGGGCGCTGTGCGAACTGGAGGCGGCCTTCGGCGTCGATGATCTCGTCGCCCTCGCCGATCGCTTCTCCGGCGGCCGTCTGTCGGCCCGCGACGTGCTCCGCGTCTTCGCCTGCGGCCTGCGCGGCGGCGGCGGCGCGATGAGCGACGCCGAGGTCGCCGCCGCCCGTATCGACGGCGGCCTGGTCGGCGCGGCCGACGCGGTCGGTGCGCTCCTCGCCGTCACCTTCGGTGCGGCCGATCCGCGTGCACCGGCCGGTGAGGGCACGGCGAACCGCCCTCCGCCGGTCCCCGGGGCGGAGACGCCTTCCCCTGGGACGATCTGATGCGTCTCGGCTTCGGCAGCTGGCGGCTGTCGCCCGCCGCCTTCTGGTCGATGACCCCGCGCGAGGTCGCCGCGGTGCTCCGCGCCGCCGCCCCGGCGACGCCCGACCGTGGCGTCCTCGACGCCCTGATGCGCCGCTTTCCCGACGTCGCCGCGCCGTCCGCGGACGGTCGGGCGCCGCCGCCGCCCGATCCCGCCGCACCTCCCGCCGCCCACCCCGGTGAGCGGTAGGGGGAACGGGGACCCGTTCGCGCCGCGACACGTCGCCGGATCGCCGGTTTCCGTCTCCTCCGGGACGCTTCGGCCGCGGTCTACGGTCGGCTGGCGGCCGGACTCCGCTCCGACGACGGAAGCTTCCCCCTTCCGCCGCGTTCCCCAGACACCGAGAGGTGCCCCATGGCCGAAGACACCAACGACTATGCTTCCGTCGATGCCGTCACCGCACGGCTCTCCTCCTCGCTCGGCACCCTCGACGGGCTGTCGCAGAGTTTCGGCCGGTCGTTGACCGGTGCCTTCAAGGGGGCGGTGGTCCAGGGCAGGGCGCTCGACACGGTGCTGCGCGGCATCGCCGAGCGGATGACCTCGAAGGCGCTCGATGCGGCGCTGTCGCCACTGTCGTCGCTGCTGACCGGTGGCGTCGGCTCGCTGTTCTCCAGCCTCGCCTCGGCCTTCGGTTTCGCCGGGGGAGGGGTCTTCTCGGCGGGTGGCGTGGTGCCCTTCGCTTCCGGCGGGGTGGTCTCGACGCCCAACTACTTCCCGATGAGCGGCGGCCGGCTCGGCCTGCTCGGCGAGGCCGGACCGGAAGCGATCGTGCCGCTGGCGCGCGGCGCCGACGGACGCCTCGGCGTCGCTTCGGTCGGCGGTGGCCGGCGTTCGCCGGACGTCACCGTCAACATCAGCACACCCGACGCGACGGGCTTCCGCCGGTCGGAGACGCAGGTGGCGAGTATGTTGGCCCGCGCCGTCGGACGGGGACGGCGCGGGCTCTGACACCGGGGCCGACGAGGAGGGGCTCAGGCTCCGGTGTGTCTCGACCTGAGCAATCTCTCGTGGATCTCGTCCAGGTGCTTCAGACGTTTCTTCTTGAGTGTCTCGAGGTGCTCGTCGGACGCGGCTTCCATCTCGTTCTCGATGCGGAGTACTTCGGAGTTGACTTCCGCATAAGCTGCGATGGTGGCGGAGAAGTGTAGATCCGAGGCGGCCAGGTTGCGAATTGCTTCGGCCTGGCCCGGAAACTCTTCGACGAGATCGTGAGAAGACAAGCTCAACATGGTTCTCTTCCTCCGTGCGACGAAGGTTGCACGGATTTCGCAAGACCGTCCTTGCGGAAGATCAAATATGTGAGGCCCGTCGACATGTCCGCATCATCCCTGATCGACGAAGTGATCTTTCCGCTCGACGTCGCCCTCGATGCCGCCGGCGGACCGGAACGGAAGACCGAGATCGTCGTGCTCGGCTCCGGCCGCGAGGTCCGCAACGCCCGCTGGGCCGACAGCCGCCGCCGTTGGGACGCCGGTTCGGGAGTGCGTTCGCTCGACGATCTCGACCGGGTGGTCGCCTTCTTCGAGGCCCGCCGCGGCCGGCTCCACGGCTTCCTCTACCGCGACCCGATCGACCACGCCTCCTGTCCGCCCTCCGGCACGCCCGGTCCGCTCGACCAGCCGATCGGCACCGGCGACGGCACCACCGCGGTGTTCCCGCTCGCCAAGATCTACGGCGACGTCGCCCGCGCCTGGCGCCGCGAGATCGTCCGGCCCCGCGCCGGAACCGTCCGGGTCGCCGTCGCCGGTGTCGAGAAACCGATCGGCAGCGACTGGAGCCTGTCGGCGACCGGGGGGCTCGTCACCTTCGCGGCGGGTGTGATCCCGCCGGACGGTGCGGCGGTGACCGCCGGCTTCGAGTTCCTGGTCCCCGCCCGTTTCGACACCGACGAGATCCGGATCGACCTGACCGCCTTCCTCGCCGGTGAGATACCCACCATCCCGATCGTGGAGGTCCGGCCGTGAAGACCGTCGATGCCGATCTCTCCGCCGCGCTCGCCTCCGGCGTCACCACTCTCGCCACGCTGTGGCGGGTCCGGCTCGGCGACGGCCGGGTGCTCGGCTTCACCGATCACGACCGGCCGCTCACCGTCGACGGCGTCACCCACGAGGCCGCCTCCGGCCTGTCCGCTTCCGAAGCGGTCGCCCGGGCCGATCTGTCGATCGGCGGCCTGGAACTCGACGGCGCCCTCGATTCGGAGGCGATCCGGGCCGAGGATCTGGTCGCCGGCCTATGGGATGGCGCCACCATCGAGATCGACCTCGTCGACTGGACCGATCCCGCCCGCCGCTTGCGGCTCCGGACCGGCGTGGTCGGCGAGATCACCCGCCTCGACGGCGCCTTCCGGGCCGAGCTGCGGTCGCTCTCCCATCGCCTCGACGAGACCCGCGGCCGGCTCTTCCATCATCGCTGCGACGCCGACCTCGGCGATGCCCGCTGCGGCATCGCTCTCGCCGGCCACGACGCGACGATCGTCGCCGTCGCCGATCCCCGCCGACTGGTCGTCGCCGGTCTCTCCGGTTTCGCCGAGGGCCTCTTCGACCGCGGTCTCATCACCTTCGTCGACGGAGCCGAAGCCGGCATGGGGACCGAGATCCGCATCCACCGCGCCGATCCCGACGGCACCGGCCTCGAGCTCTGGCAGGCGACCACCCGCGGCCCGCTGCCGGGCGACAGGGTCCGCGTCTTCCAGGGTTGCGACAAACGCTTCGAGACCTGCCGCGACCGCTTCGGCAATGCCCGCGCCTTCCGCGGCTTCCCGCACATGCCGGGCAACGACTTCCTGGTCGCCTCGCCCTCGGCCGGGATGGTCGCCGACGGGGGAGCGCTGGTGTCGTGACCGAGGCTCCGTCTTCCGTCGGACGGCCGATCGATCGCGATCGGCTGATCGCCGCCGCGCGCCGCTGGATCGGCACGCCCTACGTCCACCAGGCCTCGCTCGAAGGGGTCGGCTGCGACTGCCTCGGACTGCTGCGCGGTCTGTGGCGCGAATTCTACGGCGACGAGCCCGAGCGGATCGTCCCCTACACCGCCGACTGGGCCGAGGCCTCCCGCGAGGAACGGCTGATCGAGGCCGGCCGTCGCCACCTCGTCGAAGTGCCGCTCGATCGGATCGCTCCCGGCGACGTGCTGCTGTTCCGCTGGCGGCGCGATCTGCCGGCCAAGCACGTCGGCCTGCTCAGCGCGTCCGACCGCTTCGTCCACGCCTACGACGGCGCCGCGGTCACCGAGAGTCCGTTCGGTCCCTGGTGGCGCCGCCGCCTGGCCGCCGCCTTCGCCTTCCCGGGCCTCGCCCCTTGAACCGCTCCAGACCGGAGAGGATCTCGACTCATGGCCACCCTGCTTCTCGCCGCCGCCGGCAGCGCCGTCGGCGGAGTCCTCGGCGGCGTCGGTGCCGTCGTCGGACAGGCGCTCGGCGGCGTCGCCGGTGCGCTGATCGACCGCGCTCTGATCCGCTCGACCGTGACCGTGACCGGTTCGCGGCTCTCCGACCTCGACGTCCAGTCCTCGACCGAGGGCGAGGCGATCCCGCGGGTCTGGGGCCGGGTGCGGGTCTCCGGTCAGGTGATCTGGGCGACCCGCCACGAGGAGACGGTGGTCCGCTCGTCGTCCGGCGGCAAGGGCGGCGTCTCGACCAAGACCTACAAATACTACGCCAACTTCGCGGTCGGCCTGTGCGAGGGGCCGATCGCCCGGATCGGCCGGATCTGGGCCGACGGCGAACCGCTCGACACCGACGGCGTCACCTTCCGCG
>CALFRR010000011.1 GCA_937919435.1 uncultured Alphaproteobacteria bacterium | reverse complement strand
TCACCATGTTGTTCCCGTCGTCGATCCACCGCGCCGAAGACTTCGTCGGCATCGACACGCCAACGTAACCCTTCTCCGCTGCGGGAGCGCTGGTGACCATCGCGGCGAGGCCGAGGGCCGCCGCGGTCACGGCCGTCGTGAGAAACTTCATCGTCGTTTTCTCCCCTGACTTCTCGTTGGTGGACCGCTGTCGGTTCGTCTCCGACGAGCCGCCGTCCGACCTCCATCCGACTTCCGATGTTCGTTCACTGCGACATCGGTCACGTCGTAGCCGGACCTTCCGACCCGTCTCGGGGTCTGTCAAATGAACAGATGACGGATATCCATATCGAAATTGGAATACCTTCAAAATTCTGCCATCGACTTTCGATGCGCCGACGAGGCGGGGCACAACATCGGCGAGCAGGCGGGAGGATCCGTCCGGCGAACCCTGCCCGGATCGAATAGACAAAACGTGTCAGAGCGTTGATAGTCCAGGGAGGGATCGTGGCGGAGCGGCTTCGCGACGACTTTCGAAGGCGTCCGGAAGGGGCAGCGAAAGCGGACCAGGAGAATCGACCTGTATCGGCAACATTTGCTTCGATACCAAAGTAGCAAATGCACCTCATGGCGGTGTGGATCGGACCTTGCGTGATCTCGCTTTCGGTATGACAGAACGAGCCGGTGACGGGGTGGGCCGGTGGATCGTCCGCAGCGGGGACGACGGCCCGGAGAGGAGCGGATCGGATGATCGTCGACGACGTCCCGGGTGGTGAGCGCTCGGCGGAACGACCGCACGGCGGAGGGCCGATCCGTCCGGCGGCGATCGAGCGGCTGACACTGACCCGCCTGAAACTGCGTCATCTCCAGCTGCTCGTGGCGCTCGACGATCACCGCAAGCTCAATCGGGCCGCGGTCGAACTCGGGCTGTCGCAGCCGGCGGCCTCCAAGATGCTCGCGGAGATCGAGGGGATCGTCGGGGTCTCGCTGTTCGACCGGCTGCCGCGCGGCATCGAGCCGAACTGGTACGGCGAGGCGCTGATCCGGCGGACCCGGACGGTGATGTCGGAACTCGGGCAGGCCGGCGAGGAGATCGCCGCACTGAAGTCGGGCACCGGCGGTTCCGCCTCGATCGGGGCGGTGATGGCGCCGGCGGTGGAGATGGTGACCGAGGCGGTGACCGCCGCCCGCGCCCGGCTCTCCGGCCTGCAGGTGACGATCGACGTCGAGGCGAGCGACGTGCTGGTGTCGCGGCTGCTCGCCTCGAAGCTCGACTTCGTCATCGCCCGGGTGCCCGTCGGCTTCGATCCGGAGCCGTTCGACTACGAGGAGATCGCCGCCGAACGGGTGGTGATGATGGTCCGGCGCGATCATCCGCTGGCCGAGCGCTCGGGCGTCCGGCCGATCGATCTGGTCGATCGGGAATGGGTGCTGCAGCCGCGCGGCTCGCAGCTCCGGCGCTCGGTCGAGACCATGCTGATGCGCCACGGCCTGTCGGCGCCGAGCCGGGTGATCGCCTCCGCCTCGATCCTGATGATGATGGTGCTGGTCGCCCGGACCGACGCGATCGCGCCGATCGCCGAACCGGTCGCCGAAATGTTCCTCGGCACCGGCGCGTTCCGCACCCTGTCGCTGGCCGAGCCGATCCCGATCGAGCCCTACGGCCTCGTCCGGGTGAAGGGGCGGCCGCTCTCGCCGGCGGCGCGGATTCTCTACGATCTGGTGCGCGAGCAGCACGCCGCCCGTCTCGCCGCGCGTGGGGAGGCGTGACGGGGGTGCCGGTTCGGAGTTCGTGCGGAACTCGCGCGCCGTGCTCTCTCCCGTCGGACCCGGCCAGCCGAAGGCGAGGGAAGGGCACCCGGGGCGGCGCTTCGATCGGCGCAATCGCCGGCCGGCGCCCCTTCCCCTCCGTTTCTCTCCGGCCGGGGACGACGGGAGAGGGGGCGACTCCGTGGGTCTCGTGATGCCTCGGCTGTCGTGCGGAGCCGGTGGGATGCGGGGCCGGAGCAAATGACCGCTCTCTCAGTGCTCCACCGGGGCGGGGCGGCCGTGGTGGGCGCGGAAGGCGCGTGGGGAGCGGCCGGTGTAGCGGCGGAAGACCCGGCTGAAATAGAGCGGGTCCTCGAAGCCGACCTGGGCGGCGATCTGCTTGATCGGGCTCGGCGAGACCAGCAGCAGCTGGCAGGCGAACTGGATCAGCTGTTCCTCGCGCCACTTCAGGATCGATCGGCCGAGGGTCTGGGAGAACAGGTGGGCGAGGCGCGAGGGCGACAGGCAGACCGCCTGGGCGATCTCGGCGACGCTCAGCGGCCGGTGCAGATTGTCGGTCATGAACTTGCAGGCCATCAGCAGCCGCTCGTCGAACCGGTCGGTGCGCACCCGGGCCCGGTCGTTCTTGGCGCAGAGCAGGATGATCCTTTCGAGGATGTTCATCGCCAGCTCGAGCGACAGCAGATCGGTGTTGGCCGACCAGCCGGCGACCTCGGCGAACAGGCCGTCGAGCACTTCCGCGAGATCGCCGTCGCGGCGGCGCTGGACGAACAGACCGGCCTGCGCATCGCGCCAGGAGAGCCAGGGAATCCACGAGGCCCGCGGCTGGAAGTAGATCCAGCGATGCCACCATTCGCCGGCGTCGGGGGCGCGGCCGTAGTCGTGGATCGCGCCGGGCGGAAACAGCACGAGGTCGCCGGGTTCGACCCGGAAACGGCTGCGCCCGTCGTGGACGAGACCGACGCCCTTGACGGTCAGGTTGACGATCCAGCCCTGCATGCCGTCGGGGCGGGAGATGCCGAAGTCGAGCGGGCCGTCGCGCTCGATCGGAGTGATGCCGGCGACCAGCCGCGTGTCGAAGTGGAATCCGGGAAAGAGTGGTGCAACCTCCGGATCGGGCGAGCGCTCGGTGCCCGTCTGAAGTAGCGAAAGGCGGCGGATGATGCTCTCGACCTGGTCGGGGGTCGAGGTGGAGACGACAGAATCATCCATGTAAAAAGCCGGATCGCCCCTTTGGGTGGACCATCGGCAAGACTATAGTCCGCCTCGGCTAAGCGAACAACGCCAACGGCTTAAAAAAATATCAGTGCCGCGTCAGGTGGTTGTCGAGCGACCGCCCGGACGTCGGTCGCTCCAGAGAAGCCGGGGAAATCGAGAGTTTCCACCGGCCGGGAGGGAAGGAAACATGGCTCAGGGTTCGGTGGCCCGTGACGACGCTCATGTCGTCGGGCTCGACTTCGGTTCCGACAGTGTTCGTGCCGTCCTGTTCCGCGCGGCGGACGGGAGCGAGATCGCCCGCAAGGTGGTCGATTATCCGCGTTGGGCGGAAGGCCGGTGGTGCGATGCCGGACGGCAGCAGTATCGCCAGCACCCGCTCGACCACGCCGAGGCGATGACGCAGGCGGTCCGTGGGGTCGTCGCACAGGCGCCGGACAAGGCGAAGACGGTGGTCGGCATCGGTGTCGACACCACTGGTTCGTCGCCGATCCCGATGGCCGCCGACGGCCGGCCGCTCGCCTATCACCCGGAATTCGCCGACGACGCGAACGCGCTCTGTGTGCTGTGGAAGGACCACACCGCGGTCGACGAGGCGGAGGAGATCAATAGGCTCTGCCATTCCGGCGAGATCACCGACTACACGCGATACGTCGGCGGCATCTACTCGTCCGAATGGTTCTGGGCGAAGATTCTCCACATCCATCGGGTGAGCCCGAAGGTCGCCGCGGCGGTCGCCACCTGGGTCGAGTGCTGCGACTGGATCCCTGCCCTGATCTGCGGCGTCACCGATCCGACGAAGATCGTCCGCGGCCGTTGCGCCGCCGGCCACAAGGCGTTGTGGCATCCCGAATGGGGTGGCCTGCCGGGGCCCGAGTTCTATGCCAAGCTCGATCCGCTGCTGACGAAACTGCCGTATCCGCTCTACGCGGACCCGGTCGCGGCCGACCAGCCGGCCGGCCGGCTGTCGGCGGAGTGGGCGGCGAACTTCGGTCTGCCCGAGGGAATCGCGGTGGCGGTCGGGGCCTTCGACTGCCACATGGGTGCGGTCGGCGCCGGTCTCGAACCCTACGAGCTCGCCCGGGTGATGGGTACCTCGACCTGCGACATCCTGGTGGCGCCGCCGGAGAGCGTCGGCTCGACCCTGGTCGCCGGCATCTGCGGTCAGGTCCCCGACAGCGTTCTGCCCGGCTACATCGGCTTCGAGGCGGGACAGTCGTCGTTCGGCGACGTCTTCGCCTGGTTCCGCAATCTGCTCGCCTGGGGCGACACCTCGCCGGAACGGGGCGCGACGATCCTCAAGGCGCTGGGCGAGGCGGCGGCGAAATTGCCGCCGGGCGGCGGCGGCGAGATCGCGCTCGACTGGTTCAACGGGCGGCGCACACCGGACGCCGATCAGCGGCTGAAGGCGGCGATCGTCGGGTTGCACCTCGGCTCGACCGCGCCGTCGATCTACCGGGCGCTGATCGAGGCGACCGCCTACGGCACTCGCTCCATCGTCGACCGGTTCGTCGAGGAAGGCATCGAGGTGAAGAAGATCGTGGTGCTCGGCGGCATTCCGCAGAAGTCGCCGTTGACGGTCCAGATCTGCGCCGACGTGCTCGACCGACCGATCGCGGTGGTGGAGTCCGAGGAATGCTGCGCCCGTGGCGCGGCGGTGTTCGCGGCGGCGGTGGCGGGATGCCATCAGTCGGCGGAAGCCGCCAAGCAGGCGATGAAGAGCGGGATCCTCACCGAATACGTGCCGGATCCGAAGGCGGCGGCCGCCTATCGCGCGCTCTACGAACGGCGCGAGCGGCTCGCCCGCTTCGCCGAGACCGATGCCCGGCCGGCCGGCCGGGCCTGAGGCGCGAGCGCCCGGGCGGGCGAACCCGCCCGGGCCTTCCACCCCCGAGAGGTTCGACGATGATTTCGAAGTCCCTTCGCGAGGCCGTGTGCGAGGCCAATCTCGAGCTCGATCGCCGCAGGATCGTGGTCCACACCTGGGGCAACGTCTCGGCGATCGATCGGGAGAGCGGTCTCGTGGTGATCAAGCCGTCGGGAGTGCGCTACGAGGCGCTGACCCCGGACAAGCTGGTCGTCGTCGATCTCGCCACGGGAGAGAAGGTCGAGGGAGATCTCAATCCGTCGACCGACACCAAGACCCATCTGGTTCTCTACCGCGCCTTTCCGACGATCGGTGGCGTCGCCCACACCCATTCGGCCCATGCGGTGGCCTGGGCGCAGGCGCGTCGCGAGATCCCGTGCTTCGGGACGACCCACGCCGACTACTGCCACGGTCCGGTGCCGCTCACCCTGCCGCTCACCGCGGAGGAGGTGACGCGCGACTACGAGGGCGAGACGGGCGAAGCGATCGTCCGCCGGTTCGGCGGTTCCGATCCGATGACCCGGCCGATGGTGCTCGTCGCCGGTCACGGTCCCTTCACCTGGGGCAAGTCCGCCGGGGATGCGGTGATGAACGCCGTCTTCCTCGAGGAGATCGCCAGAATCGCCAGCGCGACGGTCGCGATCGATCCGCAGGCGGCTCCGGTCGAAGACTACGTCCTCGACTACCACCATCAACGCAAGCACGGACCGCGTGCCTGGTACGGCCAGAAGTCGTCCTGAGATCGGTTCGAGACGGTTCAAACGGAGGATTCGCGACATGTCACTCGCCGTGGTCACTCGCAAGCCCGTGATCGGGCTGCTCGGCATCATGCAGGAACTCTACGACAAGATGCTGCCGGGGATCACCGAGCGGCAGGAGGGCTACGCGCGCGACGTCGCGGGCCAGCTCGCCGGGGTCGCCGAAGTCCGCTTCCCCAAGGCGGCGCGCTGCCGGGCCGACATCGAGGAGATCCTCGGCGGCTTCACCCGTGACGGCGTCGACGGCGTGCTGATCGTCAACCTGACCTATGGGCCGGGCCTGCGCCTCGTCAACGCCTTCCGCGACTGCGGCCTGCCGCTGATGCTCGCCAACATCCAGCCGGAACCGCAGGTGACGCCGGCCTGGAACATGGGCGACCTCACCTACAACCAGGGTGTCCACGGCGCCCAGGACACCGCCAACACGCTGATCCGCCTCGGCAAGCAGTTCACCGTGTTCTCCGGCGACTGGAAGTCGGAAGCCTTCGTCGAGGCGGTCGAGACCTTCGCGATCGCCGCCCACACGGTGACCGCGCTGAAGCAGGCGAAGGTCGCGGTGTTCGGCCGGATGCCCGGCATGGGCGACATCCTGACCGATCCGCACACCTTCATGCGGCGGCTCGGGCCGCAGGTCGACCACATCGGCATGGGCTCGATCGTCAGCGAGATGGAGGCGGCGACCAAGGCCGACGTCGACGCGGTGCTCGACTACTGCAAGGCCAACTTCGAGCTCGATCCGAAGCTGAAGCCGGCGCAGCTCGAAGAGGCGGCGAAGATCCAGGTCGGCATCGCTCGCGTGCTGGAGAAGGGCGACTACGACGGCTTCTCGCTCTATTTCAACGAGATCGGCTTCGACGGCCGGTTCACCCAGATCCACATGATGGCCGCCTCCAACCTGATGGCGGAGGGCTACGGCTACGCGGCCGAGGGCGACACCAACTGCGTGTCGCTGATGGTCGCCGGGCGTTCGATCGCGCCGGACCCGCACTTCACCGAAATGTACGCGATGGACTTCGCCCGCGACGCGGCGCTCCAGAGCCACATGGGCGAAGGCAACTGGAAGGTCGCCCGGCGCGGCGTCAAGCCGAAGCTGATCGACCGCCCGCTCGGCATCGGCGGCCTCGACAACCCGCCGACCGTGCTGTTCCAGGCCGAACCCGGCCCGGCGACGCTGGTCAGTCTGGTCAGCCTGGGCGGCGACGCCTATCGGCTGGTGGTCGCCCAGGGCACCATCCTCGACACCGAGGAGCTGCCGACGGTCGAGATGCCCTACTTCTTCTTCCGCCCGCAGACCGGGGTCACCGAGTGTCTGAACGGCTGGCTGAAGAACGGCGGCACCCACCATCAGGTTCTGCATCTCGGCGACGTCCGGCCGCGCTGGAAGGCGTGGTGCGACCTCGCCGGCGTCGAATACGTCGAGGTCTGACGGTTCGCATTCGTCTCTCGGAGAGGGGCACTCGGGGTCGGGATCTTCCCGGCCCCTTTTTTCGTCATCGTACGACTCGGGCCGACTCCGGGGCGACGGAGCCGCTCGCCGGAGCGCAGGGTGTGCGTTCGGAGATGGCTCCGCGTCATTTGCGCGGGCAGACATGCATTTTGGGTGTACGTGGAATTCCGGGAAATCTCGCATTTGCGAAAGGAATGACGCAAACGTGGACGGTACGACGCCCAGGTCAATCGATGTACCCGCGCGTTCCCTTCGCAAATGCTCAATGAATCTACGCAGTAGCACCGATGTGCTGATTTTGCGCGAGTTCGGGCGACATCGACGGCTTGACGCGGACGCGCGAAGGCGCCACCAAACGGTGATACGTTCGTCGTAGATCGGTCGCGGTCGATGCCCGCCACGGTTCGATTCGCCGATCCGCCCCGAAGGACACCGCTCGTGACTGCTGCATTGCACAAGCCGACCGGCGAGCCGCACTGCAACACGAGCGTCTCTCGCCCGCGGTCCGATGTCCTCACACCTCCGGTTCTTCGGCAGGGGTCGGGCTCGATCGCAGCCATCAGCCACCGAGGCTCGTCATGTCGTCCGATCCCAAGCTCGTACTGGTCATCAACTGCGGCAGCTCGTCGCTGAAGTTCTCTCTCCTCGAGGTCGGCGGCCACGAGCCGCTGCTGTCGGGGCTCGCCGAGTGCCTGGGGCTCGATGACAGCCGGCTGGTGGTCAAGAAGAACGGCGAGAAGCAGACGACGTCGCTGTCGGGCGGTGCCCACGACGCGGCGCTGAAGTCGCTGCTCGACCAGATCCGCGGGCTCGGCCTGCTCGACCGGATCGGCGCGGTCGGCCACCGGATGGTCCACGGCGGCGAGCGGTTCACCGCCTCGGCGCTGATCACCCCGCAGGTGATCGCCGACTTCGAAGCCTGCAATCCGCTGGCCCCGCTGCACAATCCGGCGAACCTGCTGGGCGTGCGGGCGGCGCTCGCCAGCCTGCCCGGCGTGCCGCAGGTGGCGGTGTTCGACACCGCCTTCCATCAGACCATGCCGGCCGCCGCCTACACCTATGCGATCCCGCAGAAGTACTACCGCGATCTCGGCGTGCGCCGTTACGGCTTCCACGGCACCTCGCACCGCTACGTCGCCGGTGAGGCCGTCCGCTTCCTCGGCCTCGACCCGAAGAACCACGGCATCGTCATCGCCCATCTGGGCAACGGCGCCTCGGCGACCGCGGTCAAGAACGGCCTGAGCGTCGACACCACGATGGGCCTGACCCCGCTCGAGGGTCTGGTGATGGGTACCCGTTCGGGCGACATCGACTTCGGCGCCGCCGCCCACATCGCCCGGTCCGAAGGCCTCGACATCGACGGCATCGAAAGCCTGCTCAACAAGAAGAGCGGTCTGCTCGGCGTCTCCGAGCTGTCGAGCGACTGCCGTGCGGTCGAACAGGCGATCGACGCCGGCAACGCCCAGGCCAAACTGGCGCTCGACGTGTTCGTCCATCGTCTGGCCCGCCACATCGGCGGCCTCGCCACCTCGCTCGACCGGTTCGACGCGCTGGTCTTCACCGGCGGCATCGGTGAGAATTCGGCCCGTGTGCGGGCGCTGACCATCGCCCACCTCGGCGTGTTCGGGCTGAAGCTCGACGAAGCCGAGAACAAGGCCACCTTCGGCGGGCGCACCGCTCGCATCGCCGCCGGCCCGGGGCTGGTGGCGGCCGTGGTGCCGACCGACGAAGAAGGCCTGATCGCCTCCGACACCGCTCAGATCGCCGGGCTGGTCGCCTGATCGGGAGCGGGAGCGGCCGCGGAGAACGCGGATGCGGCCGCTCCTCAACGAAGAACGAGGACACTCGCACATGAATGCTCAATCTCGTCATCGCACCTTCTATCTGGTCCCGATCTCGCGGGACACTGGCCTGACCTCGATGGCTCTCGGACTGGTGCGTTCGCTCCAGCTCGCCGGAGTCCGGGTCGGGTTCGTCAAGCCGATCGTCCAGCCGGAATCGATGGTCGGCGGCAGCGATCTGGCCAGCCACTTCGCCCGCACCCTGTGCGGCACGCCGACGCCCGAGCCGATCTCCTTCGACCACGCCTCCGAACTCGTCCGGACCGGACAGATCGGCGCGCTGATGGAAGAAGTCGTGGCGCTGGTCGAGTCGGTGCGCGCCGCCCATGACGTGGTGGTGGTCGAGGGTCTGATCCCGGACGCCGACATCCAGATCGCCACCCGGCTCAACATCGCGACGATCCGCAGCCTCAACGCCGACCTGGTGCCGGTGATGACCGGCGGCAAGCGCAGCGCCGAGGAACTGGCGGCGATCGCGGCGACCGCCGCCGAGCAGTACGGCGACGACGGCCGTCGGCCGCTCGCCGGCGTGATGGTCAACCACTGCGCCGACGAAGGTGCGGCCCGGCGGATCGCCGATCTCGGCGGCCTGACCGTCGCGGGCATCGACAAGCCGGTGGCGGTGCTCGCCGCGGTGCCGACGGTGCGCAAGGTGTCGGCCCCGCGGGTCGCCGACGTCGCCGAGGCGCTCGGGCTCGATGTCGTCCACAAGGGGGCGATCGAGACGCTGCGCGCCGAGCAGATGCTGGTGGCGGCGCGCCGGTCGGAGAAGCTGCTGAAGCATCTGACCCCCGGCACGCTGGTGGTCACCCCGTCGGATCGCGGCGACGCGATCCTCGCCACGGCGCTGGTCGCCCAGCGCGGCATGCCGCTCGCCGGTCTGGTGCTGACCTGCGGCGGGTCGCTGGCGCCGGAGGTCGAGGCGCTGTTCGACGCGCCGCCGCTCGATCGGCTGCCGATCCTGCTGACCGAGGCGGACACCTTCACCATCGCCTCGCGGCTCGCCAACGTGTCGAACCACGTCGGCCGCACCGACGCCGAGCGGATGGAGCGGATGATCGGCTACATCGCCGAGAAGGTCGACACCGCGCCGGTGGTCAAGCGCCTCGACCTGCCGGTCGAGAGCCTGATGCCGCCGCCGGTGTTCCGTCATCGTCTGGTCGAGGCGGCGCGCGCCGCGGCGAAGCGGATCGTGCTGCCGGAAGGCGACGAGCCGCGGACCATCAAGGCGGCGGCGATCTGCACCGAGAAGGGCATCGCCAAGTGCGTGCTGGTCGGCGCTCCGGATCGGATCCGGGCGGTGGCCAAGGCGCACGGCATCGAACTGCCGGAAGGCCTCGAGATCATCGATCCCGATACCGTCCGGCCGACCTATGTCGAGGCGATGGTCGAGCTCCGCAAGGCCAAGGGCCTGACCGCCCTGCAGGCCAAGGCGCAGCTCGAGGACACCGTGGTGCTCGGCACCATGATGCTCGCCAACGGCGACGTCGACGGTCTGGTCTCCGGTGCGGTCCACACCACCGCCAACACCGTCCGTCCGGCCCTCCAGCTGATCAAGACCGCGCCCGGCTCGTCGATCGTGTCGAGCGTGTTCTTCATGCTGATGCCGGATCAGGTGCTGGTCTACGGCGACTGCGCGATCAATCCCGATCCGACCGCTCCGGAACTCGCCGAGATCGCCATCCAATCGGCGGATTCGGCCCGTGCCTTCGGTGTCGAGCCGCGGGTGGCGATGATCTCCTACTCGACCGGATCGTCGGGCACCGGCGAAGACGTCGACAAGGTCCGCGAAGCCACCCGGCTGGTCAAGGAACGGCGCCCCGACCTCGTCGTCGACGGTCCGATCCAGTACGACGCCGCCTCGGTGGAGAGCGTCGGCCGCCAGAAGGCGCCGAACAGCCCGCTCGACGGACACGCCAACGTCTTCATCTTCCCCGACCTCAACACCGGCAACACCACCTACAAGGCGGTGCAGCGGTCGGCGGGCGTGGTTTCGGTCGGCCCGATGCTGCAGGGCCTCCGGAAGCCGGTCAACGATCTGTCGCGCGGCGCGCTGGTCGACGACATCGTCTATACGATCGCGCTGACCGCGATCCAGGCGGATGCCGGCGAGAAGGCCCGGGCGGAGCTCGACGTCGCCGCCGAGTGAGGTCCAGCGTCGCACCGACGAACGTCGGATGCGGGTTCAGACGACGTGAGAACGCGGCCTCCGGGCCGCGTTTTTCGTTTCCGGCCGGTCGGTCGCCGACGGGTCGCCGGCCGGTCGCGCGGCGGAATTCGGGGATCGGCGGCGGTTCGACACGCCACGCGCGGTGGGGACGACGGCCCGGCACGGTCCGGAGCCCGCGCGCGGACCCACGGGCCGCGACGGAGGCCGGGTCTCGGTCGCCCCGGCCTCCGGCAGAATAATCCATGTAAACAGCCGGATCGCCCCTGTGCGCTGGGATGCGTCGCGGCTATACTGCCACCCATAAAAGTCGACCAGACCGTCGACGAAAGGAAGCGGCGGAGGTGTGCGATGCACATCGATCGCCGACGACAGAGGAAACGGGAGTTCACATCCCGGCAGGCAGGGAGTGCTCGGAGATGGAAAGGGCGATATTCTAGTCCGTCTCCTCGAGCCGCGAACTGTTGTGATGCGCGGCGACGGACTCGTTCCAAGATTTTTTCCATGTCGACGATCGGTGGTGATCTGACCGCCGACGGGATGATTTTGCGGCCGCGGCCGGGCTCCGTACGATCGATCACGTGCGACGATCGTCTATGTTTCGGTCTCGGTCGGGTGTCGCCGTCCTCCGGCCGTCGGTCGGATTCGGTGGAGCCGTCGGCTCCATGCGTGCGCCCCGGCGTCTTCCGTCCGCCGGGTGACGGGCGAGGTGGCGAAGGAGATCGGTCCGGCCGGTGGTCGGACGGGTGATCCGATGCGGGGTAGATCCCCGCGTCTCGGCAGGCGACGCCGGTCGACGGCGCGCCGAAGCGGATCCGGAGCCCTCGGCGAGGGGTCCGCACATACGGATCGGGCGGACGCTCGACCGCAAACAGAGACCAGACAGAGGAGGAAGACATGACCAGGACCAGGCTTCTCGGCACCGTGGCCTTCGGGCTCGGGATCGCTTTCGCCACGAGCGCTTCGGCGCTGACCATCGGTTTCTCGCAGGTCGGTTCCGAAGGCGACTGGCGTCCGGCCTTCTCGCAGAGCATGAAGGACGTCGCCGCCAAGCGTGGCATCGAGCTCAAGTTCTCCGACGCCCAGGGCAAGGAAGAGAACCAGCTCAAGGCCGTCCGTTCGTTCATCGCTCAGAAGGTCGACGCGATCATCATCGCCCCGGTGGTCGTCACCGGTTGGGATGCGGTGCTCAAGGAGGCCAAGGCCGCCAAGATCCCGGTGTTCCTCGCCGACCGTGACGTCGACAGCGATCCGGGCCTGTTCGTCACCCGCATCTCCGCCGACTTCAACCTGGAAGGCCGCCTCGCCGGTGCGTGGCTCGCCCAGGCGTCGAAGGGCAAGTGCAACGTCGTCGAACTGCAGGGCACGGTCGGCTCGGCCCCGGCGCTGCAGCGCAAGAAGGGCTTCGAGTCGGTCACCGCTCTGTTCCCGGACATCAAGATCGTGAAGTCGCAGTCGGGTGACTTCACCACCGCCGGCGGCAAGGAAGTGACCGAGTCGTTCATCAAGGCGACCAACGGCTTCAAGGGCATCTGCGCGGTCTACGCCCACAACGACAACATGCAGCTCGGCGCCATCCAGGCGATGAAGGAAGCCGGCCTGAAGCCGGGCAAGGACTTCCTGATGGTCTCGGTCGACGGCGTGCCGGACATGTTCCGTTCGCTGGTCGCCGGCGAGGCCAACGCCTCGGTCGAACTGAAGTCGGACATCGGCGGCCCGATCTACGACGTGGTCGAGGCCTATCTGAAGGGCAAGACCGATTGGCCGAAGTGGGTGCTGATCGACTCCGATCTGCACACCCAGGCCGACGCGGCCGCCGAACTCGCCAAGCGCGGCCTGAAGTGAGGTCGAGGGTCGGCGACGTTCCCCCGTCCGCCGCCGACCTGCCGCACCGGCGCCGCCCGGGCGGCGGTTTCTTCCTCCCGTCTTCCTGCCGGCGGGCCGGGGCGGTCGGCGACGCAAGTCGCCGGCCGCTCGCCCGCCCGTCGGCATGTCGGCGAGAGCCCTGGAACCGACGGAGTTCCGGCGCGGGTGCGTCTCCCCGCGCCGGCCACCGCCCACCGGACCCGGCGGTCCCGGTGGCCAGAGGAGCGAGCGACGCATGGACGTTTCCGCAAGACCCCGGGTTGCGATGCGGGGCATCACCAAGACGTTTCCGGGCGTGAAGGCGCTCGACGGCGTCGACTTCACCCTCCAGCCGGGAGAGGTGCACGCCCTCCTCGGCGAGAACGGGGCCGGCAAGTCGACCCTGATCAAGGTTCTGACCGGAGTTCTCCAGGCGGATGCCGGAACGGTCGAGCTGGACGGCAAGGTGGTCCGCATCGGATCCCCCGCCCAGGCCCAGGATCTCGGCATCAACACCGTCTATCAGGAGGTCAACCTCGTCCCGACCCTGTCGGTGGCGGAGAACCTGACCCTCGAACGGCAGATCACCCGTTTCGGCCTCGTCGACTGGAAGAAGACCACGGCGCGGGCCGAAGCGGCGCTCGCCCGGCTCGGCATCGCGGTCGACGTCGGCCGGTCGCTCGGCTCGTGTTCGCTGGCCGTCCAGCAGCTGGTGGCGATCGCCCGGGCCCTCGACCGCGAGACCCGGGTGCTGGTGCTCGACGAGCCGACCGCCAGCCTCGACGCGCGCGAGGTGGAGCGGCTGTTCTCGGTGCTCTCCGACATCCGGGCGCGCGGCATCTCGATCGTCTTCATCACCCACTTCATCGATCAGGTCTATGCGATCGCCGACCGGATCACGGTGCTGCGCAACGGTCGTTTCGCCGGCACCGGGCCGGTCGCCGAGGTGCCGCGGATGCGGCTGGTGACGATGATGCTCGGCAAGCAGATCGAGAGCGACTTCGCCGCCCGGCCGACCGCCGACAGCATCGTCGAGGGCGCGACCCCGCTGGTCGCGGCCAAGGGGCTCGGGCGGTCGCGGCTGATGCAGCCGATCGATCTCTCGGTGCGCGCCGGCGAGGTCGTCGGTCTCGCCGGGCTGCTCGGCTCGGGGCGGACGGAGACCGCGAAACTGTTGTTCGGCGCCGAGAAGGCCGACCAGGGCCGGCTGGAGATCGACGGCGAGGCGGTTTCGCTGAAGTCGCCGAGCCAGGCGATCGCGCGGGGGTTCGGCTTCTGCCCGGAGGACCGCAAGCACGACGGCCTGATCCTCGGCCTGTCGGTCCGGGAGAACCTGATCCTGGCGCTGCAGTGCAGGCGCGGCTGGTGGCGGCAGCTGTCGCGGGCCGAGCAGGACCGGCTCGCCGGCGAGATGATCCAGGCGCTCGGCATCGCCACGCCGGACGCCGAGAAGCCGGTCGGGCAATTGTCCGGCGGCAACCAGCAGAAGGTGATCCTGGCGCGCTGGCTGCTCGCCAAGCCGCGTTTCCTGATCCTCGACGAGCCGACCCGCGGCATCGACATCGGCGCCCACGCCGAGATCGTCGCGCTGATCCGTCGGCTGTGCCGGGAGGGGCTGGCGCTGGTCGTCGCTTCCTCCGAACTCGAAGAGATCGTCGCGTTCAGCCACCGGGTGGTGGTGCTGCGCGATCGGCGCAAGGTGAGCGAGATCGCCGGTGAGGCGATCAGTCAGAAGACCATCGTGGAGGCGATCGCCAACTCATGATCCCGGTCACACCTCCCCCCACCGAAACGGCGGCCCGGCCGCCCAGAGAGAAGAAGTCGCTGCCGTCGTTCGTGTGGCCGTTGATGGCTCTGGCGACGATCCTGGTGATCGTCGGCCTGATCGAGCCGGCCTTCTTCTCGATCCGGATCGTCGAGGGGCGCCTCTACGGCAGCCTCGTCGACATCGTCTACCGCGGTACGCCGATCATGCTGATCGCGCTCGGCATGGCGGTGGTGATCGGCACCAGCGGCATCGACCTGTCGGTCGGTTCGGTGGTGGCGATCGCCTCCGCGGTGATGGCGCACTACATCCACGAGGGCTGGGACCCGGCTTCGGTGATCGCGATCAGCCTCGCCGCCGGGCTCGCCTGCGGCCTGTGGAACGGCTTCCTGGTGGCGGCGCTGGGCATCCAGCCGATCATCGCCACCCTGATCCTGATGGTCGCCGGGCGCGGCATGGCGTTGATGATCAACGGCGGCCGGATACCGACCTTCCGGTCCGACTTCTTCAGCTTCGTCTCCTCGGGGAGCATCTGGATCATCCCGACCCGCCTGTTCCTGGTGGTCGGGGTGGCACTGATCCTGTGGGCACTGTTGCGGCGGACCGCCTTCGGCCTGTTCGTCGAGGCGGTCGGCGCCAATCCGTCCGCCGCCCGGCTGACCGGCATCGCGACCCGGACGGTGACGCTCGGCGCCTACGGCATCGCCGGGGTGTGCGCGGCGCTGGCCGGTCTGGTGATCACCGGCGACACCCGCTCGTCGGATGCGGTCAACGTCGGCATGTGGAGCGAACTCGATGCGATCCTGGCGGTGGTGCTGGGCGGCGCGTCGCTCAGCGGCGGGCGGATCTATCTCGCCACGACGCTGCTCGGCGTGCTGATCATCCAGTCGCTGACCACCTCGATCCTGATGACCGGTCTGCCGCCGGAATACAATCTGGTGGTCAAGGCGGTGGTCATCCTGGCGGTCCTGCTGATCCAGGCACCGAAGCTCAGAATCCAGGTGGCCAATCTCGCCGCCGCATTCCGGGGGAGGGGAGCGAAATGAGAGAACGCCGGCTGCCGATCATGGCGACCTTCGTCGTCTTCGTTCTGCTCTACGGGCTCGGGGGCCTCACCTTCGATCACTTCATGTCCACTCGGGTGTTCGGCAACCTCCTGACCGACAACGCCTTCGTCATCATCGCCGGGTTGGGGATGACCTTCGTCATCCTGTCCGGCGGGATCGATCTGTCGGTCGGGTCGATGATCGGCTTCGTCGGCATCGCCACGGCCACCCTGGTCAGCCATGGCGTCCATCCCCTGGTGGCGATCATGCTCCTGTTGGTGCTCGGCGTGGTGCTCGGGGCGGCGATGGGCTACGTCATCGACGCCTTCGAGATCCAGCCGTTCATCGTCACGCTGACCGCGATGTTCCTGCTGCGCGGCCTGTGCTTCGTGATCAGTCTCGACTCGGTGCCGATCAAGCATCCGTTCGTCACCGCCTTCTCCGATTTCCAGATCCCGCTGCCGGGCGACGGATGGGTGTCGGGGCCGGCGCTGGTGATGATCGCCATGCTGATCGTCGCCCTGGTCATCGCCCACCTGACCCGGTTCGGCGCCAACGTCTACGCGGTCGGCGGCGACGCCGCCTCGGCGCTGCTGCTCGGCGTGCCGGTCCGGCGGACGATCGTCGGGGTCTACGCGCTGAACGGTGCCTTCGGGGTGATGGCGGGGGCGACCTACGCCTTCTACACCTCCTCGGGCTATCCCCTGGCGGCGAGCGGCGTCGAACTCGACGCGATCGCCTCGGTGGTGATCGGCGGGACGCTGCTCACCGGCGGCGTCGGGCTGGTGATCGGCACGGTGTTCGGCGGGCTGATCCAGGGGCTGATCCAGACCCTGATCATCTTCGACGGGTCGCTCGACAGCTGGTGGATCCGGATCGTCATCGGCGGCCTGCTGTTCGTGTTCATCGTCCTGCAGAAGGTGATCATGCGGTCGGTGACCGCGCTCGGCTCGCCACAGGCGGCGTGACGCCGCGTCTTCCCACATGAAGAGACGAGGGAGCGGCGGCGTATCTGCCGCTCCTTTGCGGCCGGGAGATCCCGGTCTCGCCGTCGGCGGCCCGCCGCGCGGCCCTCAGGGATCGAGGGCCACGTCCCGGTTCGCCGACGGCGTCCGCGGTGGTCGCCGGGCTGGTCGCCGCCAGCCATGCCGACCCGTCGGCCGCGACATCGGGCGGTCGTTGTCTCTTCCATACAGTGGTGTATGGTGCGGCTCGTCGACGCGAAGGGCGGTCTCGGCGAGGGTGGGCGATGCAGCGCTATTCGGTCTTTTCACTCGTCGGGCGGGCGCTCTTCGACCATGCCGGCTGGGAGCCGGCGTGGCGCAGGGCGACGCTGAAACCGACGTATGACGTCGTGGTGATCGGCGGCGGCGGCCACGGTCTGGCGACCGCCTATTACCTTCTCGCCAATCACGGGGTCCGCCGGGTGGCGGTGATCGAGAAGGGCTGGGTCGGCGGCGGCAACGTCGGCCGCAACACCACGGTGTTCCGCTCCAACTACCTGCTCGAGGAGAACATCCGCTTCTACGAGCATGCGCTGAAGCTCTGGGAAGGACTGACCGAGCGGCTGAACTTCAATCTGATGGTGTCGCAACGCGGCTGTCTGATGCTCGCCTGCTCGCTCGGCGAGATGAACGCGCTGCGCCGTCGCGGCAACATGATGCGGCTGGCCGGCACCGATGCCGAATACCTCTCCGGCGACGAGGTGCGGCGCGAAGTGCCCAACGTGGTCGGCGAGGACGAGGGCCTGTGGCCGATCTACGGCGGGCTGATGCAGCGCCGGGCCGGCACCATCCGCCACGACGCGGTCGCCTGGGGGCTGGCGCGCGGCGCCTCGGCGCTCGGCGCCGACATCGTCGAGGACTGCGAGGTCACCGACTTCCTGTTCGAAGGCGAACGGATCGCCGGGGTGAAGACCACCCGCGGCGACGTCTCGGCGGGTCGGGTGGTGCTGGCGACCGCCGGGTCGTGCACGCTCCTGGCGAAGAAGGCCGGGGTGCGGCTGCCGATCGAGAGCCATCTGTTGCAGGCCTTCGTCTCGGAGGGACTGAAGCCGCTGGTCGACACGGTGATCGTCTGGGGCGGGCCCGGCCACTTCTACATCTCGCAGTCGGACAAGGGCGGCCTGGTCTTCGGCGGCGATCTCGACGGCTACAATTCCTATGCGCAGCGCGGCAACCTGCCCCTGGTCGAGGACGTGATCTCGGCCGGCCTCGGCCTGATGCCGAACCTGTCGCGGGTCCGCCTGCTGCGCCACTGGGGCGGCATCATGGACATGACCATGGACGGCAGCCCGATCATCGGGGCGGCGCCGGTCGACGGGCTGATCCTCAACGTCGGCTGGTGCTACGGCGGCTTCAAGGCGATCCCCGCCGGCGGCTGGCTCGCCGCCCATCACGCCGCGACCGGCGCCCCGCACGAACTCGCCCCCCCCTTCGCCCTCGACCGTTTCGCCCGCGGCCGTCTCCTCGACGAGACCGGCAACGGGCCGGTCCCCAACCGTCAGTGATCGGAGGCCGGCATGATCCTCATCTCCTGTCCCTGGTGCGGGACCCGCGATCAGACCGAATTCCACTACGGCGGCGATGCGACGCCGGTCCGGCCGGCACCGGGCGACGCCGACGAAGCAGCGTGGTTCGACTACGTCCACATCCGCGACAACCCGCGCGGACCCCACCGCGAACTGTGGTTCCACGCCTTCGGTTGCCGGCAGTGGCTCGAAGTGACCCGGGACACGGCGACCCACGAGGTGCTGGCCACCCGCTTCGCCGGTCCGGCGGCGGCGAGCGAAGGAGCGGCGTCATGAGCGGCAACGGCCCCTTCCGCGTCGACGGGCGTGGTCTCGTCGACCGCACGCGCCGGCTCGGCTTCACTTTCGACGGCCGTCGGCTCGAAGGCTTTTCCGGCGACACGCTGGCCTCGGCGCTGCTCGGCGCCGGCGTCCGGGTGGTCGGGCGCAGCTTCAAGTACCATCGGCCGCGCGGGATCCTGACCGCCGGATCGGAAGAGCCGAACGCGCTCGTCACCCTCGGCGACGGCGCGCGGCGCGATCCCAACGCCCGGGCGACGATGGTGCGGCTGGTCGAAGGGCTCGAGGTGCGGAGCCAGAACGCCTGGCCGAGCCTCGGCTTCGATCTCCTCTCCTTCGTCACCGGGCCGTTCGGGCGGTTCCTGCCGGCCGGCTTCTACTACAAGGTGTTCAAGTGGCCGGCGTCCTGGTGGGAGCCGGTCT
The DNA here is from genome assembly GCA_937919435.1 of uncultured Alphaproteobacteria bacterium. Classification (GTDB taxonomy): domain Bacteria; phylum Pseudomonadota; class Alphaproteobacteria; order Rhizobiales; family Ancalomicrobiaceae; genus Siculibacillus. The sequence continues at coordinate 2,425 of CALFRR010000011.1, read as the reverse complement.
ACGAGCGCGTCATCCGCAGGGCGGCCGGACTCGGCGGCGCTCCGGATGGCCGCGATCCCGACCGCTACGACCGGGAGTTCGGCTTCGCCGACGTGCTGGTGGTCGGTGCCGGGCCGGCCGGCCTCGCCGCCGTCGCGACGCTCGCCGCCGCCGGCCTGTCGGTGACGCTCGCCGACGAGGCCGATCGACCGGGGGGCATGCTGCTCGCCGAGAGCGGTCCGATCGACGGTGAGGCGCCCGCCGCCGCCGTCGATCGGCGGATCGCCGAACTCGCCTCCGCCGGCGCCCGGGTGCTCGCCGCGACCACCGCCTACGGCCTGTTCGACGGCGGGGTCGTCGGTCTGGTCGAGCGGACCGCGCCGGGGGCGGTGGCCCGCGAGATCCACCACGTGCTGCGGACCCGGGCGGTGGTGCTGGCCACCGGAGCGATCGAACAGCCGCTGGTGTTCGGCGACAACGACCGGCCCGGCCATTTCACCGCGCAGGCGGCGCGGACCTATCTCAACCGCTTCGGCGTCGCGGTCGGGCGGCGGGTGGTGCTCGCCACCGCCACCGACGCGGCCTATGCGGCGGCCTTCGATCTGGTCGAGGCGGGCGTCGCCGTGCCGGTGATCGCCGAACGGCGCGCGGCTCCCGGGCCGGGGCTCGCCGAACGGGCACGGGCACTCGGCATCGCGGTCAGGACCGACACGGCGGTCCATGCGATCGCCGGCCGCGGCCTCGTCGAAGGCGTGCGGATCGGTCCGCTCGACGGGCCGACCGCCACCATCGACTGCGACGCGGTGATCTCGTCGGCCGGGTTCGCCCCGGCGATTCATCTCGCCGCCCAGGGACGGGACCGGCCGGTGTTCGATCCGGTGACCGGGAGCTTCCGGCTCGCCGAACGGGGCGGGCCGCTGTTCGTCGCCGGTGGCGCCGACGGGCGCGGCGGTCGTGTGGCGGCGGAGGCCGACGGTGTCGCGGTCGCCGAGCGGGTCGCCGCCTTCCTCGGCCGCGGTTCGGGCAGGGCCGTGCCGGCCCGGCCGGCACCGACCCCGGGCGAGGCGCCGCCCCCGCCGCCTTCGGCGAAGGGTGCGTTCCTCGACTTCCAGAACGACGTCAAGGTCTCCGACGTCGAACTGGCGGCGCGCGAGGGCTACGTTTCGGTCGAGCACATGAAGCGCTACACGACGCTGGGCATGGCGATCGATCAGGGCAAGACCGCCAATCTCGCGGCGATCGCCACGCTGGCGGCGGCTCGCGGGCTCGCTCCGGAGGCGGTCGGCACGACGCTCTACCGACCGCCCTACACGCCGGTGTCGCTCGGCGCCTTCGCCGGACGGCAGGTGGGCACCCATCTGCGGCCGACCGCGCTGGTGGCGCTGCACGATCTCCATGCCGCCGAGGGAGCGGTGTTCATCCGCACCGGGGCGTGGCTCCGGCCGCACCACTATCCGCGGCCCGGCGAGGGGCTCGCCGCGGCGGCGCTCCGAGAGGCGCGGGCGGTGCGCGAGGGCGTCGGCGTCTGCGACGTCTCGACCCTCGGCAAGTTCTTCGTCGAAGGACCCGACGCGGTCGAGTTCCTCGAACGGATCTATGCGAACCGGATCGGGACGTTGCAGCCCGGGCGGGCGCGGTATGCGGTGATGCTGCGCGACGACGGCCACGTCTTCGACGACGGCATCGTCTGCCGGATCGACGAGACCCGCTTCTACCTGACCACCACCACCGCCAAGGCGGCGGAGATCGAGCTCGTCTTCGCCAAACGGCTGCAGATCGACTGGCCCGACCTCGAAGTCGCGGTGACCCCGGCGACGGTGCGCTTCGCGGCGCTGGCGGTGACCGGACCGAAGGCGCGGGAGGTCGTCGCCGGTCTGCTCGGCGAGGTGGTCGACCTCTCGGATGCGGCGATGCCGCACATGAGCCACGTCACGGTGACGAGCCGCGGCGGCATTCCGCTGCGCCTGCTGCGCGTCTCCTTCACCGGCGAGCGCGGCTGGGAACTTCACGTCGACACGACCAGGGCCGCGGCGCTGTTCTCCGAACTGGGGCAGGCGGGCGCGCCGTACGGGCTCGTGCTGTTCGGGCTCGAGGCGCTCGACACGCTGCGGCTGGAGAAGGGTTATCCGGCCGGCGCCGAGATCGACGGACGCACGACGCTCGCCGATCTCGGGCTCGCGCGCCTCGCCAAACCCGGCTTCGTCCACGCCGGCGCGGTATCGGCGCTGCGCGAAGGGCTGGCGGACCCGAAACGGCCGTCGCTGGTCGGGCTCGTCGCCGTGGATCCGACGCAGACCTTCGCCGCCGGGGCGCATCTCGTGGATGGGGCAGATCCGGAAAAACCCGGATGTTCCCTCGGATTCGTCACCTCGACCGCGACGAGCCCGACGCTCGGGCGTACGATCGCACTCGGCCTCCTGGAAGAGGGAGCCCGTCGGATCGGCGG
>CALFRR010000010.1 GCA_937919435.1 uncultured Alphaproteobacteria bacterium | reverse complement strand
TTCGTCGCCGAGTTCGTGATGTCCAATTCGGCGCTCGCCGATCTCGTCTCCCAGCCGCCGCCGGCCCGCCGGACCGATGCCACCACCGTCGCCTTCGACTGTGCCGACGTCGGCGAGGCGATCGGCTGGATGAACACCCTTTCCGCGATGTCGGCGATGCTGCGCTGACCCGCTCCTTCCCGAGGTACGACATGATCCACGTTCCCGTCATCGCGCTGCACGGCGGCGCCGGTACCATCCGCCGCGATCTGATGACCGCAGAGAAGGAGGCCGCCTATCACGCCGGGCTCGCCGCGGCGCTCGACGCCGGCCGCAGGATCCTGGCCGACGGCGGCACGGCCCTCGACGCGGTCACCGCGACGGTGATGGCACTCGAGGAGGACACCCAGTTCAACGCCGGCCACGGCGCCGTCTACACCACCGCCCGGACCCACGAGATGGACGCGGCGATCATGAACGGCATCGATCGGGCCGCCGGTGCGGTCGCCGGAATCTGCGGACCGCGCCATCCGATCCTCGCGGCGCGGGCGGTGATGGAGAAGACCGAGCACGTGCTGCTGACCGGCGAAGGGGCCGCCCGCTTCTGCCGCGAGATCGGGCTCGAGCACATGGACCCGGCGTGGTTCGGCACGCCCGAACGGCTCGCCGCGCTCGATGCCGAGATGGCGCGCCGGGCGGCCGGCGGCGCCGACGACGGCGACGAGTCGCGCAAGCACGGCACGGTCGGCGCGGTGGCGCTCGACGCCGCCGGTCACCTCGCCGCGGCGACCTCGACCGGCGGGATGACCGCCAAGCAGCCGGGCCGGGTCGGCGACAGCCCGATCTTCGGGGCCGGCACCTGGGCCGACGACCGCACCTGTGCGATCTCGGCGACCGGCCACGGCGAGTTCTTCATCCGCAACGCCGTCGCCCACGAGATCGACGCGCGGATGCGGCTGGCCGGTCAGCCGTTGGCGCGGGCGGCCGTCGACATCGTCGCCGAGATCGCGCCGCTCGGCGGCTCGGGCGGCCTGATCGCGGTCGACGGCGAGGGCAACGTCGCCCTGCCCTACAACTCGTCGGGCATGTATCGGGCCTGGATGGGCCGCGACGGCGTCGTCCACACTGCGATCTTCGACGAGATCCGCTGACGAGATCGACTGCCGCCAAATCCTCTGCACACTTCGGGAGAGCGATCGGCCGACCACGTCGCCACTCGCTCTCCCGTCGTCTCCGGCGGCGCGCCAGCGCCGGCAAGAGGACCCGGCGAGCACGACAACCCATTGAAATAATTGAATTTCCTTCCCATCCACCGCACTCCGGCCGGGGACGACGGGAGAGTGTGAGGATCGATCGGGGACGAGTTCCGAGCGCTTCGATCGATCCCCGAGACGAGAAAGCCCGCGGTCGTCGCCGACCGCGGGCTCTTTCGTGTCGCCGTCGCTCGGATCAGCGGATCGGATAGGTGATCAGCAGGCCGCCGTCCTTGGCGAGACGGTTCGGGGTCTTGGCGCGGTCGATGCCGAGCGGGGTCTTGAGGCCGAGGTGACGCTCGAAGACGTCGCCGTAGTTGCCGACCTGACGGATGATCTCGACCGCCCACTTCGGATTGATGCCCAGCTTCTCGGCCATGTCGGCGGCGGCGCCCTTGTCGCCGAACAGGCGCTGCACGGCCGCCGGTTGGGCGGAGAGCTTGCCCATCACTTCGCCGATGTTCTTCTGATCGACGCCGTACTGTTCGGCGGTGAGCATCACCTGGAAGCTCCAGAACAGGGTCTTCTGCAGCTCGGTGTCGGGGCGCGAGACGATCGCCAGCGGCTCGGAGGAGATCATCTCCGGCAGCAGGTCGTAGGCGTCGGGCTTCTCGGCGAGCTGCCGGTTGGCGGCGAGCGCGGTGAAGTCGTTCGACATGACGTCGCACTTGCCCGAATAGAAGGCCTGCAGGCGGGCCGTCATGTCGGTGAAGTTCTCGATCTTGTACTTGAGCTTGTGGTCGCCGAACCAGTCGGCGAGGTTCAGGAGGGTGGTCGAGCCCTCCTCGGCGCAGACCGTGGCGCCGTTCAGTTCGGTCGCCGACTTGATGCCGGAGGCCTTCGGCACCATGAAGCCCTGACCGTCGAAGAAGGTCGTGGTGACGAAGGCGAGGCCCGGATCGGCGTCGCGGGTGCCGGTCGCGGTGATCGAGCGCGAGGCCATGTGGCCACCGCCGGCGACCAGCGTCTTCAGGCTGTCGGAGAAGCCGACGCCGCGGATGTCGACCTTGGTGGCGTCACCGAAGATCGCCGCCGCCGCCATCCGGCAGAAGTCGACGTTGAACCCCTGGAACACGCCCTGCGCATCGGGCACCGAGAAGCCCGGCGACTTCGGATTGACGATGCAGATGATCTTGCCGTCCTTCTTGATCTGGTCGAGGACCGGACCGGCTTCGGCGACGGCGGGAGCGAGGACGGCCACGGCGAAGGCCGCCGAGACGAGGGTTCTGATCGACATCGGGCATCTCCGAGAGGGACGGCGTCGGCGCCGTCCGGATTGAACGGCCGCACAGTAAGCAGGTCGTTCGCCCGCTCACAAGTCCGAGATCACGCCGCCGGCCCGCAACCGCCGGAATTCCGCGGCGGTGTCACGACGAGCCGCCGAGCCGGCGGTGGACCTCGGCGAGATGGGCCGCCTGGGCGGCGGTCTCGACCGCCGTGGCGACGTGGGCGGAACGCACCAGGGCGATCGCCGCGGCGGGTTCGAACCCCGCCGTCTCGACCAGCAGGCGGGCGGCGACGGTGCCGGTGCGGCCGATCCCGGCACGGCAGTGGACCGCGACGGTCTCCCCCGCGCGCAACCGGGCCGGCAGATCGATCTCGGCCCAGGCCGCCTCGAAGCCGGCGTCGGGCACGCCGTAGTCGGTGATCGGCAGATGGTGGAAGGCGAGGCCGGCGGCGGCGACCGCGGCACGCCAGTCGGCGAGCGGGATCGGCAACTCGTCGGCCTCGACCAGGGTGACCAGCCGGGAGGCGCCGCGCCCGGCGATGGCGGCGAGGTCGCGCGCGACCTCGTCGGCGCCGCCACGCCGCCCCGGACAGGGAGACAGGTGGAGCCGGCCGGATATCCCGGGGATCGGCAGCAGAGTCGCAGCGAGGTCGTTTGCCATTTTCCCGTCCGCCCTTATGCTCTCGCCCGACGCGACGGCCGGGCCGAAGAGGCTCCGCTCCGCCCCGCCCCACCGCCGACCCCGGATCCTTCATGGCCGCGACCACGACTCTCCGTCCGACGACCGATGCCCCAGCGACGGATCGACGTCCGCCGAAGCCGAAGTTCACCCGCCGCAAACTGAAGCGGATCGTCTGGCAGATCGCCTTCGCGGTGGCGCTCTTCGCCTTCGGCTATTTCGCCCACCTCAACGTCACGCGCAACCTCGCGGCCTCCGGCATCGCCGTCGACTTCACCTTCCTGTCGCGCGAGGCGGGGTTCGACGTCTCCGAGCAGTTGATCGCCTACACGCCGAAGGACAGCTACGCCCGGGTGCTGCTGGTCGGTCTGATCAACACCCTGCTGCTCGCCGCCACCACGCTGTTGCTCGCCACGGTCGTCGGGCTGGCGATCGGCGTCGCTTCGACCAGCCGCAACTGGCTGGTCCGGATGCTGGCGCGGACCTACATCGAACTGCTGCGCAACTTGCCGAAGCTGCTGATCGTGCTCGCGATCTATCTCGCGATGGTGCGCGGGCTGCCACTGGTGCGGCAGGCCTGGGTGCTGCCGGGGGGCGCGCTGCTGGCCAACCGCGGGCTCTATCTGCCGTGGCCGGATCTCGCCCGCGGCGGAGAGCTGCTGATCGGCCTGTTCTTCTTCTGGCTCGCCGGAACGATCGCCTGGAGCCGGGCGGTGCGCCGCCATCAGGACGCGACCGGGGTCCGCCGTCCGGTGGCGCTGCCCGCCGCCGCGGCGCTGGTCGGCGTGGTCTGGCTGGCGCAGATCTTCGGGCTGGTGGTGATCGAGTGGTCGCAGCCGAAGCTCGGCGGCTTCAACATCGTCGGCGGCGCCCATCTGACGGTGCAGTTCACCGCGCTGTGGCTGTCGCTGTCGATCTACCACGCCAGCCAGATCGCCGAGATCGTGCGCGGCGGCATCGTCTCGGTCGGCCGCGGCCAGCACGAGGCAGCGGCGGCGCTCGGCCTTCGGCCGGGCCGGATCCTGCGGCTGATCGTGCTGCCTCAGGCGGTGCGGGTGATCGTGCCGCCGCTCGGCAACCAGTATCTGAACCTGATCAAGAACACCTCGATCGCCCTCGCCGTCGGCTACTCCGATCTGGTCGGGGTGATGAACACCGCGGTCAACCAGACCTTCCGGCCGGTCGAGCTGATGATCGTGGTGATGGCGGTGTTCCTGGCGATCAACCTCACCACCGCGGCGGCGCTGAACTGGTTCGCCGCGGTCACCCGACCCGTGGGGCATGCCCGATGATCCCGTCCTCGACCGCCCCGCGCCGGCCCCGCCACGTCGTCGCCCGCGAATGGGCGAAGGCCAATCTGTTCGACGGGCCGATCAACACCGCGCTGACGCTCGCCACTCTCGCCTTCCTCGCCTGGGCGGTGCCGATCACCGTGCGCTGGCTGGCCGTCGACGCGGTCGGCTTCTCCGGCGACGTCGCCAGTTGCAAGGCGGCGCACGGCGCCTGTTGGGCGTTCCTGAGGGTCAAGGGCGACGTCATCCTGACCGGCACCTATCCGTTCGACGAGCGCTGGCGGGCGCAGATCGCCTCGCTGGTGACCGTGGTCACGGTCGCCGTGGCACTGTTCTGGCGCGGCGGTTTCGGCTCGCTCGCCGGACTGTTCCTGGCCGGCTGCCTGGTCAATCTGGCGCTCCTGTCGGGCGGGTTCCTCGGCCTCTCGCGGGTCGACGCCACCCGCTGGAACGGCATGCCGCTGGTGCTGTTCCTGTCGGTCTTCACCATGGCGCTGGCGCTGCCGATCGGGATCGCGCTGGCGATCGCCCGCAAGGCCGAGGCGCCGGTGATCCGAGCGGTGGCGATCACCTGGATCGAGACGGTGCGCGGCATTCCGATGGTCGCGGTGCTGTTCGCCGGCGTGTTCATCCTGCCGCTGCTGCTGCCGCCGGGGGTGCAGATCTCGTCGATGATCTCGATCTTCGTCGTGCTGACGGTGTTCCACGCCGCCTATTTCGCCGAGGACGTGCGCTCCGGCCTCGACGACTTCGACCACGGTCAGATCGAAGCGGCTCGCGCCATCGGGCTGTCGCCGTGGCGGACGCTGCGGCTGGTGGTGCTGCCGCAGGCGCTCCGGACCGCCCTGCCGGCGCTGACCAACTCGATCATCGGCGGCTTCAAGGACACCTCGCTGGTCGCCATCGTCGGCCTCTACGACCTGATGGCGACCTCGCGGCTGGCCACCGCCGACGTCGAATGGCAGGCCTATTCGCTCGAGGCCAACATCGTCGTCGGGATCTTCTATCTGGTCACCTGCCTCGCGGTGTCCGAGCGCTTCCGCCACCTCGCCGGCAACGCCCGGGCGACGCGGCGGACCTGATACCGGGTTCATGAAGTTCGGACTCGTCCGAATCTCATGAGCGGTACGGCCCGACCGGCCGACGCCCGTTCGGGCTCGCCTTCGTTCACGACGTTTCGAAGGGGTCGAAACGTCGTGAACTCGGTATGAGGGGCCGATCGTCTCACCCTCTGCCGCAGGAGTGGTCCATCAGTTCCTCGGCGTGTCCGCCGTCCCAGGGGCCGACGCCGTAGGTCGCCGCGAGGAGGAAGCTCGGGTCGGCGCCGCCTTCGCCGGTGCCGATCAGCGCGAAGGAGAGGAAGGGCACCTGCTCCCGGCGCGGCGCCAGTTCACGGAAGATCAGCGCCTCCGGCCGTTCGCGGGCGAGGTCGGAGAGGGCGATCCGGCGGATCCGATAGCGCGGGCCGTCGTCGCCGATCGGGCGGGCCTCGCGCCACTCGCCGGCGAGGCCGAGCCCCGCGGTGCGCAGGCGGGCGCGGACGTCGGCGTCCAGGCAATCGACGTGGATGTGGTACTGGTCCTGCGAGCGGGCCGAGCGGGAGTTGATCGCGAAGGCCATCCGGTCGTCGGGGATCGGCCGGCCGACCGCCGCGGCGATGCGGCCACGTTCGGCCCAGGCGACCGACCAGAGATCCGGCATCTCGGGCGTGCGGGCGACGGGATCCTCGAGCCCGGTCACCCGGGCGGTCGGCACCACCAGAAACTCGTGACCGCCGAACGGCGCCCGAACCAGGGCCCGGCCGCCGTCGGGGCGGACGTCGAGACAGGGGAAGGGCACGCCCGCCAGCCGCTCGGCCGGGACGCAGAACTCGTGGACCACCCGCCACAGTCCGAGCCGGCCGTCGTGCGACACGAACAGCCTGTAGCCGATCACCGCCGCCGTCAGGACGCCGCCGACGACGAGCAGCGCCAGGACGGGGAGAAGTCGGGATCGGCGCCGCGGAGCCGCGGCCTCGGCGTCGCTCATGCTCCGGACCTCGCGGGCGCCGAACGGCGCCGGACCGGGGGAGGAAGCCGCGGAGGAAGGGCGCGGCGGCGGGGCGGCACGGACGGCGGGCGACCGCCGGAGACGGCATCGCGGGGGCAGGCCCCGCGATGCCCGTGGTTCGTTCGTCGGACGGATCAGGCCTTCAGCGCCGTCGCCAGCACCCGGGCGAGGCGGCGGCCGAAGTCGGCGGGATCCTCGGGCGCCTCGCCGTCGGCGATCCGCGCCTGACCGAGCAGCAGCACCGCAGCATCGTCGACGATCTCGCCGCCGCCGGCCAGTCGGGCGGAGATCGCGGCGACCAGTTCGTGGCGCGGGTTGATCTCCAGGATCGGCTTGCCGAAGGCGGCGGTGCCCTGGTGGCGGGCCATGATCTTCTCGAACTGCTTGTCCGGACCGAAGTCGGGCGCCACCAGACAGGCCGGGCTGTCGGCGAGGCGGGCGGAGACCCGCACTTCCGAGACCTTCTCGCCGAGCACCGTCTTCAGCTTCTCGATCAGCCCGGCGACCGCCGCGGCGTCGGTGGTCTCGGCCGCCTTCTCCGCATCGAGGAGCGGGATCTGGTCGAGATCGGACGAGCCCTGCGTCACCGAGGCGAAGGGCTTGCCGTCGAAGCCGAGCGCGGTGCGGACCCAGAAGGTGTCGACCGGATCGGTGAGCAGCAGCACCTCGATGCCGCGCGCGGCGAAGCCCTCGAGATGCGGGCTCGCCTCGGCCCGGGCGAGGTCGTCGGCGAGCAGGTAGTAGATCTTGGTCTGGTTGGGCTTCAGACCGGCCACATAGTCCTTCAGCGACCGCGGAGCGTCGCCGGAGGTGGTGGTGCGGAAGCGGGCGATCTCGAAGATCGCGTCGCGCCGGTCGGCGTCCTCGTAGAGGCCTTCCTTGATCACCGCACCGAAGGCGCCCCAGATCTTCGAGAAGGTCTCGGCGTCGTGCTCGGCGGTCTTGGCGAGTTCGGAGAGCAGGCGCGAGGTGACGTTCTTGCGGATCGCCTCCAGCACCGGATTGTGCTGCAGCATCTCGCGCGACAGGTTGAGCGGCAGATCCTCGCTGTCGACCACGCCGCGGGCGAAGCGCAGCCAGTGCGGCAGCAGATCGACGTCGTCGGCGATGAAGACGCGGCGGACGTAGAGCTTGACGTGGCCCTTGCGCTCCGGATCGAACAGGTCGAACGGCTTCATCGACGGCACGAACATCAGCACCGAATATTCGTGGCGACCCTCGGCCTTGTAGTGGAGGGTCAGCGCCGGCTCGTCCCACTGGCCGGAGACGTTGCCGTAGAACTCCTTGTAGGCCTCCTTGGTGACCTCGGACTTCGGCTTCGCCCACAGTGCCGAGCCGTCGGAGAGCGACTTCGCCTCCTCGCCGGCTTCGACGAAGCGCACCGGCACCGGCACGTGCGCCGAATAGGTCTCGACGATCCGCTCGACGGTGGCGCGGTCGGCATAGGTCAGGCTCTCGTCGTTGAGCTCGAGCCGGACGACGGTGCCGCGGGCCGGGGCCTCGCCCTCCTCGGCGGGACGGACCTCGTAGCCGGCGATGCCGTCGGAGATCCAGGTCCAGGCTTCGGCCGCACCGGCGCGGCGGGAGGTGACCACCACCCGGCTCGCCACCATGAAGGCCGAGTAGAAGCCGACGCCGAACTGGCCGATCAGATTGGACGACTTGCCGCCGGCCTCGCCGACCGCCTCGAGGAAGGCCCTGGTTCCCGACTTGGCGATGGTGCCGAGGTTCTCGACCAGCTCGTCGCGGCTCATGCCGATGCCGTCGTCGGCGACGGTCAGGGTCTTGGCGTCCTTGTCGGCGGTCAGGGTGATCGCGAGCTCGCCGCCCTCGCCGAGCAGCGCCGGGTTCTCCAGCGACAGGTAGCGCAGTTTCTCGCAGGCGTCGGCGGCGTTGGAGATCAACTCGCGCAGGAAGATGTCGCGGTTGGAATAGACCGAGTGCACCATGAGATGGAGAAGGCGCGAGACTTCGGCCTGAAAGGCATGGGTTTCCGTCGGGCGGTCGATGGTATCGGTCATGTCTGTTCTCGTCGGCACGAAAATCGGGTGGTGGCGGCGCGGGCCGCCGCCACCACCGGTCGATCGTCATATCGGAGAAAGTCCGAGGCGATTCAAGATCCCCGGTGTCCGCCGTCGTGCGCTCAGAGCATCTCGAGCGGGGTCGAGCCGCGCGGCGGCGGGAACAGCGCGTCGAGAGCGGCCCGGATCTCCGGCGTGATCTTCACCTCGAGCGCCCCGGCATTCTCTTCGAGCCGGGCCGGATGCGAGGTCTTCGGAATGGCGATCACCCCGTCGCGGTCGAGCACCCAGGCGAGCGCCAGCTGCGCCGCGGTGCAGCCGTGGTCGTGGGCGAGGCGGACGAGATCGCGATCGGCGAGCAGGCGGGCCTGTTCGATCGGCGAATAGGCCATGACCGGCAGCCCGCGGGCCTTCGACCAGGGCAGCAGATCCCATTCGATGCCGCGCCGCGACAGGTTGTAGAGGACCTGATTCACCTGGACGGCGTCGCCGCCGGGGGTGGTGACCAGTTCCGCCATGTCGGCGGGATCGAGGTTCGACACGCCCCAGTGGCGGATCTTGCCGTCGCGCTTCAGGGTCTCGAAGGCCTCGACGGTCTCGGCGAAGGGCACGCTGCCGCGCCAGTGGAGCAGATAGAGGTCGATCCGGTCGGTACCGAGCCGAGCGAGCGAACGCTCGCAGGCGGCGATCGCCCGCTGGCGGCCGGCGTTGTGCGGATAGACCTTGGTGACCAGGAAGACCTCGTCGCGACGCCCGGCGATCGCCTCGCCGATGAGACGCTCGGAGGCGCCTTCGCCGTACATCTCGGCGGTGTCGACCAGGGTCAGGCCGAGGTCGAGGCCACGGCGGATCGAGGCGATCTCGTCGGCGCGGCGGCCCTTGGTCTCGGCCATCATCCAGGTACCCTGTCCGAGGGCGGGGATCTCTTCGCCGCAGGGCAGACGGACGGTCTTCATCGGGTGGCCTCTCTCTCGGGCAGGACGATCACGGCGCGGAAGTCGTTGACGTTGGTCAGGGTCGGACCGGAGATCACGGCGTCGCCGAGGCTTCCGAAGAAGCCATGCCCGTCGTTCCGCGCCAAGGCCTCCTTCGGACGGATGCCCTGCGCCCAGGCGCGGGCGAGGCTGTCGGGGCCGGCGATCGCGCCGGCGATCTCCTCGAGCCCGTCGACCCCGTCGGTGTCGGCGGCGAGCGCCCAGACGCCGGGAAGACCGTCGAGGGCGACGGTGTGGGCGAGCAGGAACTCGACGTTGCGGCCGCCGCGACCGTCGCCGCGCACGGTGACGGTGGTCTCGCCGCCCGACAGCAGCACGCAGGGTGCGGCGAAGGGCTGGCCGCGGGTCGCCACCTGACGGGCGAGACCGGCGAGGCAGGTGCCGACGTCGCGGGCCTCGCCCTCAATCGCATCGCCGAGGACATGGACCGGCAGACCGGCGGCGCGGGCCACCGCGGCGGCGGCGTCGAGCGAGGCCTGCGGTGCGGCGACGATCCGCACCTCGTGACCGGCGAGCCGCGGATCGTCGGGCTTCACCGATTCGCCGCGGCCGCTCGCCAGCAGGTCGCGGACATGAGGCGGCAGGTCGATGCCGTAGCGGGTGACGATCGCCAGTGCGTCGGCGCAGGTGGTGTCGTCGGCGACCGTCGGGCCGGAGGCGATGTCCTTCGGGTCGTCGCCGGGAACGTCGGAGATCAGCAGCGTCACCACCTTCGCCGGATGGGCGAGGGCCGCGAGGCGGCCGCCCTTGATGCCGGAGAGGTGGCGGCGCACGCAGTTCATCTCGGAAATGGTGGCGCCGGACTTCAGCAGCGCCCTGTTGACCGCCTGCTTGTCGTCGAGGCCGAGCCCTTCGCCGGGCAGCGCCAGCAGCGAGGAGCCGCCGCCTGAGATCAGCGCCAGCACGGTGTCGCCCTCCCCCGCCGAGGCGACGAGATCGCGGATCCGCTCCGCCGCGGCCAGACCCGCGGCATCGGGCACCGGATGGGCGGCCTCGACGATCTCGATCTTCGCGCAGTCGACGGCATAGCCGTAGCGGGTGACGACGAGACCGGAGAGTTCGCCGGTCCAGGCGTCCTCGACCGCTTTCGCCATGGCTGCCGAAGCCTTGCCGGCACCGATCACGATCAGCCGGCCCTTCGGCGCTTCCGGCAGGTGCGGCGGAATGGTCAGCGCCGGCTGGGCGGCGGCGACCGCGGCGTCGAACATGGCGCGCAGCAGGGCGCGCGGATCGGAGATCGGGGCAGGGCTGTCGGGCATCATCGGCATCCTCGGTCGGCGGGCTGACGGGCGGGAGCGGTGGCGCAGTCCGTCCGGACGGCGCCACCGTCTCACGACGACGGGCGCGAGACCGTCCGGCCTCGCGCCCGCTGATCGGGGGTCCGTGGGAGAACGGGGCAAGTTTCCCCGCGGACCCGTCCGGTTCGAGCTCAGGCCTTCTGGCCGACTTCGAAGTTCGCCAGCATCTCCAGCGCCCTGACCATGCCGGAGTGATCCCAGGCCGAACCGCCGTGGGCGGCGCAGGCGTTGAACAGCTCCTGACAGGTCGCGGTGTTGGGCAGCGACACGCCCATCTGCTTGGCCGCGGTCAGCGCGAGGTTCAGGTCCTTCTGGTGCAGCGCGATCCGGAAGCCCGGATCGAAGGTCCGCTTTACCATCCGATCGCCGTGCACCTCGAGGATCTTCGACGAGGCGAAGCCGCCCATCAGCGCCTGACGGACGCGAGCCGGATCGGCCCCGGCCTTGGAGGCGAACAGCAACGCCTCGCCGACCGCCTCGATGGTCATCGCGACGATCATCTGGTTGGCGACCTTGGCGGTCTGACCGGCGCCGACACCGCCGACCAGGGTGATGTTCTTGCCCATCAGCTGGAACAGCGGCTGAACTCGAGCGAAGACCTCGTCCTTGCCGCCGACCATGATCGACAGCGTCGCCGCCTTGGCGCCGACCTCGCCGCCGGAGACCGGGGCGTCGAGATATTCGGCGCCGAGCGCCTCGACCTTGGCGGCATACTGCTTGGTCTCGATCGGCGAGATCGAGGACATGTCGACGACGATGGTGCCCTTCTTCAGGCCCTCGGCCGCACCGTTCTCACCGAACAGGACGGCGCCGACGTGCGGGGTGTCGGGGACCATGATGAAGAAGATCTCGGCCGCGGCGGCCGCTTCCTTCGACGACTTGGCCGCCTTCAGCCCCTTGGCGACCAGTTCGGCCGGCAACGGCTTGACGTCGTAGGCGGTGACTTCGTGACCGGCGGCGAGCAGATGGCCCGCCATCGGCGTGCCCATGATGCCGAGACCGACGAAACCGAGCTTCATGTGGGAGACCTCTTCGTATCGGCGCCGCGGCCGAGACCTCGGACCGCGGGCGTTTCGGGAACGGGTGACGCGGCGACGGGAGCCTCGGCTCCCGTCGCAGAACCTGTGGTCAGAGATACTTGTCGCGCAGCGCCTGGGTGCCGGCGCGGAAGACGCCGAGATCGGAGCCGACGGCGACGAAGTTGACGCCCTGCTCGAGATAGCGGCGGGCGTCGGCTTCGACCGGCGCGAGGATGCCGGAGGTCTTGCCGGCGGCCTTGGCCGCGGCGAAGACGACCTTCATCGCCGCCTGGACGTCGGGGTGGTTGGCGTTGCCGAGATGGCCGAGCGCAGCGGCCAGATCGGAGGGACCGACGAACAGACCGTCGACCCCGTCGATCGCGGCGATCTCGGCGGCGGCTTCGACGCCGGCCTTGTTCTCGATCTGGACGATGACGCAGATCTCGTCGTTGACCCGCTTCTGGTAGTCGGCGACGGTCCCGTACTTGTTCGAGCGCTGCGACACCGACACGCCGCGCACGCCGGCCGGCGGATAGCGGGTGGCGGCGACCGCGGCCCTGGCTTCCGCGGCCGACTGCACGAAGGGGACCAGGAAGTTGTAGAAGCCGGCGTCGAGCAGACGCTTGATCAGCACGGTGTCGTTCCAGGCGGGACGCACCACCGGCGCCGAGGGGCTGTCCTTCAGCGCCATCAGCTGCGGGATCATCGACAGCACGTCGTTGGGGGCGTGCTCGGAATCGATCAGCAGCCAATCGAAGCCGGCGAGACCGAGGACCTCGGTGGTGATCGGGCTGCCGAGCGCGCTCCAGCATCCGATCAGGCGATCCCCCGAGAGCACGCGCCGGCGGAAATCGTTGGGAAAGGCGGTGTAGGGGGTGGTCGCGGACATCGGGATTCCTCTCATCTCGTTCGGCGCGCTTCGGCGCTCATTCGAAACGAGGCGGCGGGGAGGCCCCGCCGCCTCCGGTGATCAACGCACCAGGCAGGGGCGCTTGTTGTCGAAGGTCCAGCCGGGGATCAGGTACTGCATCGCCATCGCGTCGTCGCGGGCACCCAGGCAGTGCTTCACGTAGAGCTCGTTGGCCTTCTCGACCTGATCGAGGTCGATCTCGACGCCGAGACCGGGGCGCTCCGGAACGGTCAGGAAACCGTCGCGGATCAGGTAGGGCTGCTTGGTCAGCCGCTGCCCGTCCTGCCAGATCCAGTGGGTGTCGATCGCGGTGATGTTGCCCGGCGCCGCCGCGGCGACGTGGGTGAACATGGCCAGCGACACGTCGAAGTGATTGTTGGAATGCGAACCCCAGGTGAGCCCCCATTCGGCACACATCTGGGCGACCCGGACCGAACCGGCCATGGTCCAGAAGTGCGGGTCGGCGAGCGGGATCGACACCGACTGCAGCATCACCGAATGGCCCATCTGGCGCCAGTCGGTGGCGATCATGTTGGTGGCGGTCGGCAGGCCGGTGGCGCGACGGAACTCGGAGAGGATCTCGCGGCCGGAGAAACCGCGCTCGGCACCGCAGGGATCCTCGGCATAGGCGAGGATGCCGTGCTTGTCGCGACACAGACGGATCGCCTCCTCGAGCGACCAGGCGCCGTTCGGATCGAGGGTGATGCGGGCATCGGGGAAGCGCTCGTGGAGCGCGACGATCGCCTCCATCTCGGCCTCGCCGGAGAGCACGCCGCCCTTCAGCTTGAAGTCCTTGAAACCATAATGGGCGTGGGTCGCCTCGGCGTGACGGACGACCGCATCGGGGGTCAGCGTCTCGTCGTGACGGATGCGGAACCACTCGATCTCGCCATCGGGCTCGCTGCGATAGGGCAGATCGGTCTTGGTGCGGTCACCGACGTAGAACAGGTAGCCGAGCACCGGCACCTTCTCGCGCTGCTGGCCTTCGCCGAGCAGGGCGGCGACGGGAACGCCGAGGAACTGGCCGACCAGATCGAGGAGCGCCGCTTCGACCGCGGTCACCGCGTGGATGGCGATGCGCAGGTCGAAGGTCTGCAGACCGCGGCCGCCCGAATCGCGATCGGCGAAGGCGCGGCGCATGTCGTTGAGGATGGCGTTCCAGGCGCCGATCTGACGGCCGACGACGAGGCTGGTCGCATCTTCGAGCGTCTGGCGGATCTTCTCGCCGCCGGGCACTTCGCCGACACCGGTGTTGCCGGCCGAGTCGGTCAGGATGACCAGATTACGGGTGAAGAACGGGGCATGCGCTCCGGAGAGATTGAGCAGCATGCCGTCCTGTCCGGCGACCGGAACGACGCGCATCCGGACGATCTTCGGGGTGGAACCGGCGGTGACGGGGGATGAATTAGTCATAGGACGACGCATGCTCCCTGGCAGGCACCCTTATGGCACGGGCGCTTCGCAACAGTCGACGAAAATTGCGGGTTCGGCGGATTTCCGCCCGGAATTATCCGAGCACTTTCGTTCGACTGGACATGTTAGCGCTACCAAATCATACGATGACGTACCAGCGGATCTTCACTTACTCCGCTCGAAAAAGTCCGGAGCGAGCCCCCTCCGAGACCGGTCGTCCCCACCCGGCGGGCCGCCGGAGCGCCTTCGTCGCGCCGTCTCGTGCACGGCCCTTCCGCTCCGCCGCGATTTCGTCCAGAGTCACCGCGAACGCCGAGCCGCCGCACGTCGGCGTTCGAGATCGTCGGCGGACAGTCAGCGAAGGCCCCCCCTTGAACGATACTCCATCGAAGGACGACCCCGTCGGCGAGGCCGGCACGCCGGTCCGGCCGAAGCGGCGCAGCCGTGGCGCGCGCCCGTCGACCGGTCGGATCACACTCGGCGACGTCGCCCGTCTCGCCGGCGTCTCGTCGATGACCGTGTCGCGGGTGATCAATCGGCCGGAGACCGTCTCGGAGGACATCCGGCGGATCGTCGAGCAGGCGATCGAGTCCTCGGGCTACGTTCCCAACCTGCTCGCCGGCGGCCTCGCCTCGAGCCGCACCCGGCTGGTCGCGGCGATCGTCCCGACGGTGGCGCACGTGCTGTTCTCGGCCTCGGTCCAGTATCTGACCGACCGGTTGGCGGAAGAGGGCTATCAGGTGCTGCTCGGCCTCTCCGGCTATCCGGAAGGCCGGCGCGAGGAGGAACTCGTCAAGGCGATCCTCGCCCGGGTGCCGGAAGCGCTCTATCTGACCGGCACCAACCACTCGCCGGCGACCCGTCAACGGCTGCGCGCCGCGGGCATCCCGATCGTCGAGACCTGGGATCTGTCGCGTCCGCCGATCGACATGGCGGTCGGCTTCTCCCACGAGGCGGTCGGCGAACGGGTCGCCGCCTATTTCCACGCCCGCGGCCATCACCGGGCGACGGCGATCAGCGCCGGCGACGAGCGGGCGATGTTGCGCTGTTCGCGTTTCGAGGCGACCGCCCGCAGTCTCGGCATCGACGTCCGGAAGCCGGTGATCACACCGTCGCCGAGCACGCTCCAGATGGGGCGGCAGGGCCTCGCCGAACTCGTCGAATCGGATTTCCGCAGCGGTGCGATCTTCACCTCCTCGGACTCGCTCGCCCACGGCGTGGTGCTCGAGGCGCAGTCGCGGGGGATCGCCGTGCCCGAAGAGATCGCGGTGATCGGCTTCGGCGATCTCGACTATGCGGCGAACACGTCGCCGCCGCTGTCGTCGGTCTCGGTCGACCGGTTCGCGGTGGGGCGTCTGGCGGCCGAAGCGATCCTGACCCGACTCGCCGGCGGCGAACCGGAGTCGGCGGTGATCGACGTCGGCTTCGAGATCGTCGAACGCGGCACCACCTGACCGACCGTGCGATCGCCGGGGACCGGCGAACCGGACGCGCTCAGCGACCGCAGATCCGTTGGCGCGTGGCGACGAGGTGCAGGCGCATCGCGGCACGGGCCGAATCGGCATCGCCGGCGAGGATCGCGGCATGGACGCCGCGGTGCTCGCGCAACGCCTCGAAGGGGGCGGTGTGCCCTTCGACGACGACCCGCGGATCGTGTTCGGACAGAACTTCGGCGACGGTGGCGACGCGGGCTTCACGATAGGCACCCACGAAGAACGGGTTGGCGGTCGCGCCGGCGACGGCGAGATGGAAGCGCACGTCCGGCTCGACGACGTCGCCGCCCTCGCAGAGGGCCCGGTCCATCGCCGCGATCGCGGCCGCCATCTCGGCGAGGTCGGCATCGGTGCGACGCTGGGCGGCCAGCGCCGCGGCTTCGGTCTCGAGGCTCATGCGCAGTTCGATCATCGCCGCGAGATCGGGAACCGAATCGGCGGGGGTGAGATCGAACCCGGCCCGGGCGGCGGCGTCTCGGACGAACGTGCCGGCGCCCTGACGGGTCACCACCAGCCCGAGGGCGGAGAGCCGGGAGATCGCTTCGCGCACCACCATCCGGCTGACGCCGAGGGCGGCCTGCAGATCGGTCTCCGGCGGCAGTTTGGCGCCGGGAAGATGGATGCCGTCGCGGATCCGGCGGGCGATCTCGTCGACCACGGCTTCCGCGAGGCGGACCCGGCGCGGTGGCCGCGCCGGGTCGATGGTTGGATGCACGGACGACAAGGACCGCGACCTCCGGTGAGGGTGTAAGGACCGCCTCAGGCGGCCTGGATGAGCCCCTGCGTATACCCGAGACAGAAGGCGAAGAAACGCTCCCGCCCGGGATCGACGTCGGAGAGCGGGGTGTGGTCGGGGCAGAGCACGCCGTCGTAGCCGACCTCGCGATAGGCGCGGATGCAGGCGGCCATGTCGACCGTGCCCTCGTCCGGCATCGCCTCGCGGAAATCGAGATAGCCGCCGGAGATGTTGCGGAAGTGGACCATGTAGATCTTGCCCTGCGGGCCGAACTCGCGGATCGCCTCCAGCACGCAGGCGGTCGGATCGCGCGACATCTCGGCGATCGTGCCCTGGCAGAAGTTGAAGCCGTGCCACGGGTTGCCCGGCGCCAGCGCCATGAAGCGCCTGAGACCGTCGAGCGAGCCGAGGACGTGGTGGACACCGTTGAGGCCGCCCGGCGGATAGGCCGGATCGTGCGGATGGCAGGCGAGCCGGACCTTCGCCTCGGTGGCGGCCGGCAGGATCGACGAGACGAGGTACTCGATCGCCTTCCAACCGTCGGCCTCGGAGATGCCGCCGGCTTCCGAGGCCATCACCTGGCCGCCGGCTTCCGCCGTCTTCATCAGCGCGGTCGGGGTGTGGCCGTCCTTGCCGTGGCCGGCCTCGGGCATCACGGTGCCCCAGTAGGAGAAGCGGGCGTCGCTGTCGGCGGCGTATTCCTCGGCCTTGAAGGTCGAGCACTTCATGCCGCCGCGCCCGTCGGTGACGCCGGTGCGGGTGATGCCGACCATCGCGACGGTGTACTTGACCATCGGAATGCCGGCCTCACCGGCGGCGCGAATGTTCTGGCGCAGCCGCTCGGCGGTCTTCTCCGCCTTCGGCCGATCGCGCAGGCTGTCGAGCAGGATCGAACCGACGTCGAGGGCGAGCCCCTCGAGCTTCATGCCGAAGCTCTCGACGCGCGCCTTCTGGGCCTTCAACCGTGCGACGTCCCAGGTGCCGTCCTCGTTGCAGACGTCACGATTCGGGCGGGTGTCGATGACGATGCCCTTGGCGCCGAGTTGGGCCGACAGGCGGAGTCGGTCGTCGGTCGGATCGATCAGTTGTTCGCCGATGTACATTCGCAATCACCGATGGGTCTGAGACGTCGGATGGGGTCGGGCGGGAGCTTCCGCTCCCGCCCGACGGGTTTCACTTCTTGAGTTCCATGCGCTTGATCTCGCCGACGATGACCAGATAGCTCAGCGCCGCGACCAGACCGTTGGCGGCGACGAAGACGAGCGCGCCGTTGAACGAACCGGTGATCTGGACGATGTAGCCGATGATGATCGGGGTCGAGATCGACGAGAGATTGCCGCACATGTTGAAGACGCCGCCGGCGAGGCCGGTGATCTCCTTCGGCGCGCAGTCCGACATCACCGCCCAACCGAGCGCGCCGATGCCCTTGCCGAAGAAGGCGAGCGCCATGAAGAACACGACGACCGGAACGCTGTCGGTGTAGTTGCAGAACACCATCGCCATCGACAGAACCATGCCGAGGACGATCGGGGTCTTGCGGGCGACCGACAGCGAATAGCCGCGACGCAGCAGCCAGTCGGAGATGACGCCGCCGAGGATGCCACCGACGAAGCCGCAGATCGCCGGGATCGATGCGATGAAGCCGGCGTTGAGGATCGACAGACCGCGCTCCTTCACCAGATAGACCGGGAACCAGGTGATGAAGAAGTAGGTCAGCGCGTTGATGCAGAACTGGCCAAGGAAGATGCCGACCATCATCCGGTTGGCGAACATCTGCTTGATGTAGTCCCACTTGGCGCCGTCCGACTTGGTCGCGGCGGCGGTCGGGCTGTCCATGTTCACCAGGCCACCGCCCTCGGCGATGTAGGCCCGCTCGGCGTCGTTGACCCGAGTATGGACCGCCGGAGCCTGGATCACCTTCAGCCAGATGCCGGAGACGACGATGCCGAGGGCGCCCATGAACACGAACGACCACGGCCAGCCGTACGAATGGACGATCCAGCCCATGATAGGGGCGAAGATCACGGTGGCGAAGTACTGGGCCGAATTGAAGATCGCGGCCGCGGTGGCGCGCTCCTGGCGCGGGAACCAGGCGGCGACGACGCGGCTGTTGCCCGGGAAGGACGGGCTCTCGGCGAGGCCTACCGCGAAGCGCAGCGCGAACAGCGCGGTGACGGCGGTGGCACCGGCGAAGAAGCCGACGCCGCCCTGCAGAACGGTCACCACCGACCAGATGAAGATCGACGCCGCATAGACGGTGCGCGACCCGAAGCGATCGAGCAGCCAGCCGCCCGGAAGTTGTCCGACGACATACGCCCAGCCGAACGCCGAGAAGATGAAGCCCATCTGGGCCGAATTGATACCGAGATCTTTAGACAGAGCCGGCCCTGCGATGGCCAGAACCGCACGATCTGCGTAATTGATCGACGTCACGACAAACAACATGACGACGATCCACCAACGGAAGTTGGTCTTTACTTGCGCTGTCGCTGCGGCGACCGCGGGATTCGACAGTGTCATCGGGGCCCCTCCTGTGGCTTCCGGTATGGACTGCTCTGGCAGCCTCGTATCGAGGATGACGACGACGTACACTCACCCTCACCGGGAGCGGATTGTTAGCGCTCACATGTGACGTTGACAATCCGATCTTTCGCCGTATTGCCTCCGTGCGAATGCTGACGCTACCTTTGACCACTGACGTCATATGAGTTTATCGCCGCCGACCGAGGCCCCTGCGACCGAAAGGCGCGGACGTCCGGCAGGCGATCGGGCCGGACGGGGCCCGCCGGCACGCCGATCGCGATGTGTCCTTCCCCGCCGAACCGGCCGGAAGGACGCCACCACCTCACCGCGACGCCGCCGGCATCACGGATGGACGAGTCGGGAGGTTCGGCGCGCGGCTCCCACCGCGGCGCACGGGAAGCGCGCCGCGTGGGGCCGGCGGACGGATCGGTGGGAAGCGTGGAAGGTCGCGCCGGCCGCGGTCAGCGGCCGGTCTGGCCGCGGTGGCGCAGGCCGTGGTCGGCGAGCACGATCGCCGCCATCGCTTCGGCGACCGGCACCGCGCGGATGCCGACGCAGGGGTCGTGACGCCCCTTGGTGATCAGGTCGACCTCGTGGCCGTCGCGATCGACGGTGCGGCGCGGCATCAGAATCGACGAGGTCGGCTTCACCGCGAAGCGGGCGACGATCGGCTGACCACTGGAGATGCCGCCGAGTACACCGCCGGCGTGGTTCGACTGGAACTGCGGGCGGCCGTCGGGGCCGGTGCGGATCTCGTCGGCGTTCTCTTCGCCGGAGAGCTCGGCGGCGGCGAATCCGTCGCCGATCTCGACCCCCTTGACCGCATTGATCGACATCAGCGCGGCGGCGAGGTCCTGGTCGAGCTTGCCGTAGAGCGGCGCACCCCAGCCGGCGGGCACGCCTTCGGCGACCACCTCGACGATCGCACCGATCGACGAACCGGCCTTGCGGACCCGATCGAGCAGCGCCTCGAAACGGTCGACGGCCTGCGGATCGGGGCAGAAGAAGGGGTTGCGGTCGACTTCCGCCCAGTCCCAGTCCCGGCGGTCGATCGCCTCCTCGCCGATCTGGACGAGGGCGGCGCGCACCTTCACCCCGCCGGGGACCAGCGCGTCGAGCACCTTCTTCGCCACGGCACCGGCGGCGACCCGCGAGGCGGTCTCGCGCGCCGAGGACCGGCCGCCGCCGCGATAGTCGCGGATGCCGTATTTGGCGTCGTAGGCGATGTCGGCGTGGCCGGGGCGATAACGGTCGCGGATCTCGCCGTAGTCCTTCGAGCGCTGATCGGTGTTGCGGATCAACAGCGAGATCGGCGTACCGGTGGTGCGCTGCCCCTCGCTGCGGTCGTCCTCGAAGACACCGGAGAGGATCTCGACCCGGTCCTCCTCGCGACGCTGGGTGACGAAACGGCTCTGCCCGGGCTTGCGGCGATCGAGATCGGCCTGGATGTCCTCGGCGTCGAGCCGGATGCCGGGCGGACATCCGTCGACGACGGCGCCGATCGCCGGGCCGTGGCTCTCGCCCCAGGTGGTGACGCGGAAGAGATGGCCGAAGGTGTTGTGCGACATGGGGACCCGACCGGACGAGGAGGCGTTCGTCCGGTGTTAGGGCAAGCACGGACGGCCGTCAAACCGAGCCGGCGAGACCGGGTCACTTGACCTCGATGGGGATGTCCAGCGCCATGCCGCCCGTCGCGACGCCGCCGAAGGTCGCCTCGTAGCTCACGTCGACCGTCGTCCGGTCGGTTCCCTTGAACCCGGGCGCGGAGCGATAGAACACCTTCACGCCGGTCAGGTCGCGCCCGTCGCAGATGTTGTTGCTCTTGATCTTCCAAGACCCCGGTTCGATGGTCACGGTACCGTGCGTCGGCTGTACGAGGACGGTGACCCGCGGAATCGCGCCGTGGGCGCAGGTCGACGGGTGGTATATTCCGAACCCGGCGATGACCGACGGCACGCCGGAACTCACGGTCTGCTTCTTGGCGGCGGCCGCCGCCTCGGCAGCCCCGAATGCCACCATCGCCGCCGTCACCGCGGCCAATCCCGACATCGGACGCATCACAGCCATCCTCCCCGGCGACGGGCGGAACCACTTCCACCCGGACGGCGCCGGAAACACTGCCGAGAAATTCAACCTCGGCGGGAACCGATGCAATCCGTGCGATTGCGACCCGGGCGACACATCGCGGCGGCGGGGCTCGCGCAGCAGGCGGCGAAAATCTGCTCGGACCCGGATGCGGAGCCCGCGCGATCGCAAAACGAGACGTCCACCGAAATCGCCGGACGCGAACCGCCGTCGAACCCGGATCGCGCGCCGGCCCGGCTCACTTCACGTCGATGTCGATGGTGTAGCGATCTTCCCGCCGGTGAATGCCCAGCGTCGATCTTTCGCGCGAGACATCGAACACCGCTCGGTCGGCACCATGAAAACCGGCCCTGGAGCGGTAGAGCGCGACCATGACCGAGATCTCCCGGCCGTCACACAGGTTGTTGCTCTGGATCTTCCGGTTCGCTCTGCCGACCGTCAACGTGCCGTGTTTCGGCTGTTCGATCACATTGACGACGGGAAGCGGCATGGTCGTGCAGGTGGTCGTGTTGTAGATCCCCAGCCAGGCGAGCGGCGTCTCGACCCCCGACTTGACCACCCGTGACTCGGCCGCAGCCGGCGATGACGTCACGACCGCGGCGAGGACCGCCGCGACCGACACGATGGACCAACGCATGAAACGCCCCCTCTTCCGAGGCGGTGGCCCGCCCCTTCCGTAGCGATACGTCGCCACGGCAGAATGGCGCGCCTCCCCCTCGACGTCGATCGGGGTTCCACGTGTGATTGCAATTCCTACCCGAGGTTGGCCTCGAAGAAGGCCAGCGTCCGCTTCCAGGCGAGCGCCGCATCCTCGGCATCGTAGCGGGCACCGGTCGGGTTGGCGAAGGCGTGATCGGCGTCGTACCAATCGACGCTCAACCGGTCGGCGAGCCCCGCCTCCTTCATCGCCGCTTCGAAGCCTTCGACCATCGGCGCGTCGATCGACTTGTCGAGCCGGCCGAAGTGCCCGAGCACCGGCCCCTTCAGGCTCTTCAGCTCGGCGGCGGTCTTCTTGACGTTGCCGTAGTAGATCACGGTGGCGTCGACCGGGGTGGCGAGCGAGGCGTTGAGCGACCAGCCACCACCGAAGCACCAGCCGATGGTGCCGACCCTGCCGGTCGAGCGGGCGTGGCCGCGAGCCCAGGCGATCGTCGACACCATCAGATCGGTGGCGGCGACGGGATCGAGACCGGCCATCAGCGCCTTGGCGGCCTCCGGCGTGGTCGCCGCCGGCTTGCCGAACAGGTCGATGGCGATCGCCACGTAGCCCTGCGCCGCAAATTCGGCGGCGACCGACTTGATCTGGTCGTTGAGACCCCACCATTCGTGGATCAGGATCACCACCGGCGCCTTCGCGGCCTTCGGCCAGGCGACGGCGAGGTTGGCGGTGCGACCGCCGGCGGTCGGGATGGTCACCGTCTCGAGCGAGGCGGCGGCGGCCCGCGCCAGGGTCGGATCGGCGAGCACGGCGGCGATCGGCAGGCCGGCGAGGCCGGCCAGGAACAGGCGGCGCTTCTCGTCGGGAACGACGATCGGCGGCAGGTCGGCGTGGGTTCCGCATCCGTCGAGGGTGCACATGGGCGGTTCTCTCGGTTCGGGGTCGTCGAACGAGAGCGACGGCCACGACCGTCAGACGCGCGCGGCTCCGTCACTCCACGTAATCATAACCACGTACCCTGCCCGTCCCGCCACAGATAAATCCGATCCTGAGGCACGATCATGTGCGCGAGTTCGTGATCTTCGTTCCCTTCGAAGATCGCTCTGAGCACGCGGAAGACACCGCCGTGGGTGACCAGCACCAGATCGCCCTCGGTTTCGGCGACGCAGGCGCGGACCCGTTCGATCAGCATCGCGTAGCTCTCGCCGTCGGGCGGCACGAAGTTCCACTTGTCGGCCTGCAGGGCGGCCCAGTCGGCCGGCACCTTCGCCGCAAGATCGTCGTAGGACCAGCCCTCGTAACGCCCGAAGGAGACTTCGCGCAGGCCGGGAGCGACGTCGTAACCGGCGACCGGCAGGCCGAGGCCGCGGCGAACCCGTTCCATGGTCTCGCGGGACCGGCCGAGCGGGCTCGAGACGAAGCGGAACTCGGACGCCGAGCGGCCGATTTCGGCGAGGTGGGCGGCGAGCGCCCGGCCGTTGCCGTCGGCCTGGGCGCGGCCGAGCGCGTTGAGCGGGATGTCCTGGCCGCCCTGGAGGCGCCCGGCGGCGTTCCAATCGGTCTCGCCGTGACGGACGTGGTAGATCGAGCGCACCACTTCGGATGATCCTCGCACCGGTTTCGCTTTCGACGAAGGTCTTAACCGAGCGTCGGCGCGATCTCAACGGCGCAGGGCCGGCCGGCAGGCATGTGGCGACGGGCGGGGGCCGCCGAGACGACTTCGGGCGCGTCCGGTTCCCCGAAACGCGCCCGCGAACGTCGTCGATCGGGCCGGCGGCCCGCGTCGATCAGTCCTTGACCACCGAGATGTCCGGCGCGTCGACCGCCTTCATGCCGACGACATGGTAGCCGCTGTCGACGTGCATGATCTCGCCGGTGACGCCGCGGGCGAGGTCGGACAGCAGATAGAGGGCCGAATCGCCGATCTCCTCGATCGTCACCGTCCGCTTCAAGGGCGTGTTGTACTCGTTCCACTTCAGGATGTAGCGGAAGTCGCCGATGCCGGAGGCGGCCAGCGTCTTGATCGGACCGGCCGAGATCGCATTGACCCGGATCGCCTTGTTGCCGAGGTCGACCGCCAGGTACTTGACCGACGCCTCCAGCGCCGCCTTGGCGACGCCCATGACGTTGTAGTTCGGCATCACCTTCTCGGCGCCGTAATAGGTCAGCGTCAGGATCGAACCACCGTCGGTCATCAGCTTCTCGGCCCGCTGGGCGACCGCCGTCAGCGAATAGACCGAGATCGCCATGGTCTTGTCGAAGTTGTCCGGCGTCGTGTCGACGAAGCGGCCGGTCAACTGATCCTTGTCGGAGAAGGCGATGGCGTGGACCAGAAAGTCGATCTTGCCCCAGACGCGCTCGACTTCGGCGAAGACGGCGTCGATGGTGGCGGGATCGGTGACGTCGCAATGGCCGACGACGATGCCGCCGAGTTCTTCGGCGAGCGGCTCGACCCGCTTCTTCAGCGCGTCGCCCTGATAGGTCAGAGCCACCTCGGCGCCGGCATCCCGCACGGCCTTGGCGATGCCCCAGGCGATCGACCGGTTGTTGGCCACGCCCATGACGAGACCCCGCTTGCCGGCCATCAGACCCTTCGTGTCGGCCATGTCGCCCCCTCTCGATATCTTCCGCGAACGGCGGGTTCTATCGCACGAGGATACGCAATTCCGCAAGCGCCGCCCGGTCGAACGAGGATTGAACGTCGTTCAACCCTGCGCGAGGTCGGGGCCGGAGAACAGATCGAACTGTGCGTCGGCGGCCGGCGCGGCGGACTTCTTCGGGCGTGCGGCGGGCCTCTCGGCCCGCGCCGCGGCGCGCCGGCGATCGGCGGCGGTCGCGGTCGGCACCGCGACGAACAGCGCGTCGGCGGCCGGCCGCAGCAGCCGCGCCGCCGCCTCCGGTCCGACTCGGGCGGTGTCGAGCCAGGTCTCGAAATCCTCCGGCGCGAGGATCGCCGGCATGCGGTCGTGGACCGGAGCGAGCGCGGCATTGGCCGCCACGGTCAGGATCGCCGCGGTGTCGATCTCCGAGCCGTCGGCGCCGGCCCAGGTCTCGACCAGTCCGGCGAAGGCGAAGAGGCCGCCGCCCGACGGCGCGATGCGGTGGGCGCGGCGGCCGTCGGCGGTCGGGCCCCATTCCCACCAGGCGGTCGCCGGCACCAGGCAACGACCGTGACGCATCGCGGTGCGGAACGACGGCTTCTTCACCGCGGTCTCGGCGCGGGCGTTGATCACCAGGGAGAAGGCGCCGGGATCCTTCGCCCAGGCCGGAACGAAGCCCCAACGGACGAGATCGAAGTGACGCGCCCCGGACCGCAGGCAAACGACGCCGATCGGCTCCGTCGGCGCGATCTCTTCACGCGGCGGAAAGTCCGGCCGATCGATGTGGGCGAACAGCCGGCGGACCTCCTCCGGCGTCGCGGTCAGAGCGAAACGTCCACACATCTCCTGTTCGGTCCCCGTCATCCTTTCGGCTACGTAAGCAAATCGTAACGTCTCAAGCTTCAACATGAAACGACGAAGACGGTGACCCTCGGAGGAAGGCGGCGATGACGTTGGTGGTGGACAGCGACGCGGCGGCGGATCCGTTCCGGCCGGATGCGCTCGCCGCCGCCAACATCAATCCGAACACCCGCCTCGCGACCGACTATCTGAACCACTTCAACAACGTCGTCATGCTGCTCGAGCTGGTGCCGGACATGCCGGACTGCGTCGAGGAGGTGGCGGCCTGGACGCCGGTCTCCTACGACGACTATTTCCGCGGCTCCCACTTCCGCGAGAAGGATCTGGCGGTCGCCGCCTATCACGCCGCCGACCCGGAGATCCGCGACGCCTTCGACGCCACCATCACCCATCTCGACTGCGCCATGGCCGAAGCGATCGATCTGGTGAAGATCGGCGATCCGACCGAGCCGGAGACCGCCTGGCGGATCCGGAGCTTCGTCGACGATCGGCTGAAGCCGCTGATCTCGGCGGCGGGCGGCATCGTCAACGGTGCGCCGCCGGCCTCGTTCCTCACCGAGGGCCTCGGGACGGACGAACAGGCGGCGATCGACGAACTCTTCACCTGAGGCGTCCTCCGCCGGACCGACGACGATTCCCATGACCCGCGATCCCGACGACCTCCTCCTCGGCGTCAGCGTCTGCATCTTCCGCGGCGCCGAAGTCCTGATGGTGAAGCGCGGCAAGGCCCCCGGCGCCGGTCTGTGGGCACCGGTCGGCGGCGGCATCGAGCCGGGCGAGACCGCGGCCGCGGCGGCGATCCGCGAGACGCTCGAAGAGACGGGCACCACCATCCGGCTCGTCGGCGTCGCCGGACGCCGCAGCTTCCCGCGTCGGGACGGCGCCGGCCGGGTCGATCTCACCGTCTTCGCGGCGCTCCATCTCGACGGCGAGCCGACGCCCGGCGACGATGCCGCCGAGGCGCGCTTCGTCGCGGTCGGCGCATTGCCGAGCCTCGAACTGGTGCCCGGCGTGCTGCCCTTCGTGCAGGTCGCCCGGCTTCTCGCCTCTGGTCGAACCGCCGGCCGATCGGCTACACATCGGTGAAGCCGATCCGCGGCGGAGCGGGTCGCACCCGGGGGCGGGACGAAATGGCGGCGCGTTCATCGAGGAGCGGGGATCTCGCCCTGCGGCTTGCGGCGGCGGTTCTGGCGAGCCTGTGCGTCGCCGCCGGACCGACCGGGCCGACACCGGCACAGCCGCCCGCGGCGGCGGCCGCGCCTCCGGCGCCGAAGGAGATCGCTCCCTACGACGATCAACTCCTCCGCCTCGCCGAGATCCTCGGCACGCTCCACCATCTGCGGCCGCTGTGCGGGGCCGACGAGGCACAGACCTGGCGCAACCAGATGGGGACCCTGCTCGACGCCGAACAACCGGCACCCGACCGGCGCCGGCGGCTGGTCGAGCGCTTCAACCGGTCCTGGCGCGGGGTGGCGGTGATTCACCGAACCTGCACGCCCATGGCGCGAGACCTCGCCGACCGACTCATCGTGGAGGGTGGCAATCTCACCCACGAGGTGGTGGCGCGCTGGGGGACACGCTGAGGTCTGCCGCGAAATGCCGCATATCGCTACGTTACGGCGGCCCGCGTTAACCGCTCGATCATTTCTTTTAACCGGTGTTAAGGTTGTCCCCAGGAGTCTCGGTGGGCTCCCCCCGGTTCGTGGTATCTCGAAGTCAGGGACGAGTTGGACCGAATCCGCCGGATTCGATCGGGACCTTCGGAACGCAAAATGCTCGACGAGACGATCGGCGACGTCGAAACGACGATCGCGGAGATGAAGCGTGCGGCCTTCGAACTGGTCAGCGACGCCATGGCGGAAGCCGAGGCGGAGGGGATCGAACGCGACATCGTCACCCAGGCGGCGCTGTTCGCGGCGCTGACCGATCTGGTCCAGGTGTGGGGCGAGATCGCGGTGTCGCGGTTCGCCGAGTCGTTGCCCGAACGGATCCTCGCCGGCGACTTCACCATCCATCGGCCGTTGCAGTGATCCGCCGAGCGGCCGCCGTCGGCGTGTCCGCTCAGTCGAACAGCGAACGCAACAGCATCCCGGCACCGAACAGCACCAGCAGAGCACCGGCCACCTGATTGATCCGATGCAGCGTCGCATCGGTCATCCGGTCGCGCAGTGCGGCGACGCCGGTCGAGACCGAGATCCACCACAGCGTGCCGCCACAGGCGACGCCGGCGACGAAGGCCGCCGCGGCGGGCCAGTCGCCGCGGGCCGGCGCGAGGCCGCCGAGCGCGCCGAAGAAGGCGAGGAAGCCGAGGACCGTCGCCGGATTGGTGACGGTCATGCCGAAGGTGGCGACGCCGATCCGAAGGGGCGAACCGGCGTCCTCCTCGCCGATCTCGATGTGCGGCCGGGCGAGTGCGGTCCTCAGGCCGAAGCCGATCAGCATCACGCCGCCGATCGTCTGCAACCAGTCGTACCAACCGCTGACGAAGCCCGAGACCGCGGTCAGGCCGAAGGCGGCGACGGACGCGAAGAAGGTGTCCGCGGCGACGGCGCCGAAGCCGGCGGCGAGGCCGGCGACGAATCCGGAGCGGAACGATCGCTGAATGCACAGGATGTTCACCGGACCGACCGGGGCGGAGAAGGCGATCCCCACTCCCAGACCGATGAACAGGTACCAGATCCCGTCCACGCCGCACCTCTCCGGCCATCGCCCGAGAGCGCATCCGCCCGGGCATTCCATCCACATCCGCCGGCCGTGGTTCCCGGCAGAGCAGATTCCCCACGACCGGACATGTTCAGACCGATCGCAACATGCTCTACGATGCCCCCGTTCGCGGTCCCACCGGACCGTCGGAGGGTAGTCCATGACCGTCGTTCGCGTCGCCGTCTCCGCGATCGTTCAGCATGCCGCGGAGGGATTGGCAAGGGTAGGCCGTCGGCTCGTCCCCGTCGCCCGTAGCATCGCGTACGCCGCTCCGCTGCTCCTGCTGCTCCAGACGCCGGCTCCGGCGGAGGAGGCGACCCCGAAGAAAGTGGGGACCGAACGGATCGTCGTCGACCCCAAGCCGGGCGCCGCCGAAGAGCCGATCCACGGGCCGAGCGGCGGCCCGGCCGCCCCGGCTCGCCCGGCGGCGAAGGCCGACGGTCCGCGCCCCGAGATCCACACGTCCGCCGAAGCACCGCCGCCGCCGGTCGCCGCGATGCGCAAGCGCCTCCTCGACGCCGCCTATTCCGGCGACCTCGACCGGCTGGGGAAGGTGATCCAGTCGAACGAGATGCCGCCGATCTTCTCGATCCACGAGATCGGCGACCCGCTCGACTACCTGCGGTCCCAGTCGGGCGACGGCAAGGGGCTGGAACTGCTGGCGATCCTGACCGACGTCCTCGAATCGGGCTGGGCGCGGATCAATCCGGGCACGCCGCAGGAGATGTACGTCTGGCCGTCCTTCGCGGCGCTGCCGCTCGACGATCTTCCGCCGAATCGGCTGGTCGAGCTCTACAAGATCGTCACGTCCTCCGATCTCGAAGAAATGAAGAACGTCGGCCGCTACACGTTCTACAATGTCGGCATCGGGCCGGATGGAACATGGCACTGGTTCAAGCTGGCGGATTGAAGCGGAACCTCGCTCTTCTCCGCCGAGTTTCTCCCGGTTCACCTGCATTGCCGAAAGAGTGACGAGGCGCCGGTCTCGACGTTCGATCGGATCGAGGATGCGAAATGACCAATGCGACCGCCGCGGGCATCCTGTCCTCCGGCCTCACGGAACGTTCGGATCGGGGTGTGGTGGCGATCGGCGGAGAGGAGGCGGAGAGCTTCCTCAACGGCCTCGTCACCGCGACGGTGAAGGGCCTCGGCGAGGGCGACGCGCGCTTCGGGGCGCTGCTGGCGCCACAGGGCAAGGTGCTGTTCGACTTCTTCCTGCTGCGCCGGGCCGACGGCTTCCTCGTCGAGATCGCCGCCGACCGGGTGGTCGATTTCGTCAAGCGGCTCGGTTTCTACCGGCTCCGGTCGAAGGTGACGATCGTCGACGAGAGCGCCCGCTTCGACGTCTTCTACGCCTGGGGCGAGGCGGCGACGCCGGCCGGCGCGATCGCCTTCGACGATCCGCGGCTTCCCGACCTCGGCCGACACGTCCTGGCGGCGAAGGGCGAGGCGCGGGCGACGGCGACGCTATCCGACTGGCACGCTCACCGGATCGCCCTCGGCGTACCGGAGAGCGGCGTCGACTTCGACTTCGGCGACGTGTTCCCGCACGACGTCGACATGGACGACCTCGCCGGCGTCGACTTCCTCAAGGGCTGTTTCATCGGCCAGGAGGTGGTGTCGCGGATGAAGCACCGCGGCACCGCGCGCAAGCGGTTCGTCGCGGTCTCGGCGATCGATGCCGACCGGCTGCCGCCGCGCGGCCACGAGATCCTGGTCGACGGCCGGGCGATCGGCACGATCGGCTCGTCGGCCGGGCGTCACGGGCTCGCCGAGATCCGGCTCGACCGGGCCCGCGCGGCGCTCGACACCGGCACGCCGATCGTCTGCGACGGCGTCGCGGTCGAGCCGCGGTTGCCGGGCTTCGCCCGTTTCGGCTGGCCGGCGAGCGACGCGGAGTGACGACGGTCGGGGATCACGGCCGTTCGAGACTGGCGCCGACCGGGCGGACTCGGGCATGATCGGCCGACCCAAGACCGATTGCGAAGCCTTCCCCGGATGTCATCCCGTTCCGTTCCACCCCGCGCCTGGCAACGCATGCTGTCGGGCCGCCGTCTCGATCTTCTGGATCCCTCGCCGCTCGACGTCGAGATCGAGGACATCGCCCACGGCCTCGCCCGCGTCGCCCGCTGGAACGGCCAGACGATGGGCGACCACGCCTTCTCGGTCGCCCAGCACTCGGTGCTGGTCGAGGAGATCGCGTTCCGGCTGGAGCCGGGACTTCCCCCGAAGTTCCGCCTCGCGGTGCTGCTCCACGACGCCCCGGAATACGTCATCGGCGACATGATCTCGCCGTTCAAGTCGGTGGTCGGCGGCGGCTACAAGACCGTCGAGGCGCGGCTCGAGGCGGCGATCCACCTGCGATTCGGCCTGCCGGCGACCCTGCCGGCGGAGATCCGGAAGCTGGCGAAGACCGCCGACCACGTCTCCGCCTTCTTCGAAGCGATCGAACTGGCCGGCTTCGAACGGCCCGAGGCGCTGACGCTGTTCGGCCGGCCGAAGGGATTTCCCGAGCATCTCGGCCTCGTCCCGTGGTCGACGGCGGAGGCCCAGGCACGGTTTCTGGAGCGCTTCCGGGAGCTCGACGCGGCGCATCGCGAGATCCCGACCCGCGACGGAAATGCACATCGGGACACCACCACTGGCGGCGGCGGGAGGTTGCTCTAATCTGACCGGCGAACGTCGCGTCCGATCGGAAGAACCATGCCCCGCCTCCACGTCTGCCCGCTGTCGCACCTCGCCGAAACGGTCGCGACCACCGGTGCCAGTCACCTCGCCACGTTGATCAACACCGGTACACCGGTCGAACGGCCGGCCTCGATCGCTCCCGAACACCACCTGTTCCTCGGCTTCAACGACATCGTCGAGGAGGTCGAGGGGCTGCGCGCGCCGTCGACCGAGGACGTCGAGCGGCTGCTCGCCTTCGTCGACGCCTGGGACGGCAACCGGCCGATGGTGATCCACTGCTGGGCCGGGATCTCGCGCTCGACCGCGGCGGCCTATGTCGCGGCCTGCCGGCTGATGCCGGGGCGCGACGAAGCGGAGATCGCCAGGCGGCTGAGAGAACTGTCGCCGACGGCGACGCCGAACGCCCGTTTCGTCCGGCTCGCCGACGCCCTTCTCGGACGCGAGGGGCGGATGGCGGCGGCGATTGCGGCGATCGGCCGTGGGGCCGACGCCTGGGAGGGCACGCCCTTCGCCCTTTCCCTCGACGGGGAGGACGCCCGGTGACCGGATCGGAGGGCGGCATCGCGATCGGCCTCAACGCGGCGGTGGTGGCGGTGCGCGGCGAAGTGCCGATGATCCTGACGGTCGCTCAGGAAGGCGCGGAAGCGGCCGGCCGCGACACCGAGGCGCTGCCGTTCGGCCCGTTCGATCCGATCCGGCACCGCACGTTGGAGATCGGCCTCCGCTCCTGGGTGGAGGCGCAGACGGCGCTGCGGCTCGGCTACGTCGAACAGCTCTACACCTTCGGCGACCGCGGCCGGCACGCCCGGCCCGGTGACACCGGCCCGCACGTCGTCTCGGTCGGCTATCTGGCGCTGACCCGGATCGGCGGGCGCGGCGAAGGGACGATCGAACCGACGACGCCGGGCGAGACGGCACTGGCCCGGGGCGGGGTGGCGCTGCGGCCCTGGTACGAGCGCTTTCCCTGGGAGGACTGGCGGCGCGGCCGACCGACGATCCTCGACGACGTGGTGCTGCCGTCGCTGCGCACCTGGGTCGCCCGTGCGCCGGACGAGCCGGATCCGACCCGGGCGATCGGCCGGGCCGAGCGGGTGCGGCTGTTCTTCGGCGACGGCGGGTCGCCGTGGGACGAGGAGAAGGTGCTGGAGCGCTACGAGCTGCTCTACGAGGCCGGACTGGTCGACGAGGCCCGCCGCGACGGACGGCCGGCGGCGGACCGCGTCGCGCCCGCCGCGCTCGGCCGGCCGATGCGCTTCGACCACCGCCGGATCCTGGCCACCGCGATCTCGCGGCTGCGCGCCAAGCTCAAGTACCGGCCGGTGGTGTTCGAGCTGATGCCGGACGTGTTCACTCTGACCGAGCTGCAGCGGACGGTCGAGGCGATCTCCGGCCGGCACCTGCACAAACAGAACTTCCGCCGGCTGGTCGAGGCGACCTCGCTGGTCGAAGCGACCGGCGAGACGCAGCTCTCGACCGGCGGCCGGCCGGCGGGGCTCTACCGCTTCCGCCGCGACGTGCTGCGCGAACGCCCGGCGCCGGGCCTGAGGCTCGGGACGCGGGGGTGAGCCCGTCGGCGTACCGTCAGAGCAGCTCGCGCACCGACTCGATCGGGCGGCAGATGCGCGCGCCCTTGGCGGTGACCACGATCGGCCGTTCGATCAGGATCGGATGGGCGAGGATCGCGTCGATCAGTTCGGCGTCGGTCTTCGCGGGATCGCCGAGGCCGAGTTCCTCGTAGGGCGTCCCCTTCTTCCTCAGGATGGCGCGCGGGCCGACGCCCATCTTCGCCAGGAGCGCGGTCAGCTCGTCACGGGTCGGCGGTGCCTTCAGATAGAGCACCACCTCCGGCTCGATCCCCGCCTCGCGAATCAGTGCCAGGACGTTGCGGGAGGTGGAACAGGCGGGATTGTGGAGGATGGTGACGGCGGACATCGACGGGCTCCGGTGACGGCTCCGGGAAAGGCCGGCATGCTCGCAGACGCATCCTGCGCTGTCCACCGCCGCAACGGCGACCCGGCCCCGTGACGGACACACGGCGGACGGGCCGAAACCGACCGTTCGGCGCCCGGTGCTCCGCCGCAAGGCCGGAAGGCCGGCGGCTCCGCCTCCCGCCTCTGCGTCCCTTTCGTCTCCCCTTCCCTCGCCGCTCCCATCGCCTTCTTCGCTCGGGCCGGCTCGATGGTTCTTGCTTTTGCGACTTATTTGCAATTTAATCCCTTCATCGACCGAGCGACCGGAGTCCGCCGATCGCAGATCGAGGGAAGCGGGGCAGGCACGGCCCGGCGAAGACGGTTGGTGAGCGCGATGATCGACATGGATCCCCGTTCCGGCTCACGTGGCCCGGTCGCCCTCTCGGCGGCGGCGGTGGGGGTGTCGGACTCCCCCGGCGACCTCGGCGGGCTGCGCGGCACCGTCGCGATCCGCTCGGGCGGGTCGGTCTTCCGGCGGCTGCTCGCCTTCCTCGGACCGGGCTATCTGGTCGCCGTCGGCTACATGGACCCCGGCAACTGGGCGACCTCGCTCGCCGCCGGCTCGCAGTTCGGCTACCAGCTGCTGTTCGTCGCGCTGCTCGCCAACTGCATGGCGATCGTGCTGCAGGCGCTGGCGATCCGCCTCGGCATCGCCTCGGGGCGCGATCTCGCCCGGGCCTGCCGCGAGTTCCTGCCGAAGGGCTGGAACGTGCCGCTGTGGCTGATGGCGGAAGGCGCGATCATCGCCACCGACCTCGCCGAGGTGATCGGTACGGCGATCGGCCTGGAACTGCTGTTCGGCATCCCGCTCGCCTGGGGGGTGCTGATCACCTCGCTGGACGTGGTGATGGTGCTGGCCCTGCAGCGCTTCGGCTTCCGCAAGATCGAAGCCTTCATCGTCGCACTGCTGGCGGTGATCACCGTCTGTTTCGTCGGTCAGATCGTGCTCGCCGACCCCGACTGGGGCGGGGTGATGCGCGGCTTCCTGCCGAGCCCCGAGCTCGTCTCCGATCCGAACCGGCTCTATCTGGCGCTCGGCATCCTCGGCGCGACGGTGATGCCGCACAACCTCTATCTCCATTCGGCGATCGTCCAGACCCGCGCCTACGGCCCGTCGGTCGAGCAGCGGCGCGACGCGATCCGGCTGGCGACCTGGGATTCGACCTTCGCGCTGGTCTTCGCGCTCGGCATCAACGCCTCGATCCTGATCCTCGCCGCGGCGACCTTCCATGCCGGCGGCCGGCTCGACGTCACCGAACTCGGCGAGGCCCACGGCCTGCTGATGCCGCTGCTCGGTGCCTCGATCGCCCCGTCGCTGTTCGCGGTGGCGCTGATCGCTTGCGGCCTCAACTCGACGGTGACCGCGACGCTGGCCGGTCAGACGGTGATGGAGGGTTTCGTTCGGCTGCGCTTCTCGCCGTGGATCCGCCGGTTGGTGACCCGGGCGCTGGCGATCGTGCCGGCGGCGGCGGTGACGATCATGGTCGGCGAGAAGGGGACCGCCGAACTCCTGATCCTGTCGCAGGTGATCCTGTCGTTGCAGCTGCCGTTCGCGGTGGTGCCGCTGGTGTGGTTCACCGCCGACCGACGCCGGCTCGGCGAACTCGCCGCGCCGCGGGGACTGACCGCGGTCGCGGTGGTGATCGCCGCGACGATCATCGTCCTCAACGGCGTGATGACCTGGTCGTTCGTCGTCGGCTGAAGCGCCCGACGGCGCAGCCGTCACTCCGCCGGCTGCGGCTGCACCTTGCGGTCGACCGGCGCCTCGCGGATCGGCAGATGGACCAGCGCCGCGGCGAAGCCGAGGACGACGCCCATCCACCACACCGGATCGTAGGAGCGGGTCTGATCGTAGATCACTCCGCCCAGCCAGACGCCGAGGAACGAGCCGATCTGGTGGGAGAAGAACACCACGCCGCCGAGCATCGCGAACCAGCGGGTGCCGAACATCAGCGCCACCAGCGCATTGGTCGGCGGCACCGTGGACAGCCACAGGATGCCGAGCAGCGCGGCGAAGATCACCACCGAGGTCGGGCTCGGCGGCACCAGCAGGAACACCGTCACCACCACCGAGCGCGCCGCATAGATGAAGGCGAGCAGCCGGCGCTTCGGCACGCGGACCCCGAGGAAGCCGGCGCCGAGCGAGCCGACCACGTTGAACATGCCGATCAGCATCAGCGCGACGATTCCCCACCGCGCCTCCAGCCCGACGTCGGCGAGATAGGCCGGGAAATGGGTGGTGACGAAGGCGATCTGGAAGCCGCAGACGAAGAAGCCGGCGGTGAGCAGGCGGAAGCTCGAATGGCCGAGCGCCTCGCGCAGCGCCTCGCTCCAGGTCTGGTCGTGGCCGCCGACCATCCGCTTCGGCGGGGTGCCCCGCAGCGGAACCGCCAACAGCGGGATCAGCGCCATCAGCCCGGCGAGCACGTAGAGACTCTGGTGCCAGCCGAGGCCGGAGATCAGCCCCTGAGTCAGCGGCGCGAAGAAGAACTGGCCGAAGGATCCGGCGGCGGTGGCGAAGCCGAACACCATGGTCCGCTTCTCGGCGGTGACCGAGCGGCCGAAGGCCCCCATGACGATGCCGAAGGCACAGCCGGCGACCCCGAATCCGACCAGCAGGCCGGCGAGGTGGAAGGCCATCGGCGTCGGCGCCCAACTCATCGCCAGCATGCCGGCGGCGTAGAGGGCGGCCCCGAGGGTCAGGGTCCGGGCGGTGCCGTAGCGGTCGGCGAGCGCCCCGAACAGCATCGCTCCGACGCCCCACAGGAGATTCTGCCAGGCCATCGCCAGCGCGAAGGTCTCTCGGCTCCAGCCCCGTTCCATGGTGATCGGGGTCAGGAAGAAGCCCATCGACGAGCGCGGGCCGAAGTTCAGGGCCGCGATCAGACAGCCGCAGACGACGATCAGCCAGAGAGGAAAGGTCCTCGCGGACGACGCGGACCGGTCGGGGGCGGACGACATGGCGATCCTCTCTCGGGCGGGCTCGATGGCACGAAATTTCCGGATTGCGGGAATCTACGCAGGTTCTCCGCTTCCCGAAAAGTGAAAAGATCACCGCCGATCCATTCACCGGATTGATCGATGGCTGCGACGATGCGCGCCGCACCTCCATGACGATTCGACGACGAGGGTCTTCTCGAGCCGGACCGGAGACCCTATATTCGCGCTGTCCGCGTCTGGGACGAACGCCGGTCGATCCGGTGTTTTTTCGTCACCAGTATATGCTCAGATTGAGTATAAGTGGCCGAGGGGAAATCGATGGTCGAGACGGTGGAAACCGGTGAGGAGAAGGCGCCGAAGGCGGCGCCGACGCGGCGACGTCCTGCCCGGGCGCGCACGGCCAAACCGAAGAACGCGGCCTATCGGTTCGGCGTGCTGCCGATGCCGCCGCTCGACTACACCCCCGAAGTGGCGGCCGAGACGGCACCGCTCTACGCGAAGGTCGCCCACGTGATCCCGGCGATCGAGTGGCCGATCCACGCGCCCTACGTCAAGGCGATCAACGACATCAAGAAGCAGCGCGGCGCGGTGATCCTCGCCCACAACTACATGACGCCGGAGATCTTCCACTGCGTCGCCGACATCGTCGGAGACAGTCTGCAGCTCGCCCGCGAGGCGGCGAAGACCGACGCCGAGATCATCGTCCAGGGCGGCGTCCATTTCATGGCCGAGACCTCGAAGGTGCTCGCCCCGGAAAAGACCGTGCTGATCCCCGACGGCGAAGCCGGCTGCTCGCTCGCCGCCTCGATCACCGCCGAAGACGTCCGGCTGATCCGCCGGCGCTACCCCGGCGTGCCGATCGTCGCCTACGTCAACACCTCGGCCGAGGTGAAGGCCGAGGTCGACGTCACCTGCACCTCGTCGAACGCCATCGAAGTGGTCGAGAGCCTCGGCGCCGACACCGTGATCTGCCTGCCCGACCAGTATCTGGCGCGGTGGGTGGCGTCGAACACCAAGGTGAAGATCATCACCTGGAAGGGCTCCTGCGAGGTCCACGAGCGGTTCACCGGAGACGAGCTCAGGGCCTATCGCGACGCCGATCCCGGCGTGACGATCATCGCCCATCCCGAATGCCCGCCGGACGTGATCGCGGCCGCCGACTTCGCCGGTTCGACCGCCAAGATGGTCGACTTCACCAAGTCGCTGGCGCCGGGATCGCGGGTGGTGCTGGTCACCGAATGCTCGATGGCCGACAACGTCGCGGCCGAGGCGCCCGACGTCGAATTCGTACGGCCGTGCAATCTGTGCCCGCACATGAAACGGATCACCCTGCCGAAGATCCTCGACTGCCTGCTGAACCTCACCGGGGAAGTGGTGGTCGACGAAACCGTGGCGGCTCGCGCCAGGGCGGCAGTGGAACGGATGATCCATCTGAAGAACTGAGGAAACACCACCGGCGGCATCGCCCGAACGCGCGGACCGCGGTTCGCGCGCTCGATCCCGACCCGGAGGCCGCGGCAGGCGGTCGCCACCAGCGAGCGATCTCGACCCGGAGGGGCGTGACCGGCTCCGGAGTTTCCCGCGATGGCGGACGACATCTCCCACGAACTCGCCACTCCCCGCTCGCTCGGCGGCATCGACGACGTGGTCATTCTCGGCGGCGGTCTCGCCGGCATCTTCTGCGCCCTGAAACTCGCCCCCCGTCCGGTGACGGTCCTGACCGCGGCGCCGCTCGGCGGCGGCGGCTCGTCCTACTGGGCGCAGGGCGGCATGGCCGCGGCGGTCGCCGACGGCGACCATCCCGACAGCCACCTCGCCGACACGATCGCCGCCGGTGCCGGCATCGTCGACGCCGGCATCGCCCGGATGATGACCCGCGAGGCGCGCGCCCGGATCGAGGATCTGGTCGCCTTCGGGGTTCCCTTCGACCGCGATTCCAGCGGTGCCCTGGCGGTCGGCCGGGAGGCGGCGCACTCGAAGCGGCGGATCGTTCACGTCAAGGGCGACGCCGCCGGCCGCGAGATCATGGCGGCGCTGGTCGACCTCGCCAAGGCGACCCCGTCGATCCGCATCCTCGAAGGGTTC
The DNA here is from genome assembly GCA_937919435.1 of uncultured Alphaproteobacteria bacterium. GTDB lineage: Bacteria > Pseudomonadota > Alphaproteobacteria > Rhizobiales > Ancalomicrobiaceae > Siculibacillus. The sequence continues at coordinate 4,406 of CALFRR010000010.1, read as the reverse complement.
GTCGGCGAATCGATCACCCGCGACGGGCGCAGCGTGCGCGGCGTCGTGGCGCGGGCCGACGAGGGCCGGGCGCTGTCGACGGTCGAGTTCCCGGCGCATGCGGTGGTGCTCGCCTCGGGCGGCATCGGCCATCTCTACCGGGTGACCACCAATCCGCCGCAGGCGATGGGCCAGGGGTTGGCGATGGCGGCGCGGATCGGGGCGATCGTCGCCGATCCGGAGTTCGTCCAGTTCCATCCGACGGCGATCGACATCGGCCGCGATCCGGCGCCGCTCGCCACCGAAGCGCTGCGCGGCGAAGGGGCGATCCTGATCGACCGCGACGGCCACCGCTTCATGCCCGACTACCACCGCGATGCCGAACTGGCGCCGCGCGACGTCGTCGCCCGGGCGCTCGCCGCCGAGATCGCGGCGGGGCGCGGCGCCTTCCTCGACGCCCGCGCGGCGGTCGGCGCGGCCTTCCCGACGAAGTTCCCGACGGTGTTCGAGACCTGCACCTCGGCCGGCATCGATCCGCGCGAACGGCCGATCCCGGTCGCTCCGGCGCAGCACTACCACATGGGCGGGGTGCTCACCGACGCCAACGGCCGCACCTCGATCGACGGGCTGTGGGCCTGCGGCGAGGTCGCCTCGACCGGGGTCCACGGCGCCAACCGGCTCGCCTCGAACTCGCTGCTCGAAGCGGTGGTGTTCGGCGCCCGGATCGCCCAGGACATCCAGGGCCTGCTGCCGAGCCCGAAGGTGGCGCGCTGGTCGGTGCACCGCGGCCACGACGAGCCGGAACTCGGCGCCCGCGCCGAAACGCAGGTGATCGAGACGATCCGCCGCACCATGACCGACCGGGTCGGGGTTGTGCGCGACGCCGCCGGGCTCGGCGCGGCGCTCGACCTGTTCGATGAGCTCGCCCGGCACCCGCACGACGCGGCGACGCTCAACGCGCTGACCGCCGCCCGTTTCGTCGCCGCCGCCGCACTGGCGCGCGAGGAGAGCCGCGGCGGACACTACCGTTCCGACTTCCCGAAGGCCGACCCGGCCCGGGCCCGCCGTACCTATCTGCGACTGGACGATCTGAAGCGGGGCGAACCCGCCGTCGTCGCGACGACCGAGGAGACGCCCGCCCCATGACCCGACCGACCGAACCGGCGCCGCTGCCCGAACTCCCCCGTCTGATCGTCGAGAGGGCGGTCGAAGCCGCGCTGCTCGAGGATCTCGGCCGGGCCGGCGACATCACCGCCCAGGCGACCATTCCGAAGTCGGCACGGGCGATCGCCACCTTCGCCAGCCGCAAGGCCGGGGTGGTGGCGGGGATCGACTTCGCCCGCCTCGCCATGGCGGCGATGGACCCGGCGATCCGCTTCTCGGTCCTGATCGAGGACGGCACCCGGGTCGGCCCCGGCGACGTGATCGCCCGGGTCGAGGGTTCGGCCCGCGGCATCCTGTCGGCCGAGCGGGTGGCGCTGAACTTCCTCGGCCGGCTGTCCGGCGTCGCCTCGGCGACCCGAGTGTTCGCCGACCGGATCGCCCACACGAAGGCGAAGATCGTCTGCACCCGCAAGACGACGCCGGGGCTCAGGGCCTTCGAGAAATACGCCGTGCGCTGCGGCGGCGGCGCCAACCACCGCTTCGGGCTCGACGACGCGGTGCTGATCAAGGACAACCACATCGCCGTCTGCGGCTCGGTCGCCGAATCGATCCGCCGGTCGCGCGCCTTCGTCGGCCATCTGGTCAAGATCGAGGTCGAGGTCGACACGCTCGACCAGCTCCGCGAGGCGATGACCGAGCGGCCCGACGCGGTGCTGCTCGACAACATGGGGCCGGAGGTGCTGCGCGAGGCGGTCGCCATCGTCGCCGGCCGGGCGATCACCGAAGCCTCCGGCGGGGTCGGCCCCGACAGCGTCGGGCCGATCGCCGAGGCCGGGGTCGATCTGATCTCGACCGGCTGGATCACCCATTCCTCGCCGGTGCTCGACATCGGCCTCGACATCGACGTCGGCTGAAGCCCGCATGGCCGGTCCCGCCGCGTCCGCGCTCCGCCCCGTCCTCTCCGGCCCGGTCCTCGGCGCGACGGCGATGGTCGGCGTCGGCCTCGCCTATGCGGCGGTCAACGTCGTCACCCAATGGGCGACCGCCACCGCCGGGCTCGCGCCGCCGGTGGTCGCCTTCTGGCAATATGCGCTGGCGCTCGCCGTGTTCCTGCCGCGGCTCCTGAAGTCCGGGGTCGGCGCCTTCCGCACCCGGCGGATCGGCCGGCATCTCGTCCGGGTCGGGATGGCCACCGCCGGGGTCCAGTTCTTCGTCGCCGGTCTCGCCCACGCGCCGGTCTGGCAGGTGATCGCCATCGACATGACCTCGCCGTTCATGGTGATCGTCGGCGCCGGCCTGTTCCTCGGCGAGCCGATGGGGCCGCGGCGCTGGGCGGCGACGGCGATCGGCTTCCTCGGTGGAATGATCATCCTGGCGCCGTGGTCGGACCGTTTCTCGGCGTGGAGCCTGCTGCCGCTCGGCGCGGCGGCGATGTGGGCGGGATCGTCGGTGATGACCAAGGCGATGACCGCCGACGAGCCGGCCGAGACGGTGACCGCCTGGCTGCTGCTGCTGATCACCCCGATCAACGCGCTGTTCCTGGCGGCGAGCCGGCCGGAGGCGCCGTGGCTCGCCTTCGTGCCGCCGCCGGGGCCGCTCTTCCTGGTGATCGCCGGGCTGGCGCTGGTCACCGCCGCGGCGCAGCACCTGCTGACCGTCGCCTATTCGAAGGCCGACGCCACCTTCCTGCAACCGTTCGACCACCTGCGTCTGCCGATGAACGTCGCCGCCGGTTTCTTCGCCTTCGGCTACGCGCCGGGCGGGGACCTGTGGCTGGGATCGGCGATGATCGTCGGGGCCTCGCTGTGGCTCCTGAAGGCCGAGGCGCGAGCCTCCGCCGGCTGAGCGTCTGGCCGTAACGCTCACCCGAGGACGGTTCGCCGGACACGAAACCGCCGGTCGCCCGATCGGACGGCCGGCGGCGATCTCCCCGGGCGACGGCGGTCGGTCGGCTCAGTTCGCCGGTTCGGCCGGCCGGTCGTCCTCGTCGCCGAGCACCGAACGGAAGCGGGCGAGCACTTCGGCCGCGGTGCGGCGAGCATAGCCGACTTCGGGCACCGGAGGCTGGGCCCAGACCGTCGTGCGCGGATTGACGCTCGCCGTCTGGCTCTCCGGCACCGGCGGCAGCACTGGACGGGCCTTGCCGCGATGATCCGACCCGAGCGCCGCGATCGCCGACTGGGTGACCACCTTGCCGGGGCCGGTGCGCACCATCGCCACGATCACCCGATCCGACGCACCGGCCTCGGCGCCGGGCGCCTGGAGGGGCTTGCGCGGCAGCACCCGATCGGGCTGCGGGGCGGTCAACGAGGCGAGCGAGACCATCGGTGTCCAGCCGTCGAGCGACGGCGGCACCGCGGCGAGCGTCGGCTTGACGAACAGATCACGGTCGGTCGAGCGGCCGAAGGGCTGCGGCTGGATCAGCCGATCGCCCTTGCCGCCGCGATTGATCGCCGGCAGCACCTCCGGCATCGGCACGGGCTTCGCCTGGTTCTTCACCGACGGCGGCACCGCGCCGGTGTATTCCGGCTCGGCGACGTCGCGCGGGATCTGTTTCCTGACGTCGCGCGGCTCGAGGTCGGCCTCGGCGACGATCATCCGGGGGGCCGGCGCCGCGGCGGCGTCGACCGGAGACGGGACGGCGAGGAGCGCCGTGCGATCACGGCGCAGGCCGTCGAAATCGGCCATCCAGGCGGAGGCGTCGCGCACCGTCCAACGGATCGGCGTTTCGGCCGTCGGCGCACGGCCGACGAAGGCGACGGCGAGGAGACCGAGCAGAGCGACCGGCCAGGACGCGGGACGTCGAGCGGCGACGGGCCGGCGAGGCGAGCGGGGGGAGCGGCGCACTTTCGGCATACGCGGACACCAGATTGCCAATCGGCGGGCTTCGGTCGACCTCCTGTGGCGAAAGCGCCACGGGGAAGCCGCACGTTCCCGATCGACGCGATCATCGCCGGGTAACCTCGAGAAACCGTTAAGCGCGGCGGGATGCCGCAGACCCGAAGCGGGACGGATTCGCCGCCGGCGACCATCGGCGGCCCCGGGACCCGGCACCGCCGACCGGCCGGGCCGCCGCTCGATCAGGACCGCAGGCGCCGATCGAGCGCCGCGGAGAGCCGCAGGATCGCCGAGAACGGCCCCTCCCCGGCTTCCGCGGCGCGATCGCCGAGAGCGGCGAGGCCGCGCACGCCCCAGCGGACCCGCAGGGCGTCGTCGATCCAGGCCCGCGCCCGGACGGCCCGGCGGCGGGCACGGCGATCCTCGCCGTCGAGATGGGCGGAATGGGCGGCGAGCGCCGCGGCGAGGTCGCCGAGCCCCTCGCC
>CALFRR010000009.1 GCA_937919435.1 uncultured Alphaproteobacteria bacterium | reverse complement strand
ACGATCTGTCCGCGCTCGGAGAGGCGCGTGGTCAGAATGTCGACGCACATCAGCCGATCGTGGCGCCACGCGACGTCACCGGCGATCAGGCACGCCCAGGCGAACAGCGCCGTGGCGATGTCGAGTGCCCAGTTGAGCGGCGCACCCGCGAGCCGCGCCACCGCGGCGAAGAAGACCAGCAGGACCATGACCACCAGGAAGACCCGGGCGACCATCGCTTCGATCCTGCCGAGTTGCTCGTATAACCGTCTCATGTTGCATTCCCGTCCCGACCGAGCGGCCGCTCGTCCCGTGAAACACCGATCGTCGACGCGACGGAGCCGGCCCGCGCGGAACGGGCCGGCTCCTCGGCGACGGATTCACTTCCGGCCGATTTCCTTCATGACCTTGTCCTTGACCTCGGTCAGGCCGAGCGCCTTGTAGGCGTTGTCGCCTGCCGCCTGGAACGCGGCCATGTCGATGTCCTTCGCCTCGATGATCGTCATGCCGCGCTTCTTCAGATCTTCGCGGATCGCCAACGAGGTCTCGAGGTTCTCCTTGGCCGCGGCCTCACCCGCCTTGTCGGCCTCCTCGAGCAGGATCTTCTGGTACTCCTCGGGAAGCGACTTGAACCACTTCTCGCTGATCACCTCGAAGTTGGCGATGGTGATGTGACGGGTCTCGATGACGTACTTCAGGACCTCGTAGAAACGCCCCGCCGGGATGTTGTTGTAGACGAGTTCGACGCCGTCGATCGCCTTCTGCTGGAGCGCCGGATACATCTCGCCGAACGGCAGCGCGACCGGCGTGGCCCCGAGCGCCCGGATCGATTCCTGCCAGATCGGCGCCGGCGGGGTGCGGATGCGCAGGCCCTTCAGATCCTCCGGCCTGTGGATGATCTTGTTCGTGAAGAAATGCCGGTAACCCTGCATCCATGCGAAGGAAACGACGCGAATGCCTGACTTCTCCGCGAGATCCTCGACGGCCTTCTTGACGGTCGGCGCGTTGCGCAGCTTGGCCATCTCCTCCGGGCCGGAGGCGAAGTACGGGCCGTTCAGAACGGCGATCTCGGGCACGTAGTTGCCGAGCCGGGCCGCATCGGTGTTCTGGCCGACGTTGGCGCCCTGGCGGATCTGCTCGATGATGTCTTCCTCGACGCCGAGCTGGGCGGAATGGAAGATCGAGATCTTCACCGCACCCTTGGTCCGCTCGTCGACCGCCTTGGCCCAGGCGAGCAGGCCCTTGTGCGGGAACACCTCGCGCGGGCTGTGGACGTGGTTGAAGCGAAGTTCCCAGACCTTCTGGGTCTGGGCCTGGGCGGACGTGGCGAGCATCGTGGCGAACAACGCCGCTCCGGTCAGGCTCAGGAGCTTCGAAACGGATCGCATGGGTTCTTTCCTCTCTGAATGAAGACGTTGTCGGACGGGGATCCGATGTCTCTTCTGGTGCGGTGCCGAACGCTTCGGACCGAAGGGTATGCTCAGGCCGACCAACCGGCCCTACGGAGGACGGCGATTCCGGAGTCTGCGACTTCGGTTCCGTCGTCGAACATGTTGCGCCACGCGCCGACTCCGGCGGCCGTCTCCGGTCCGGACACGGCTCCGGAGAATGCCTCGACGCCGATCAGGTCGCGATAGCCGGCTCGCCGCAGCGCCGCGAGCATCGGGCCGAAGTCGATGGTGCCGCGGTCGAGACGCCCGCGATGGTTCTGATCGAGTTCGAAATAGGCGAGGTGCGGCAGAGCCTTTTCCAGTGCCGCCAACGGATCGTTCTCCTCGATCGCCATGTGGAACGTGTCGAGGTGGAGGTGAACGTTCTTCGCGCCGACCAGACGGAGCATTTCGAGGCCCTGATCTACGGTGTTGATCAGATTGGTCTCGTAGCGGTTGACCACTTCGAGGGCGAGACGCATGCCCGAGGCGGCGGCGTCTTCGGCGAGACGGGTGAGTCCTTCGGCCGATGCTTCGAACATCTCTCGGCTGGCCGGGGCGGTGGCCTTGCCGAACAGGCTGTAGATGATCCCGCCGACGTGCCGCGCGCCGAGGTCGCGGGCCAGCGCCAGCGACGTCCGATGACGAGCGAGACCGGCGGCCCACACGGTACGGTCGGTGCTGGCGATGTTGGCGTCGGGCAACTGAGTCGCCGAGCACACCGGCTTCAGCCCGAATCGCTCGAACATGCGGGCGATCTTGTCCGGCTCGATCGCGGCGTGGGTCTTCAACGGAACCACCACGTGGCCGTATCCGGCGGCGGCGGCCTTGGCGAGGGCGCGTTCGCCGTCCGCCGTCGTCCAGGCGGGGATGAGGCAGTAGGAATGGATGACCAGATTGTTCATGTCGTGGACTTTCGGGGCTTTCGGGAGTCTCGGTCGCGCTCGGCGGTGCACCCTCGACGGTGCACACATGTCGAAGTTGTCCGATAACATCGCTCGGTGCGGCCGAGCTTCGGGCGCGCCCGATCGCGCGGCGCGAGCACGCCGACCGGTTCGGGCGGATCCGGAGAGGTTCGTCGGTGCGGGTGTCGGTCGGGGGATCGCTACGCCCGGAGACGCGCGGTCCGGGCGAGATATTCGCCATCGGAAAGAGAGCGGTGGGCGTGTTTCATCGCGCTTCTCCTCGTCCCGCCGTCTACCGTCGGGCGTTGGCGGGGAGAATGGCGCGCACGCTCCGGGATGTCAACAACGCATCGAAATGTCGGACAACTCGTCACGTCTCCGGAAAACCGCCGAACCTTCGCGCGACGATCGCGAAAACCCCTGACGAATCCGTGGGTATCGGAATTTCGACGTGCTATCGAATTGTTTGAAGTGGCGAGCTCGGTTATGCTCGCGCCCGCCTGAGTGGTACGGAGCAGAGCCGATGCCGGGAATCGCAGAGCAGATGTCGACAACTGGCGCAGGTGGGACGAGCCGGACCGCGTCGCGGGTCTACGACCACGTCTTCGACGGGATCGCCACCGGCGACTACGCCAAGGGCCAGCGCCTGCCGACCGAACAGGAACTGGCACGGCGGTTCGAGGTGTCGCGGTCGGTGGTCCGCGAGGCGCTGGCGCGGTTGCGCGACGAAGGGCTGATCGAATCGCGGCGAGGCGCCGGCAGCTTCGTGATCGCCGGTCCCGATCAGGCGATCCGCCGTTTCGCCCCGGTGAGCAGCATCTCCGACATCCAGCGCTGCTACGAGTTCCGCATCTTCATCGAGGAGGCGGCCTGCAGCCTCGCCGCGCTGCGCCGCGACAAGGAGGCGATCGCCGAGCTGGAGAGCCGGCTCCTCGCCACCGAGGGGATCGACGACGACGCGCTCGGGGTCGAAGCCGATCTCGAGTTCCACATCGCCATCGCCAAGGCGACCCGCAACCGTTTCTTCGTCGACACGCTGATGTCGTTGCGCAGCCACCTGTTGGTCGGCATGGGACTGGTGCGCAAGCTCTCGATGTCGCGGCCCGAGGATTCGCTGCAGCTGATGTACCGCGAGCACCGCGAGATTCTGGCGGCGATCGTCGCCGGCGACGTCGAGCGGGCGACCCGTGCCATGCAGATCCACCTGGAATCGACCCGCAAGCGCCTGTTCGAGGGTTGATCCCGGGAACTCCCGCCGCCTCGGCCGTGCCCGCCCGACCTCATACCGAGTTCACGAAATTCGGACTCGTCCGAATTTCGTGAGTCACGGCCTGACCGGCCGACGCCCGTTCGGGCTTGCCTTCGCGGACGAAGCTCCGAACAGGTCGGAACTTCATCCGCTCGACCTCAGGGCCGGAACGGGGTCGGATCGACCAGCGGCGCCTCTCCGGTGATCAGTTCGGCGAGCAGCCGTCCCGAGGCCGGGCCGAGGGTGAAACCCTGGTGGCCGTGGCCGAAGTCGAACCACAGCCCGGGATGGTCCGGCGCCGCGCCGATCAGCGGCAGCATCGTGGCGAGGAACGGCCGGGTGCCGAACCACGGATCCGCCTCGACGGGCTCGCCGAGGTCGATCAGCCGGCGCGCCGCCGCTTCCGCCCGGTCGAGCTGCACCGGCGTCGCCGGAGCGTCCCGGTGGGTGAACTCGGCGCCGGAGGTGATTCTGAGCCCGCGCACCATCGGCGCCAGGACATAGCCCCAGGCGACGTCGTAGATCGGGCGTCCGAGCTCCGCGCCGCCGCCGTAGTGGCGGTGATAGCCGCGTTTGCGGACCATCGAGACCCGGCAGCCGAACCGCGCGACGAGATCCGGCGACCACGGTCCGAGCGCCACCACCGCGATCTCGGCCTCGATCCGCCCCTCGGCGGTCGCCACCGACCACCCCGCGCCGTTGCGCGCCAGCGTCGTCGCATCGCCGATCGACACCCGCCCGCCGCGGCGCACCAGGAGATCGGCATAGGCCTTCACCAGCCCGCCGGGATCGGCGACGCTCCACGGGTCGGTCCAGTGGATCGCGCCGGCGACCTCGCCGACGATCGACGGTTCGAGCGCCCGCACCGCCGCCGCGTCGAGCACCCGGGAAGGGATCCGCCAGTCCGCCGCCAGACGCTGCGCCTCGGCCGCCTTCTCGTCGAACTTCGCCGCGTCGCGCGTCAGATCGAGATAGCCGCCGCGCGACACCAGTGCTTCCGCGCCGGCTTCGGCGATCAGCGTCTCGTGCTCGGCGATCGCGTGCAGGATCAGCGGTCCCCAGCCGCGCGACACCGCGGCGTGCCGGCTCGGTTCCGAGGTCCACCAGTAGCGGGCGAAGGACTCGAGATGGCCGGGCAGGGCGGCGAGCCGGTAGTGGACGTCGTTGGTCCGCCCGAGCGCCACCCGGGTCAGCGTCGGCAGGTCGCGCGGCATCGCATAGGGGACGACCGCCTCGCTCTGGATGATGCCGGCGTTGCCGTGGCTGGTCTCTTCGCCGGGGCCGCGCCGATCGACCAGCGTGACCGAAAAGCCGCGCTTCTGCAGATGCAGGGCGGCGCCGACACCGACCATGCCGGCCCCCAGGACGATCGCCGAACCCATGTCGTCTCCCTCTCCTCCGGGGCATCATAGCCCGCGGGGGAGGCGACCGCCCATCCCGTCCCGGCATCGCAGCTCCGCCCGTCACGCCGTCAGGCGACGGCAGAGATCGGCGGAGAGGCCGGGCAGGAAGGTGGTGTCGCAGGTGATCTCGCGCCCCTGGGTGAAGGCGACCAGGATGAACGACCGACCGCCGGGAAGCTCGACATGGGCCGCATCGTGGCGCCGCCAGCTGGAATCGGGGTCGCCGGTCCATTCGGTCCGGCCGCACTTCGACCACAGCCGCGCCTCGGCCGGCAGGCCGGCGCCGAAATACCCCTCGATCTGCGCCGCCGGATGAGCGGCGAATTCGGCGTCGTGCGGCCGGGCGAGGAAGTCGGCGATGACGCGCGACCGCGCCGGCGAAATCATCCGGCCGGTGAAGACGTCGTGGAAGATCCGCGCCGTCGCCTCGGTGGTCAGCCGGTTGTGGTTGTTGCCGCCGAGCCTGCTGTAGAGCTTCTCGCGGCCGTAGCGGTCGTCGTCCATCAGCTTCTGACAGACGTTGATGCCGGCGAACTCGGGTCGGCCGAGGCCGGCGAGCCAGCGGTTGATGCCCCCGCGCCGCTCCACCCAGTCGGCCATCGCCGCCGGGTCGAGCAGCGTGTCGCCGGTGGTGCCGGTGACGAGGTCGATGACGTAGTTGGTGGCGGTGTTGCTCGACCAGCGGATCATGTCGCGCATCGCCCGGTCGAGTTCCTCGTGGGGCGTGAGGTCGCCGCGCTCCAGCGCCGCCTGCACAGCCGCCAGACAGAACACCTTGACCACGCTGCACGGGTAGAACGGCAGGTCGCCGTTCCACGACCAGCCGGCCGGGGGGGTCGTGTCGTCGTGAGAGAACGGCCGATCGGAGAGGATCAGGGTCAGCGCGAACCGCGCCGGATCGAGACCGCGGTCCCCCCATCGGGCGATCGCGGTGTCGACGAGTTCCCGACCGAGCCGCCGCGACGGCGTCGTGACTTCGAAAAACATGTTGTTTCTCCGATGAATGGCGTACTAGCCGAGCGTCTCCGGGGGCGGGAGATCGTCGGCCCGGAGGCAGCGCACCCGATGGTCGGGCGCGAGCGCCGCGAGCCGCGGACGGCTTTCGCGGCATTGCGGGTGGGCGAAGCGGCATCGCGACAGGAAGGCGCAACCGTCCGGCAGCGCCGTCGGATCGGGCAACTCGCCTTCGAGCGCGGCGCTGCGACTTCGGTGGCGCGGGTCGGGTCGCGGGATCGCCGCGACGAGGCCGCGGGTATAGGGGTGGCGCGGCCGCCCGAACACCGCTTCGGTCGGTCCGATCTCGACCACCTCGCCGAGATACATCACCGCCACCCGGTCGCCGATGTGCCGGACCACGTCGAGGTCGTGCGAGATGAACATCAGCGACAGGCCGAGGTCGCGCCGCAGCTCGCCGAACAGATTGACGATCTGCGCCTGGACCGAGACGTCGAGCGCCGAGACCGCCTCGTCGGCGACGATCAGGCGCGGCGACGGAGCCAGCGCCCGGGCGATCGACACCCGCTGCCGCTGGCCGCCGGAGAGCGCGTGCGGTCGACGGTCGGCGAGGCCCGCGGGCAGTCCGACCGTCGCCATCAGCCGCTCGACGGCTTCCCGCAGCGCCTCGCGACCGCCGGAGAAGCCGTGGACCCGCAGCACTTCGGCGAGCGTGTCGGCGACCGACATCACCGGGTTCAGCGACGAATAGGGGTCCTGGAAGATCATCTGGACCAGTCGGCTGCGCGCCAGCGGCCCGCCGAGCGTGGCGATCGGGGCTCCCTGCCAGCGGATCTCGCCGGCGCTCGGCCGTTGCAGGCCGACGATCGACCGGCCGAGGGTCGACTTGCCGCAACCGGATTCGCCGACCACCCCGAGGATCTCGCCGGGGCGGACGTCGATCGACACGTCGCGCAGCGCGTGCAGCTTCCGGCCGTCGAGGGTCGGGAAGGAGACCGACAGATCGTCGACCTCGAGCAACCGGGCGGAGGCGGTGTCGTCGGTCACCGGAGGTCTCCCGTGGCGAGATGGCAGGCGACCGCGCGGTCGGTACCGAAACGGGCGAGGGCCGGCGCCTCGACGCGGCAGCGCTCGGTGGCGATCGGGCAGCGCGGGTGGAAGCGGCAACCGCCGGGCGGGTCGGCGAGATCGGGCGGGTCGCCGCCGATCGGGGTCAGCCGGGTGCCGAGCGCCTCCGGCGACGGCCGCGCCGCGAGCAGGGCGCGGGTATAGGGGTGGCGGGGATCTTCGAAGAGATCGATCGCGCCCGCCGTCTCGACGATCCGGCCGGCGTACATCACCGCCACCCGATCGCAGGTCTGGGCGACCACGCCGAGATCGTGGGTGACCATCAGCACGCCCATGCCGGTCTCGTCGCGCAGCCGCATCAACAACTTGAGGATCTGGTCCTGGATGGTGACGTCGAGCGCCGTGGTCGGCTCGTCGGCGATCAACAGGCGCGGTCGGCAGGCCAGTGCGATGGCGATCACCACCCGCTGCCGCAGGCCGCCGGAGAGGTGATGCGGATAGGCCCGGGCCCGCTCGGCGGGCGAGGTGACGCCGATCCCCGCGAGCAGCTCGACCGCCTCGGAGAGCGCCGCCGCCCGGCCGAGGCCGCGATGGCGGATCAGCCCTTCGGCGATCTGGTCGCCGATCCGCATCGTCGGATCGAGCGCGGTCATCGGGTCCTGGAACACCATGGCGATCCGCGAGCCGCGCACCTCCTCCATCGCGCGTTCGCCGAGCGGCACCAGATCCCGCCCTTCGAACAGGATCCGCCCCTCGATCGCCGCCCGCGATCCGCCGAACAGCCGGATGATCGAGCGGCAGGTGGCGCTCTTGCCGGAGCCGGATTCGCCGACCAGGCCGAACACCTCGCCGCGGCCGACCGTGAAGTCGACCCCGTCGACCGCGGTGACGACCCGTCCGGCATGGCCGGGGAAGCGGGTGGAGAGGCCGTGGACCTCGAGCAGCGGTGCCGTGTCGGTCATCGGTTCGCTCATCCCTTGGCCCTCAGGAGGTCGTCGAGGCCGTCGCCGATCAGCGCGAAGGAGATGCCGACCCAGACGATGGCGAGGCCGGGGAACACCGAGATCCACCAGGCATCGAGGATGAAGTTCTGTCCTTCGGCGATCATCACGCCCCATTCCGGGGTCGGCGGCTGGATGCCGAGACCGAGGAAGCCGAGTGCGGTCACCGCCAGGATGGTCAGCACCACGTCCGACATCATGAACACGATCGCCGGGGTGACGACGTTGGGCAGGACGTGGCGGAACATGATCCGGAGATGCGAGTAGCCGAGCACCCGGGTCGCCGCGACGTAGTCGAGCCGCTTCACCACCAGGACCTCGGCGCGGACGATGCGGGCGAAGGAGATCCAGGTGACCAGCGTGAAGGCGAGGAACATGTTGCCGATCCCCGGCCCGAGCGAACCGACGATCGAGATCACCAGCACGTAGAAGGGGAAGGCCCAGAACACGTCGACGATCCGCATGATCACCGCGTCGACGGCGCCGCCGGCATAGCCGGAGACCAGCCCGACGATGCTGCCGATGACGAACGGCAGGACCACGCAGACCACGGCGATCTCCATGTCGACGAGCCCGGCGGCGATCACCCGGGCGAGCACGTCGCGCCCCATGTCGTCGGTGCCGAAGGGATGGTCGAGCGACGGCGGCAGCAGTGCGGTCGAGAAGTCGACCGCCAGCGGATCGGCGGGGAAGACGGCGCCGCCGAAGCCGATCACCAGCAGCAGCACCACCAGCATCGCGCCGCCGACCTGCAGCGGTCGGTTGCGCTTCATCCGGGCGCGGGTCTCGGGCGACAGGAGCATCAGAGTTTCACCCGCGGGTCGGCGATCGCATAGGCGACGTCGGTGACGAAGTTGACCAGCACCACCAGCACCGCGAAGGTCACGGTGAGGCCCTGGACCATCGGGTAGTCGCGCGCCGAGATCGACGACACGAGCAGCGAGCCGAGGCCGGGGATGCCGAAGACGGATTCGATCACCACCGTGCCGCCGATCACCCAGCTGGTGTGGACGCCGAGCACCGAGATGGTCGAGATCAGCGAATTGCGCAGCACGTGGCGGGCGAGCACGGTCGAGCCCCTGAGGCCCTTGGCCCGGGCGGTGTCGACGTGGTCGGCGCCGAGCACCGCGATCAGCGAACTGCGCAGCGTCCGGATGGTCAGCGCCGACGTGCCCAGCGCGATCACCAGCGACGGCAGCAGCAGATGCCGGAGCCGCTCGACGAGTCCTTCGCCGAAGCCGGAGACCGGGGTCAGCCCGAGGTGGACGGAGAACACCATCACCATCAGGATCCCGAGCCAGAACGCCGGCATCGACATCACCACCACGAAGACGACCTTGATCGCCTGATCGAGGAACCTGTCCTTGCGCAGCGCGGCGAGCAGCGCGAAGGGCAGGGTGACGACGATCGCGATCGCCGTCGACAGGCCGACCAGTTGCAGCGTCGCCGAGGTCCGTTCGAGGATCAGCGGGCCGAGTTCGGTGCGGTAGACGATCGACTGGCCGAAGCGGCCGCGCAGCAGATCGAAGAGGAAGGTCAGATACTGCCGCCACAGCGGCTGATCGAGGCCGAGACGTTTGGTCAGCGCGGCGATCTCGTCGGGCGTGCCGCGGCTGCCGAGGATCAGCGTCGCCGGATCGCCGGGCATCACCCGGAGCAGGAAGAAGGCGATCAGCGTGATGCCGATCAGCACCGGGACGAGCTGGAGCGATCGGCCCAGGGCGTGGCGGAGAAGCGTCATCGGCGGCCCCGTACGGAGGAAGTCGGCACCGGCGGCCGAAGCCGCCGGTGCGGGACGGCGATCAGGGACGGATCACCACGTCTTCGAGGCGGTAGTTCGAGGTCGCCAGCACCTTGAAGCCCTCGACCTGCTTGCGGCTGGCGTAGGCCGTGCCGGGATGGAAGAGGAAGATGAACGGCGCGCCGTCGTGGACGATCTTCGACATCTCGCGGAACTGCTTCTCGCGCTCCGGGCCGTCCAGGGTCTGGCGCTCGGCGACGTAGAGCTCGTTCAGCCGCTCGCTCTTCCACTGGGTGTGGTAGGCGTTGGCCCGCTCCGGGTTGACCGCGGTGAAGCCGATCAGCTGATCCGGATCGATGGTGTCGCTGGTCGTGGCGGAGAGCGCGGTCTCGTAGTTGCCGGCCTTGGTGGTGGCGAACAGCGAGGATCCCTCGATCGACTGGATGGTCAGATCGACGCCGACCTTCTTCAGGTCGCTCTGTACCGCGGTCGCCACCTGCCGGGCGGTGACGTCGCCGCCGGCGACCAGCAGCGACAGTTTGAGGTTTTCCGCCTTCGCCTCGGCGAGCAGCGCCTTGGCCTTGGCCGGGTCGTGCGGGTAGGGAGCGAGTGCCGGGTCGTGATAGACCATGATCGGCAGCGAGGCGGCGGCCGGCTTGCCGTTGCCGTGCAGCACGCCCCTGATCAGCGCGTCCTTGTCGACGGCGAAGTTCAGCGCCTTGCGCACCCGTTCGTCGTCGAGCGGCTTCTTCGTCGTGTTGAGCTGGACGAGGTCGGACCGGAAGGTCTCGGCGACGCCGACGTTGAGCGCCGGATCGCGCTTCAGGGTGGCGACCTGGTTGAACGGCACGCCGACGATCGCGTCGACCTCGCCGGCCTTCAGTTTCAGGACGCGCGAGTTGTCGTCGGCGATGATCGAGATCACCGCGCCGTCGACCGCCGGCTTGCCGGCCTGCCAATATCCGGGGTTCTTCTTCAGCTGGATCTTCTCGCCGCGGGTCCAGGAGACCACCGAGAAGGGACCGGAACCGAACGGCGCCTTGAAGAACTCGGCCCCCTTCGCCTCGACCTGCGCCTTCGGCACGATCGACGCGGAGAACAGCGCGAGGTTGTTGAGGATCGGGGTGAACGGCTTGTCGAGGTGCATCACCACGGTCTTGGCGTCGACCACGTCGTAGCGGGTGATCGGCTTGAAGAACCGGGCCCAGTCCGAGCCTTCGCCGGCCGCGCGCTTCAGCGAGAACACCACGTCCTCGGCGCCGACCGGGCTGCCGTCGGCGAACTTCGCTCCGTCGCGCAGCGTGAAGCGGTATTCGAGCCCGTCCTTGCTCACCGACCAGCTCTCCGCCAGACCGGGCGTCAGTTTGGTGCCGTCAGGCGACGGGCGCACCAGCTGATCGAAGATCAGCAGTTCCGTCCAGATCGACGGATTGTCGCTCGACTGGATCGGATCGAGCGTGGTCGCGTCCTGCGCAATGGCGACGCGCAGATCGGCGGCGGCGGCGCCGTCGAGGCCACAGAGGATCGCGGCGACGGCGGTCGTCGCGAGGGCGGAGCGGCGGACGACGGCGATCGCGGTCCGCAGGTGCGGGTAGAGGTTGGGCGACATCTCGAAATCCTCGCGAACACGTCCGGCGGGGTCCTCCCGCCGGTGGGGTTCTTCCCGTTCCGGCCCGCCGATCGACCCTGCCCGTACCGTCTTCGGAGGGGGTGGACCGATCAGCCCAATTTTTGTTCATTCACCGGTTCGATCCCGCCGATCGCGCTTCCCCGGAATGCCGTGAAAGCCGGTCCTCGGTCTCGACGAGATCGAGAATGAAGCCCCGATCCGGCCTCGACAATGCTGAGATTTCATGCTCATTGATAACCGGAGGCTATGCCATGACGAATGAATACATCGGCTTGCGGCACATCGAGGTTCTTCATGCGATGAACCGGATGGGCACCGTGGCACGCGCCGCCGGCCTCCTCGGGATCAGCCAGCCGGCCGCCACCAAGCTGATACGCGAGGCCGAGCGGCGGCTCGGCTACAAGCTCTTCGATCGCGTTCAGGGCAGGCTCGTGCCTACGAATTCAGCACTTTTGTTGTGGCCGGAAATCGAACGATTGGAGGCCCAACTGGGTCACGTCCGCCGCCTCGCCGGCAATCTCCACCCCGAGCGGGAGAAGCGGATCCGGGTCGGTTGCCTGCCCAGTCTCGCCCTCGGCGTGGTGCCCGACGCGATCCGGGCGCATCTGGCGATCGATCCGTCGGTGCATTTCCAGGTTGTGACGCAGCACACCGACGAGTTGATCGAGAGCCTGCGGGCCCAGGAGATCGACGTGGCGATCGCCTTCGCGGTCCCGACCACCACCGGGGTACGGGCGGAGCGGATCTGCCGCGGCCATCTCGTCCAGGTCCGCAAGGACCCCGGCCCCCGCGAGGTCGGTCTGGCGGAGCTCGCCGAAGCGCCGATCGTCGGCCTCTCGCCGAGCGATCCGCTGGCCCGCGTGCTGCGGGCGGCGACCGATGCGGCGGGCGTGCCGCTCGCCCCGCAGATGGAGGTGCAGACCTACTTCCTCGCCTGCGCCCTGGTCGAACGCGGCTGCGGCACCGCCGTCGTCGACCTGTTCACCGCCGACGCCTGGGGAGGCGATCGCCTGTCGGCGGCGAAGATCCGGCCGGTGGTGGGCTTCGACGTCGTCCTGCTGACCAACGAGTTGCGGGCGCTGCCGTCGCCCTGCGTCGCCTTCGCCGATCTGCTGCGCGCCCAGTGTCGGGCGGTCGTCAACCGCCGGCCCTCGAAATGACCGACGGCGCCGGCCCTCGACGCCCGCCGGCCGATCGCCGATAGTCGCGGCATGGAATCGGACCTCTATCCGCCGGTCAAACGCCATCTGGAGAGCCTCGGCTTCGAGGTGAAGGGCGAAGTGTGCGGCTGCGATCTCGTCGCGCTGTCCGACGGGGAGCCGCAACTCGTGGTGATCGGCGAGCTGAAGCAGAGTTTCACGCTCGAACTGGTGCTCCAGGCGGTCGACCGCACGGCCGCCTGCGACGAGATCTGGCTCGCCGTCGCGGCTTCGAAGCGCGGGCGCGGACGCGAGAGCGATTCCCGGGTGAAGAAGCTCTGCCGCTTCCTCGGCTTCGGCCTGCTGGTGGTCTCCGCGAGCGGGCAGGTCGAGGTGGTCGTCGAGCCGGAGCCCTGGAAGCCGCGGCGCGACGCCAGGCGGCGTTCGCGCATCGTCGAGGAACATCGCCGCCGGCGCGGCGATCCGGTGGTCGGCGGCACCACCCGCCGGCCGCAACTGACCGCCTATCGCCAGCGTGCGCTCGCGGTGGCCCAGGCGCTCGCCGTGGCGCCCGGCCGGCCGCGCGATCTGCGCGCCCTGGCGCCGGACGTCGCGACGATCCTGCGCGGCGACGTCTACGGCTGGTTCGAGCGGATCGAGCGGGGCCTCTACGGTCTGACCGACGCCGGCCGAGCGGCGCTGGTCACCTGGGCCGACCACCTCGTCCCGGCCGATCCGCAGCCTCAGCCCGACGCCGATCCTCGGTCGCAGCCGTCCGCGGATCCGCAGCCGATCAGGCGGCGGGCGTGAACACCGCCATCAGCGTCAGTCCTTCGGCGCCGGCGACCACCGAGTGCTCGTGCCCTTCGCCGATCACCCGGAGGCTGCCGGGCAGGTAGCCGTCCTCGACACCGTCGATCACCACCCGCCCGGTTCCCGCCAGCACCAGATGCTGTTCGGTCTGATGGTCGTGGCGATGCAGTTCCATCCGGGCGCCGGGCGCCAGATCGACCAGCAGAGTGGAGAGCGCGCCACCGCTGTCGCCGGCACCGATCAGGCGGGCGAGCCGGACCCCGGCGAAGGCCGGATGGGGGGTGAAGACCGGGCGGGCTTCGGGGGCGAGGGCCGCACCGGCGAGGGAATCGATCAGGGCGTTGGTGAGCATGTTCCGTCTCCTTTCGCGAACGCGGTCGATATGGACCGGTTCGCCGGAGACGGTCTTGGACGATCTTGCGGTTTCGAAAGGGACGCGGCCGGGAGGGGCCGCGCCCTCCCGATCAGCCGCGCCAGTCGAGGAAGCGTCGCTCGATGCCGCCGATCACCCAACTGACGATCAGCCCGAGGATCGACAGCAGCGTCACGCCGGTGAACAGCCGTTCGAGGTCGTAGAGCGCGCCCGCCTCCAGGATGTAGGAGCCGATGCCGAACTCCGCACCGATCATCTCGGCGGCCACCAGCAGGATGATGCCGATCGAGATCGATACCCGGAGCCCCGACAGGATGCCGGGGAAGGCGCCGGGGAGCACGATCTTCGAAACGATCGACCACCAGGAGAGGCCGAAGCTCTGGCCCATCCGGATCAGTCCGCGATCGACGTTGTCGACCGCGCCGAAGGTCGCCACCACCGTCGGGGTGAAGGTGCCGAAGGCGATCAGCGCGTATTTCGAAGTCTCGTCGATCCCGAACCAGACGACGAACAGCGGCAGCAGGGCGATCTTCGGGATCGGGAACAACGCCGCGACCAGCGGCACCATGCCGGCGCGCACCACTCCGAACAGCCCGATCGCCACCCCGAGCGACACGCCGATGCCGATGCCGATCGACCCGCCGATCAGGATCCGGCGCAGCGACGGCACCAGATGGACCCACAGCAGGCCGCTCTTCCACAGGTCGACGAAGGTGGCGAACACCGCCGACGGCCGCGGCAGGGTCAGGGCCGAGATCCAGCCGCTGCGCGTGCCGAGTTCGGTGCCGACGATCAGCACCACGAACACCACCAGCCCGACTCCGGCGATCGGCCGCGGCGAGAAGCCCCGGCCCCGGAACGCCACCGGATTTCCTCGCAACTCAGTCACCGATCAACTCCCGATCCGCGGCCATCGCCTCGTCCCGCATCAAGTCCCAGAGCTCTTTCTGATGGGCTTCGAGCACCGGATCGCCCAGCGTCCGCTCGGTCAGCGGCTGGTCGACGTCGACGATCGCCCGAACCCGTCCCGGCCGGCGCGACATCACCACGATCCGGTGGCCGAGCCGCACCGCCTCCGAGAGGTTGTGGGTGACGTAGACCGCGGTGAACGGCTGCCGCGTCCACAGCGCGACGAGATCGTCGAGCAGCAGCTCGCGGGTCTGGCTGTCGAGGGCCGACAGCGGCTCGTCGAGCAGCATCACCGCCGGCCGGACCGCCAGCGCCCGGGCGATCGCGACACGTTGCTTCATGCCGCCGGAGAGCTGCTTCGGCAGTGCCTTGCGGAATTCGGAGAGCCGGGTGCGGGCGAGCACGTCGGCGACGATCTCCTCGGTCTCGCGGGCACCCAGCCGGTGATCTTCGAGCACCAGACGGACGTTGCCCTCCACCGTCCGCCACGGCAGCAGCGCGAAGTGCTGGAAAACGTAGGTCAGCGGATTGAGAGAATCCGCGGGCGGCTCGCCGACCGTCAGCACCCGACCGCTGCCCGGCACCTCGAGCCCGCCGAGAAACCGCAACAGGGTCGACTTGCCGCAACCCGACGGGCCGACCAGACAGACGATCTGGCCGTGCGGGATGTCGAGCGAGACGTCTCTGAGAACCTCGACCGGTCCGTAGGAATGGCCGACGCTTTCGATCAACAGATCCATGGAGAACTCCGCCGGAGGGCAGGGTGGAAGAGCCGGGCACCGGTCGCGGGAGGTGAAGAGATCACCTCCCGCGGCGACGGCGTCGGCGACGCCCCCGCGAGATCCGGTCTCGTCCGCCGAAGCCGGGTCGGCACATGCGCGTCGCGGCGGCGCTCCGGCCGGCAGCCGGGGCGCCGGGACGTTCGGCTCAGATGATCTTGACGTAGGAGGTGTCGAACAGCATCTCCGCGGTGATGGTGTCCTTGACCATCTTCTCCGCCTTGAACCATTCGAGCTGTTCGACCACCGACTTCATCGACAGGGCGAGGCCGCGGTTGATCCGGGTCGCGTCGTCGACCAGCATCTGCCGGACGTCTTCGAACGGGCTCGAGGTACTGACGTAGGTGTGGAGGATGCGGGTGATCGCATCGACCTCGGCCTGCGTCGCCGTGCGGTCGACGAAGGCCGCGTCGTAGTCGTCGACGGCCCGCGAATAGGCGCGGATGAACGCCTTGGTCTTGTCGCGGTTGTCGACCGCGTTGGCCGTCGAGGTGAACACCGTCGTCACCTGATAGTCGGGCGCGTAATCGGAGATCGTGCCGATCAGCTTGGCGGATCCCTCGTTGATCATCTTCTTGGCGATGCTCTGCTGGATCGCCCAGCTGTCGATCTGCCCGCTCGACAGCGAGGCCACCAGCGTGCCGAGTTTCTGCAGCGGCTTCAGCGAGATCGACGACAGGGGGATGCCGACCGCCTGGGCGATCTTGTGGGCCATGAAGTGGAACGACGAGCCCGCCGTGGTGATGCCGAAGCTGCGTCCGGCGAGGTCTTTCGGGCTCTTCAGCCCGGCCTCCCAGGCCTTGTTGGAGGCGAGCACCACCGAGCCGACCTTGCCCTTCTCCTCGCTCAGCGCGCCGCCGATCACCTTGACCGCGTTCTTCTCTGCGAGGCTCACCAGACCGCCGCTCATCGCGGTGACGCCGTAGTCGACGTCGCCGGCGGCGACCGCCACGGCGAGCGGCTGCGCCGCTTCGAAGAACTTGAGTTCGACGTCGAGCCCTTCGTCGCGCAGGTAGCCGCGCTCGTAGGCGATGAAGCTCGGCGCGTGGCTGCCCAGCCTGAGCACCCCGAGATTGACCTTGGTGGCGGCGCGCGCCCGCGTCGCGAAGGCGCCGGCCAGCCCGAGGGCGCCGGCCCCGACGAGCAGCCCGCGGCGATCGATGAGACGAGATGGCATCTTGGACCCTTCCCCAGAACACGTGTTTCTCCGTTGGCGCCGAAAGTACGCTCCCCGGGGGGCAAGATACAACAGTGCATGGAGCCGCTCGGCGCTCGACGGTCGATCGCGAGGACCCGATCGTCTCTTTCCGAGGTCGACGTCGACGGTAGGAGCGCGATCGGAAGGACCGAACACGCCGCGGTCACACCCCTCCTGCGCGTCGCGGACCGTGTCCGCCGATCGGCGCTTCGACTAGCATGGTGGAATCGTCGGAGGCCGGTGCCGCGCGACCGCGCGCGCCGACGATCCGGACACCAAGATGGAACGACCACCGATGACCGAGAAGCTCCGCAGCCGACGCTGGTTCGACGATGCCGAAGATCCGGGGATGACCGCCGTCTACCTCGAGCGGTACCTCAATTTCGGCATCACCCGCGAGGAGTTCCAGTCGGGGCGTCCGATCATCGGCATCGCTCAGACCGGCAACGATCTGACCCCCTGCAACCGTCACCACCTCGAACTGGCGCAGCGGGTCCGCGACGGCATCCGCGACGCCGGCGGCATTCCGCTGGAGTTCCCGGTCCATCCGCTCCAGGAGACCGGCAAGCGGCCGACCGCGGCGCTCGATCGCAATCTCGCCTATCTCGGGCTGGTCGAGGTGCTCTACGGCTATCCGCTCGACGGCGTGGTGCTGACCACCGGCTGTGACAAGACGACGCCGGCCTGCCTGATGGCGGCGGCGACGGTCAACATTCCGGCGATCGTGCTCTCCGGCGGGCCGATGCTCGACGGTTGGTGGAACGGCAAGCTGGCCGGCTCCGGCACCGCCGTCTGGCATGCGCGCAAGATGCACGCCGCCGGCGAGATCGGCTACGACGAGTTCATGGATCTGGTGTCGTCCTCGGCCCCGTCGGTCGGCCACTGCAACACCATGGGCACCGCACTGTCGATGAACTGCATCGCCGAGGCGCTGGGCATGTCGCTGCCCGGTTGCGCCGCCATTCCCGCGCCCTACCGCGAACGCGGCTGGATGGCCTACGAGACCGGCAAGCGGGCCGTCGGGCTGGTCCACGAGAACCTGCGCCCCTCCGACATCATGACCAGGGGCGCCTTCGAGAACGCCGTGGTCGCCGCGGCGGCGATCGGCGGCTCGTCCAACTGCCCGATCCACGTCATCGCCATCGCCCGCCACATGGGGGTCGAGCACGGCCTCGACGACTGGCAGCGGCTCGGTCCGCAGACGCCGCTGCTGGTCGACTGCCAGCCCGCCGGCCGCTTCCTCGGCGAGGGCTTCTATCGGGCCGGCGGCCTGCCGGCGGTGATGCGCGAACTGTTCGAGGCCGGACGGCTCGACGGCACCGTGCGTACCGTCACCGGCCGGACGCTCGCCGAGGACATCGCCGCGAACCCGAAGCCGACCGATCGCGAGGTGATCCGCGCCTATGGCGAGCCGTTGAAGGCGGCGGCCGGTTACGTCGTGCTCACCGGCAATCTGTTCGAGAGCGCGGTGATCAAGATCTCGGTGATCGACGAGGTGTTCCGCAGGCAGTTCCTCGCCGATCCCGCCCATCCGAACTGCTTCGAGGCGCGCGTCGCGGTGTTCGAAGGGCCGGAGGACTATCATGCCCGGATCGACGATCCCGCCCTCGGCATCGACGAGAAGACCATGCTGGTGATCCGCAACTGCGGTCCGGTCGGCTATCCCGGCAGCGCCGAAGTGGTCAACATGCAGCCGCCGGCGGCGCTCCTCCAGAAGGGCGTCGAGGTTCTGCCGACGATGGGCGACGGCCGCCAGAGCGGCACCTCGGGGAGCCCGTCGATCCTCAACGTCTCGCCGGAAGCGGCGGTCGGCGGCGGTATCGGTCTCCTGGAAACCGGCGACGTGGTGCGCGTCGATCTGACCGCCGGCCGGGTCGACGTGCTGCTCGACGAAGCCGAGCTGGAACGGCGCCGGAAGACCCGGAAGCCTCCGGAACTCGTCCACCGGACGCCGTGGCAGGAGATCTACCGGTCGATGGTCGGCCAGCTCGCCACCGGCGGCTGCCTCGAGCCGGCGGTGCTCTATCTCAACGTCGTCGAGACCCGCGGCGAGGCCCGTCACAGCCATTGACGCCGCGCCAGTCCTCGGGGCGGGAGACGACGACGAAAAGGCCCGCCGGATCGCTCCGGCGGGCCTTTCATATCGATCGGGCGACGTCGCTCCGACCTCACTCCTCGAGCAGCGAACGCAGCATCCAGGCGGTCTTCTCGTGGATGTCGATCCGCTGGGTCAGCAGATCGGCGGTCGGCTGGTCGTTGGCCTCGTCGACCACCGGGAACAGGGCGCGAGCGGTCCGGGCGGTCGCTTCCTGCGCGGCCACCAGATGGCGGATCATGTCGGTCGCCTTCGGCACGCCCTCCACTTCGGCGATCGAGGCCCGCGCCACGAACTCCTTGTAGGTGCCCGGGGCCGGGAAGCCGAGCGAACGGATGCGCTCGGCGATCGCGTCGAGCGCCGTCCACTGTTCGGTATACTGCTCCATGAACATCACATGGAGCGTGTTGAACATCGGACCCTTCACGTTCCAATGGAAGTTGTGCGTCATCAGGTAGAGGGTGTAGCTGTCGGCGAGCAGGGCCGAAAGACCCTCGGAGATCGACTTGCGGGTCGCTTCGTCGATACCGATGTTGATCTGCGGGATGCTGGGCATGAAGGATCTCCTGTCATAGGGCGGCGAGGCGCGAACGATCCGGAGGCGGCCGCATTCGCCCGGGTTCGCAGTGTGCTCTCGATTACCATTCTCACCGGACGTCGACCACGTCACGCGCCGTCGCAGGGGGCGGATCATCCGAGTGCGGTGTCGAGAACCATCATCAGGGCGAAGCCGGCCATCAGGCCGACCGTCGCCGGGGTCTGGTGACCGTTGCGGTGGGTCTCCGGGATGACCTCGTGGGAGACCACGAACAGCATCGCCCCGGCGGCGAGGCCGAGGCCGATCGGATAGGCGATCTCGAGCCCGCCCGACAGACCGGCGCCGAGCACCGCGCCGACAGGCTCCAACAGTCCGGTGAGGATCGCCATGAACACGGCGCGGCCGGAAGCGAAGCCGGCGCCGCGCATCGCCAACGCGACCGCCAGGCCCTCCGGCATGTCCTGAAGGGCGATCGCCGCGGTCAGCGGAATCCCGACCGTCGTGTCGGCATGGGAGAAGCCGACGCCGATCGCCATGCCTTCCGGCAGGTTGTGCAGCGCGATCGCGAAGACGAACAGCCAGATCCGGCCGCAACGGTCGGCGCCCGGTCCGCACGGGCCGGTGGTCTCGTGCTCGTGCGGGGTGAAGGCGTCGAGGCCGAGCATCAGCAGCACCCCGAGTCCGATCCCGAACACCACGATCAGCGCCGCCCAGGTTCGGCTTCCGGAGAGTTCGCCGGCCGCGGCGAGTCCGGGCAGGATCAGCGAGAACGCCGCCGCCGCCAACATCATTCCCGCCGCGCCGCCGAGCAGCACGTCGGAGAGCTTCTGCGGCATGGTCTTCAGCGCCAGTGCCGGCACTGCGCCGATCGCCGTCGCCAGGAATCCGGCGATGCCGCCGAGCACCGCGAGCTTCAGCCCGGCGGTGGCCACGCCGGTGATCAGTTCGCCGATGCTGACGGCGAGCAGTCCGAGCACCACCAGCGACGCCAGTCCGAGACCGAGTGCCACCGCGGGTCTGCTGCGGACGTGCGCACCGAGCGCGACGCTCCACGGCACCGCGTCGACCGGGGCTCCCAGGGACATGACGGTCTCCTCATCTGCGCGACGACGCGACACCCGTGTCGCCCGACGCCTGACTCTCCGCTCGTCGCCGGACTCTATTGCGATGTGTGCACGAGACAAGAAAGGGAAAAGGCCGACGCGGGGATCATGGCAGTTCCTCACCGATTGCATTCGAAGGAAGAATCCCTATGTGGTGATCCGAGGTGTGAACGGCGCCGCCGGCACCCCACATCCGCCCCCGTATGCGACGCGGACGCTCTCCCGCCACCGGACCGGTGGAACGAGGATCGGCGGCGTCGCCTTCCGCCTCGGGCGATGGCCGTCGGCGACGTCGCGTCGCCGCCGACCGTTTCCCGGTCAACTCGTCGTCCGCACCGGCGGCCGGCGGGGACGAGCATCCGGAAAGAAGCCCGTGTTCTCCACCGAAATTCTGTCCGCGGAACTCACCGCACTCGCCCAGGTCGTGTTCATCGACGTGGTGCTGGCCGGCGACAATGCGATCGTCGTCGGCATGGCCGCCGCCGGCGTCGATCCGGCGATCCGCCGCAAGGTGATCTTCTGGGGCATCGCCGGCGCGGTCGTCCTGCGCATCATGTTCGCCATCGCCACCACGCAGCTGCTGGAGATCGTCGGACTGACGCTCGCCGGCGGCGTGCTGCTGCTCTGGGTCTGCTGGAAGATGTTCCGCGAGATCCGTGCCTCGCGCCGCGAGGAGGAGCGTCTGGTCGCCGCCGGCATCCACGGCGACGCGGTCGGCGATGCGAGCCCCGGCAAGAGCTTCGCGCAGGCGATGCTCCAGATCGTCGTCGCCGACCTGTCGATGTCGCTCGACAACGTGCTCGCGGTCGCCGGTGCGGCGCAGGAACACGTCGGCGTGCTGGTCGTCGGCCTGCTGTTGTCGGTCGCCATGATGGGCACCGCGGCCTCGGTGATCGCGCGCATGCTGCATCGCTTCCGCTGGGTCGCCTGGGTCGGTCTCGGCGTCATCCTGTGGGTCGCCGTCGACATGATCCATCGCGGTTCGCTCGAGGTCTGCAACGATCTGACCGGGAAGACCTGCCGGCTCGGCGACCTCGCGCTGCTGGTCGGTTCGCTCGCCGGGAGCTGAGCGCCCGCCGAGCGGGGAGGGCGGTCGCCCTCTCTCGACGCCCGCGACGGCCTCAGTGGGCCGGCAGCCCGTGGGCGCGCAGCCGCTCGACCGCCGCGGCGGTCTCCGTCGCGGTCGGGACCCGGGTCTCGGCGAGCGGATAGGTGCGGCCGAGTTCCGCCCACTTGTGGGCGCCGAGGGTGTGGTAGGGCAGCACGTCGACCCGCTCGACCGCCGGACCGAGGTCGGCGATCCGTTCGGCCAGCCGTTCGAGGTCGTCGGCCGCGTCGGTCAGTCCCGGCACCAGCACGTGGCGGATCCACATCGGCACCCCGAGCCGGACCATCCGCCGGGCGAAGTCGAGAGTCGGCGCCAGCGGCCGGCCGGTCAGCATCCGATGCCGCTCGTGATCGGCGTGCTTGATGTCGAGCAGCACCAGATCGATCGGTTCGAACCAGTCGTCGGCGAGCCCGCCGCCCAGCGCCCCCTGGGTGTCGAGCGCGACGTGGAGACCGAAATCGTCGTGGAGACGTCGCGCCAGCGCGCCGGCGAAGCCGCTCTGCGCCAGCGGATCGCCGCCCGACAGCGTCACCCCGCCGACCCGCTTCAGGAACCCGACATAGGGCCGGATCTCGGCGATCGCCTCGTCGAGGCTCACCTCGCGCCCGGTCCCGACCTTCCAGGTGTCGGGGTTGTGGCAATAGAGGCAGCGGAACGAGCAGCCGGTGAGGAAATAGACGAAGCGCACTCCCGGACCGTCGGCCGCGGCTCCGGTCTCCACCGAATGGAGCCGGCCGATCGGCGCGGCCTCCGGCGCGGGCCGTCCGGTCGGCAGAGGACGAGCGACCGCGGAGAACGTCGAGTTTTGGCTCATGAGAAGCCTCCGGAAAGGGCGAAGGCCCGCCGACGGGGCAGTCGGCGGGCCCATGGCCGCGTCGTCGCGGGGTGCGGTCCGCGACGACGTGGAACCTCCGAACCGCCTCACATGGAGGCGTGGAAGGTGCGCGAGATCACGTCGAGCTGCTGCTCGCGGGTCAGCTTGACGAAGTTCACCGCATAGCCGGAGACCCGGACCGTCAGCTGCGGATAGAGTTCCGGATGCTCCATCGCGTCGAGCAGCGTCTCGCGGTTGAAGACGTTGACGTTGACGTGGTGGCCGGAGGCCGCGGCGAAGGCGTCGAGACAGGCGGCGAGGTTCTTCTGCCGCTCCGCCGGCAACCGGCCGAGGGCGTCCGGGGTGGCCGAGGCCGTCCACGAGATGCCGTCGAGCGAGCACTGGTAGGGGATCTTGGCGACCGAGGCACCGGCGGCGACGAAGCCCTTCTTGTCGCGCCCGTTCATCGGGTTGGCACCCGGCGCGAACGGCTGGCCGGCGCGGCGGCCGTCCGGGGTGTTGCCGGTCTTCTTGCCGTAGACCACGTTCGAGGTGATCGTCAGCACCGACTGGGTCGGCATCGCGTCGCGGTAGAAGTGCGGCTGGCCGGAGACCTTCTCCATGAAGGTCGAGGTCAGCCAGACCGCGATCTCGTCGGCCCGGTCGTCGTTGTTGCCGTAGGCCGGATAGTCGCCTTCGATCTGGTAGTCGACGGCGAGGCCGGTCTCGTTGCGGATCACCTTGACCTTGGCGTGCTTGATCGCCGACAGGCTGTCCGCCGCCACCGACAGGCCGGCGATGCCGCAGGCCATGGTGCGCAGGATGTCGCGATCGTGCAGCGCCATCTCGATCCGCTCGTACATGTACTTGTCGTGCATGTAGTGGATCGAGTTCAGCGCGTTGACGTAGACGCGGGCGAGCCAGCCCATCATCCGCTCGAACTTCGCCTTGACGTCGTCGTAGTCTAGGACCTCGCCGGTGACCGGCGCGAAGTTCGGGCCGATCTGTTCGCCGGACTTCTCGTCGCGACCGCCGTTGATCGCGTAGAGCAGAGCCTTGGCGAGGTTGGCGCGGGCGCCGAAGAACTGCATCTGCTTGCCGATCCGCATCGCGGAGACGCAGCAGGCGATGCCGTAGTCGTCACCCCAGTGCGGACGCATGACGTCGTCGTTCTCGTACTGGATCGACGAGGTCTCGATCGACACCTTGGCGCAGAAGTCCTTGAAGCCTTCCGGCAGGCCGGTCGACCACAGCACGGTCAGGTTCGGCTCCGGCGCGGCGCCGAGGTTGAACAGCGTCTGGAGGAAGCGGAAGCTCGACTTGGTGACCAGCGTGCGGCCGTCCTCGCCCATGCCGCCGATCGACTCGGTGACCCAGGTGGGATCGCCGGAGAACAGCTGATCGTATTCCGGGGTGCGCAGGAAGCGGATGATCCGGAGCTTGATCACCAGATCGTCGATCAGCTCCTGCGCTTCGTCCTCGGTGATCAGACCGCGGTCGAGATCGCGCTCGAAGTAGACGTCGAGGAAGGTCGAGATCCGGCCGAGCGACATCGCCGCGCCGTTCTGCTCCTTCACCGCGGCGAGATAACCGAGGTAGGTCCACTGGACCGCCTCACGGGCGGTCGCCGCCGGACGCGACAGGTCGAAGCCGTACTTGGCACCCATCTCGACCAGTTCGCCGAGCGCCCGGAACTGCTCGGAGAGCTCCTCGCGCAGCCTGAGCGTCTTCTCGTCGTAGACCGCGTCGTCGATCTCGTGGAAGGCGGCGAGCCGCTCCTTCTTCAGGAAGTCGACTCCGTAGAGCGCGACGCGGCGGTAGTCGCCGATGATCCGGCCGCGGCCGTAGGCGTCCGGCAGGCCGGTGACCACGCCCGACTTGCGGGCCGCCAGCACGTCCGGCGGATAGACGTCGAAGACGCCCTGGTTGTGGCTCTTGCGGTACTTGGTCCAGATCTCGGCGATCACCGGCTCCAGATGGAAGCCGTAGGCCTCGAGGCTGTTCTGGACCATCCGCAGGCCGCCGTTCGGCATGATCGCCCGCTTCAGCGGCGCGTCGGTCTGCAGACCGACGATCAGCTCGGCGTCCCGGTCGATGTAGCCGGCGTCGTGCGCGGTGATCGACGACGGCCGATCGGCGGAGACGTCGAGGACGCCCTTCTCGCGCTCGAGCTTCAGGAGGCCGCCGAGCTTCTCCCAGAGGTCGGTGGTGCGCGCCGTCGAGCCGGCGAGGAAGGCCCCGTCACCCGCGAACGGACGGTAGTTCGCCTGGATGAAGCCGCGGACGTCCACTGCCTTCTGCCAGGCACCGGCGACGAAACCGGCCCACGGGTCGTCCGTCGCGACGATTTTGAGAGGAGCATTCATGTCGCTACACTTTCCGCTGATACTGCGCCCGCCCACGGACGCGGAAGTCTTCGGCCCGAAACGGCCCCGGCCGGGTGCCGAACCTCGGTCGGAGTCCCCGTCCGCCACCGTCCGTGCGACCCGACGTCCGGCCGGAGCCGGACCCGTCGCCGCAGACCTTCGAGACCAGCAGGTGCATGGCTCATGGCGGTCGATGCATCTTTCGCCATGCAGATAGCGCAGTGATCGAGAACTCGGGGGGCGGCCGGGGCGAGTGGTCGAAATCGAGGGGCGAGCGGTCGCCGGTCGGGCGCGACCGGTCATGCAACGAAAGTCGTCAGACGAAAGTTTGATATCCGGCATCGGAATCGTCTAGGAACGAGCGGTGTGCGGTGGGTGGTGGATGCGGTGCAACACGTAGGCAACATCCACGATTTCCGCTTTCGGCGGATCCGCCATAGTCCCTGAGAGGGGCGTGCCCCAGGCGATGCCGCATCGGCGCGTGACCGATCGGAGGGTGGGCGCCCCACCGACCATCGATCGGACCGGAAATGCTCGAGACCACGGTAGAGTTGAGCGTATCGCTCGGCCTTCAGACA
Organism: uncultured Alphaproteobacteria bacterium; assembly: GCA_937919435.1. Classification (GTDB taxonomy): domain Bacteria; phylum Pseudomonadota; class Alphaproteobacteria; order Rhizobiales; family Ancalomicrobiaceae; genus Siculibacillus. The sequence continues at coordinate 11,881 of CALFRR010000009.1, read as the reverse complement.
TGCGTGTATCTGGTCATCGCCTATCTGGTCGGGCGCACGCCGCTGTTCCTGCCGTTTGTCCACCTCACCGTGCAGTGGCCGCATCGGGTCGCCTGTTGGGTGGTCTTTTCGCTCTTCTGTATCCTCGGGACCTGGCTCGGACTGCGGATCGACGAAGCCATCGCCAACACCCGGGCGATCGGCGCCGTGCTCGGCGGCTTCCTCGGCGGCCCCCTGGTCGGCCTCGCGGTCGGCGCGACCGGCGGCCTCCACCGGTTGTGGATCGGTGGGCCGACGGCTTTCGCCTGTATGGTCTCGACGGTGGCGGAGGGGCTGATCGGCGGTCTCTTCCATCTCTGGATGGTGCGCCGCGGTCGCGTCGAGGATCTGTTCCGCCCGCTGCCGGCCGCCGCCGCCGCCTTCCTCGCCGAGATCGTGCAGATGTGCATTCTGCTCATGGCGGTGAAGCCCTTCGCGGCGGCGAGCCATCTCGTCGGGCAGATCGCGGCGCCGATGCTGATCGCCAACACGCTGGGCACCGGTCTCTTCATGAGCATCCTGCTCGACCGCCGCACCGCTTTCGAAAAGCAGTCGAGTCTGGTTTCGGCCAAGGCGCTCCGCATCGCCGAGCGGGCGGAAGGAGTGCTGCGCAACGGTCTGACCACCGAGAGCGCCGAGAAGGTCGCCTCGATCCTGCACGAGGAGATCGGCGTCGGCACCGTCGTGGTCACCGACCGGAAGACGACGCTCGCCTTCGCGGGGATCTGCGTCGCCCACCACGTCGCCGGCCGGCGGATCGGTTCGCGCCAGACGCTCGATGCGATCGCCGGGGCCAAGGTGGTGTTCACCGACGCCGGCGCGGTGACCTACCGCTGCGAGGTCTGCCGCAACTGCCCGATCGGCACCGCCCTGGTGGTGCCGCTGGTGGTCGGCGACGAGGTGATCGGCACGATCGGGCTCTACGAACCGAAGACCCGGCTCTTCTCGACGATCAACCGCACTCTCGGCGAAGGCATCGCCCGCCTGCTCTCCGCCCAGATCCTCGCCGGCCGCTACGAGGAGCAGAAGCAACTGCTGGTCCAGTCGGAGTTGAAGCTGCTCCAGGCGCAGATCAATCCGCACTTCCTGTTCAACGCCCTGAACACGCTCGCCGCCGTGGTCGTCGCCGATCCCGAGCGGGCGCGCCGTCTGGTGCAGAACCTCTCGACCTTCTTCCGCAAGAATCTGAAGCGGCCGAGCGACGAGGTGACGCTCGAGGACGAACTCGAGCACGTCGAGGCCTATCTCGAGATCCAGAAGGCCCGGTTCGCCGGCAATCTCGACGTCGACATCGAGATCGGCGCGGAGTTCACCGCGGTCCGCCTGCCGGCCTTCTCGCTGCAGCCGATCGTCGCCAACGCGATCAAGCACGGAACCTCGCAACTGGTCGGCAAGGGCGAGATCCGGGTAGGTACCCTCAGAGACGGTGACGATCTGCTGATCCACGTCGACGACAACGCCGGTCTGTGGGACGAGGCGGAGGCGAAGAACGGGCTCGGCCTGACCATCGTCTCCAAGCGCCTGAAGAACCGCTTCGGCCCGACCTCCGGCGTCGAAGTCACCTGCGAGCGGGACGTCTCGACCCGGGTCGCCCTGCGCATTCCGCTGGAGGCGGCCGCGTCATGAAGGTCCTGATCGTCGACGACGAACCGCCGGCCCGCCAGGAGCTGCGACGCCTGCTCGAAACCTTCGACGACGTCGAGGTGATCGGCGAATGCGGCAACGCGATCGAGGGGATCGCCGCGGTCAACCGGTTGTCGCCGGAGGTGCTGTTCCTCGACATCCGGATGCCGAGGGTGACCGGGCTCGAGATGCTGATGATGCTCGATCCCGAGCGCAAGCCACGGGTCGTCTTCCTCACCGCCCACGAGGAATATGCCCTCGACGCCTTCGAGGAGAACGCCGTCGACTATCTCCTGAAGCCGGTCGACGCCGCGCGGCTGGAGAAGACGCTGCAACGCCTGCGCCGCGATCCGACCACCACGCTCGCCCCGTTCGAACCGGAGAAGCCGCTGGAGCGGATCCCCTGCAGCGGCCAGAACCGGATCTATCTGGTCCGGGTGGTCGACATCGAGTTCGTCGTGTCGCGCTCCAGCGGCATCTTCATCGTCGACCGCGAAGGCCACGAGAAGTTCACCGAACTGACCCTGAAGACGCTCGAGGACCGCACCGGCCTGTTCCGCTGCCATCGTCAGGTGCTGGTCAATCCGGAAGCGATCCGCGAGATCGTCTTCCAGGAGAACGGCGCCGCCGAGATCGTCACCTTCGCCGGACAGAAGATCCCGGTCAGCCGCCGTTTCCTCGGGCCGCTCAAGGAACGTCTGGCGATCGCCTGACCGCCGGCGGGGAGGGGTCAGCGCAACCGGCGGACCGAAGCGCCGAGCTCCAGGCTCGGGGCCAGGATGACGCTTCGGGCGGTGCGCGTCCGATCGGCGAGGCGGGCCCGGACGCAGTCGACCGCCGCATCGGCGATCGCCTCGATCGGCTGACGGATGGCGGTCAGCCGCGGCGAGGAGAAGCGCGCGAGCAGCGTGCCGTCGATACTGATCACCGCGATGTCGTCGGGCACCGCCAGCCCGCAGTCGGCGAGTCCGGCGAGCAGACCGAAGCCGACGGCATCGTTCATCGTGACGATCGCTTCGGGACGCGGATCGGTGGCGGCGAGTTCCGCGGCGAGCGCGCGACCGAAGTCGGCGAGGCTCGAATCGCCGCGATAGCGGGCGGGCGCCACGCGCTCGTCGGTGAAGATGCGCCCCGGGCCGAGCCCGTGTCGCTTCAACGCCGCCTGATAGCCCTCGATGCGTTCCGTCCGGTGCGGCGTCATCGGCGTGACGGTGGCGAAGGCGATGTCGCGGTAACCGTGCTCGACCAGATGGTCGACCGCCATCGCGCCGGCCCGGAGATTGTCCATCGCCGCCATGTCGACGTGGGCGATGCCGGATCCGCTGTTCGGCGCTTCGAGCAGCACGAAGGCGGTGCCGCGATCGACGTGGCTTTCCAGCACCCGCCGGTCGATCAGTGCCGCGGCGATCAGGATGCCCTGCACCCCGTCGGCGACCAGCCGGCCGACGAAGTCGGCTTCGCGGACCGGATCGCGCCGGGTGTTGCACAGCGTGACCCGGAACCCGCAGGCCTGGGCGGCGTCGTCGATGGCGACCGCCAACTCGCCGTAATAGGGGTTCGCGACGGTCGGCAGCAGTAGGCCGAGGGTCGAGGAATGCCCGGTCTTCAGTTGGCGCGCCGCCGCACTCGGCACATAACCGAGCTCTTCGATCGCCTCGGCGATACGGGCGCGGGTCTGCGCGCTCATCTCGCCGAGACGGCCGTTCAGGAGATTGGAGACGCTCGTCGGCGAGACGCCGGCGCGACGCGCCACGTCCTGGATGGTCGGACCGCGCACGGATCTGGCCTCACGATGGTTTCGGCCGGAATCGAGGCTCGATGCCGGCCGTCGAGGTGATCGGATATTGCACGCCTCGTGACCCGCGTCACGACGTCTTTCATTCCGGCATTCGCCCGATCGGATCAGGAGGACCCGATCGGGCGGAGCGATCAGCCGGCGCCGAACACCAGGTCCGGCACGATCAGCACGGCGGTCGGCACGAAGATCATGAAGACGATCAGCGCGATGACGGCCGCGATGAACGGCCACGCCTCGCGGGTGTACTCGTTCATCGGACATTTCATGATGCCGCAGACGGCGAACATGGCGACGCCGACCGGCGGGGTCATCGACCCGAGCGTCGTCGCGGTCATCATGACGAGGCCGAAGTGGACGAGATCGATGCCCGCCGCCTGCACCACCGGCACCAGGATCGGGGTGAGCAGCAGCACGATCACCGTGCTCTCCAGGAGACAGCCGAGGAACAGGATGAACGCGACGAGCAACAGCATCAGCAGATACTTGTTGCTGGTCAGTCCGGTCAGGAACTCGGCCGCGCTCTGCGGCACCGCTTCGAGGGTGATGACGTAGCCGATCATCGAGGACAGCATGATGATCAGCATGATCATGCCGATGTCCTGGACCGAATGGCGCAGCGACTCGATCAGCTTGGCCAGGGTGAGTTCCCGATAGACGAAGATGCCGATGGCGATCGCATAGGCGATGGCGAAGGCACCGGCCTCCGAAGGCGTGAACACGCCGTAGCGGATACCGACGATCAGGAACACCGGGAACACCAGCGCCCACTTGCAGTCCCACACCGCCCGGCCGATTTCGCGGCCCGACGGGATCGACTTCAGCTCCGGCTGGTAGCCGCGCTTCTTGGCGATGACGTAGGCGGTACCCATCAGCGCGAAGGTCATCAGGATGCCCGGCACGATGCCACCGGCGAACAGCCGGCCGATCGAGACGTTGCCGAGATAGCCGTAGATGATCAGGCCGACGCTGGGCGGGATGGTCGCGGTGATCAGCGAGCCGACCGACATGACCGCGCAGGCATAGCCCTTCGACAGGCCCGACTTCAGCATCGACGGTCCGAGGACGCGGGCTTCCATCGCCGCGTCGGCGACCGCCGATCCGGAGACGCCGCCCATCAGCGCCGACAGCATGATCGCGACATGGCCGAGGCCGCCGCTGATCCAGCCGGTCAGCACGGTCGACAGCCGTATCAGGCGTTCGGTGATGCCCGACTGGTTCATCAGGTGGCCGGCGAAGATGAACAGCGGCACCGCGAGCAGCGGGAACGACTGGGTCGCCCCGACGATCTTCTGCACCGAGATCATCGCCGGCGCCGGGCCGAACAGATAGAAGAGGATGAACGACACGCCGATCGAGAAGGCGACCGGCATACCGAGGAACATCAGAACGAGAAACAGGATCGTCAGCGTGCCGGTCATAGCGCGTCTCCGTCTTTGCCTTCGATCGTGGTGGCCTCACGCCCCGCGACGAAGTCGGAAAGGCGGATGAGAGTGGTGACCAGCATCAGCGCGGCGCCGCACGGGACGGAAGCCGTGACCCAGGCGTAGCTGACGCCGATGTCGCCGAGTTCGCGCTGCGTGTTGATCAGGGTGAGCTTCGTCCCGAGATAGACGAGCAGCCCGAGGAACACCGCGATCACCACCTGCCAGAGATAGTTGAGCACGGTCTGTCCGGCCGGCGGAATCGGCCGCACGAACAGGTCGATGACGATGTGCCCGCGATTCTTCATCGCGAGATCCGCGCCGAAGACGCAGGCCCAGGCGAAGAAGGCCTGAGCGAGGTCGACCGACCAGATCTGAGGAGCACCGGCGGTGCGACCGACGGCGCCGACGAGAACCAGAACGCCGGTTCCCGCGAACAGCACCACGGCCAGGAATTCTTCGATCGAATAGAGGAGCTTGCGCATGGACGATCCCGACTCGGCGAGGATGGTGTGGCAAGGGTGGACGGCGCCGCGACAGGCTTCCGCCCCGACCGTCCGGAGGGACGGCGGGACGGAAGGTCGGCGTCACGTCACTTGGCGATGACTTCCGTGATCTGCTTGCGCAGATCGTTGTAGCCGAACTTGTCGTAGACCGCCTGAGCGGCGGCCTTGAACGGCGCGAGATCGACTTCGCTGACCACCATGCCCTTCGCCTGGATGTCCTTTTCGATCTGGGCGAGGGAGTCGAGGGTCAGCTTGGAGGCGTAGTCGCCGGCCTTCACCGATTCCTCGGTGATGATCTTCTGCAGATCGGCCGGGAGCTTGTCGAACCACGCGGCCGAACCGATCAGACCGGTGACCAGCTGGATGTGCTTGGTCTTGGTGACGTACTTGGTCACTTCGTAGAGGCGCGAGCCCCACAGCGACGGATACTGCACTTCGACGGCGTCGATCGCCTTCATCGACAGCGCCGAATAGGCTTCCGACCACGGCAGCGGGGTGGGGGAGGCGCCGAGCGCGCGCCCGGTCTCGATCCACATCGGCGCGCCCGGGGTGCGCATGCGCACGCCGTTCATGTCGGCCGGCTTGGTGATCGGCTTGTTGGTGACGAGGTTGCGCTCGCCCTGGTACCAGTTGAACGAGAAGACGGTGAAGCCGGCCTTGTCGTGCAGCTTCTTGTTCCACTCCGCGAACAGCGGCGACATCGAGAACTTGCGCATCTCTTCGAAGCTGTTGACGATGTAGGGCGCGGTCAGGATGCCGAATTCCTTGACGTAGGGCTCCATGCGGGCGCCGTCGGTGATCAGCGCGACGCCGGAACCGGCGCGGATCTGCTCGACCACGTCTTCGTCCGAGCCGAGCTGGGACGCCGGATAGGTCTTCACCGAGATCTTGCCGCCGGACCGCGCCTCGACGTTCTTCTTGAACTCGAGCAGCCCCTTGTACATCGGGTCGTCGGCGACCTGCGAGGTGCTGACGTTGAGGGTGAAGGTCTGGGCCTGAACCGGCGCGACCAGCGCGACGGAAGCCGCCAGCGCGGCGAGAGTGATCTTGATGTTCATTCGGCTTTCCTCCTTGCCCTTTCGTGGGCTTCGTGAAGTCGAAGCGGCGTGCCGGCTCCTCACCGCCGCGCCGCAGAGGGATCAGACGACGGTGAGGGCCTCGTGGCACGCACCCATCGTGTGATAATCCATCTTGTTGTTGTACGACTTTCGGTCGTCGTATCGCCGATTGTCGCGCGTCAGGATGCGATACCAGGCGCCATGGTCATGATCGACGAAGTGCGCGTCGGCGTAACTCCACAGACGATCGTACCATTGCCAATAACGATCGTCACCGGTCGCATGGCCGAGCAGCGCCGAGGCGGCGATCGACTCGGCCTGCACCCAGAAATACTTGTCGAAGTCGCAGGGAACACCGTCCGGGCCGTAGCCGTAGATCAGGCCGCCGTGGGTCTCGTCCCATCCCAGTTCCATCGCCCGGTCGAACAGCGCCTTCGCGCGGTCGAGCCGCCAGGGCTCGGGCCGGTGGCGGTCGAGGATCAGCAGGAGCTTGGCCCACTCGGTCTGATGGCCGGTCTGGAAGCCCCAGGGACGGATCTGGTTCGAGGTGTCGCCGCGGGCGTAGTCGAAGTCGGGACTCCAGTCGACGGTGTAGTGTTCCCACACCGCGCCACCGCAGGGCTCCGCCAGCCGGACGGTCATCGCCTCGGCGATACCGGCGGCGCGATCGAGGAACCAGACGTCGCCGGTCGCCTCGAAGGCGGCGATCATCGCCTCGCAGGCGTGCATGTTGTCGTTCTGCCCGCGATAGCCGGTCGGCCGACCGTCCGGACCGGTGTCGCTGGCGTAGAGACCGTCGTCGGGCAGCCAGAAGCGTCGCTCGAGCAGGTCGCGGGTCTCGTAGATCCCGGTGCGGGCCTCCTCGACCCCGGCCATCACCGCGTGGGCCTGGGCGAGCAGGACGAAGGCGAGGCCGTAGCAGATGTCGGAGGCGTCGGCGACCTCGGTGCCGACCACCCGCCAGGCGTAGCGGCCGGTCGCCGGATCGAAATGGCGGCGCCGCAGGTCTTCGAGCGCGTGCAGCATGAACCGCCGATGGCGCTCCTCGCCGAAGAGGCGCCACGCCATGGCGTAGTTGAAGACGACACGGCACGAGGCGACCAGCGTGCGGGTGGCGCGATCGAAGACGGTGCCGTCGCACATCAGGCAATGGAAGAAGCCGCCCTCCGGATCGAACGCGTTTCGATCGTAGAAGGCGAGCGTGCGACGAATGTGATCCTGCAAGAACTCTCTGCTGCGATACAGCTTCGCCATTTCCGTCCCGATACCACTTCTTGTCGTTCTGGAGCCGTTCCAACCGGCCGATCGGCCGGCCGTTCTGCTCGTTGCGGCGACGATAACCTGTATCGCTACAGAAGCAAGTAGGTAGGATCCGAGATGGTTGTCACGACGTAGCCGCGGGCCTCGAGGAGGCGTCTCGGACGGTCGGACGGCAGGGGCGGGAAGTGGCGGTCTTCGGCGCCGGATCGAGGGTCGGCGGGCGGGCCGGCGATGACGGCGAGACTCCCGTGGACAAGTCCGGCGGCGGGGGCGGACGGATGCCCGTTCTTCCGGACCGATCGAGGCGGTTCCGGAAGAGGCCGGCGGGTCCCGTCGAGGACCCGCCGGAGGGGTGTCATTCGGCCCGGAGCCGGCTTTCGCGCAGAGCGCCGATCTCGTCGAGGATCGGGTAGGCGACCGAGGCGAGATGGGCGTTGATCCGCTTCAGATCACGCAGGATGTCGAGATGCAGCGAGCTCGACTGGACGGTTTCCGGCCGTTGCGCCTGGAACCGCCGGAGATGCGCCTGGGTGGAAGTCGATTCCATGTGGCGGATCTCGATCTTGCTCTCCACCAGCTTGCGGGCCAGCCGGCTGTCCCGGACCATGAACACGGTCTGGGCGAGGTGCAGGTTCTCGATCGTCGACAGGAAGAACCGTTCGATCTCGGCGAAGCCCTCGTCGGAGAACGAGGTCCGCTGCGCGATCTTCTTCTTGGCGAGATTGTTGAGGTTCTTGGTGACGATGTCGCCGATGTGCTCGAGGTTGATCGCGTAGGACAGAATGTCCGAGGCGAGCCTGTCCTGCGCCTCGTCGAGACGGTCCTGGCCGAGCTTGGCGACGTAGAGCTTGATCGCCTCCTGGATCTTGTCGACCTCGTCGTCCATCTCCGACACACGGGCGCACAGCCGTTCGTCGTCGGTGCGCAGGGCGGCGAGGCTGGTCTCCAGCATCCGCTCGACCTTGTCGCCGACCCTGAGCGTCTCCCGCGCCGCCGCGGCGAGGGCGGTGGGCGGTGAGGCGAGGGCCGCCGGATCGAGGTGCTTGGGGCCGTCCGGCGCCCGCTCGACGGCCGGCAGCAGACGGCGCACCAGCGCCGCCACCGCGCCGACCAGCGGCAGGAAGACGACCGCCAGCACCAGATTGAAGGCGACGTGGATGTCGACCGCGAAGCGTGGCCCGCCGGCGAACGCGACCAGGTCCTCGGCGTAGAGTGGCAGGGCGAGCGTCACCGCCACCGCGCCGATCGACCGCATGAGGAGATTGCCGAGCCCGATCCGGCGGGCCTCCCGTTCCTGGCCCGCCGTCAGGAAGGGCAGTATCGCACTGCCCAGGTTGGCGCCTGCGACGAAGGGGATCGTCAGGACGGGATCGATCACGCCCGAGAGCGTCGCCACGAACAGCACCACGGCGAGGCTCGAGGCGGCGACCGCGGCGAGCAGCGCCGCGGCGAGCATGGCGAAGATCGGCGCACCGCCGAGCAGCGACAGGAACTGGGCGATCGCCGGCGAATCCCGCATCGGCGCGGTCGCCTCGCCGAGCAGTTTCAGCGCCAGCAGCATCAGGCCGATGCCGAGCACCGCCCGGCCGAGGCCCTGACCGCGGTTGGTTCCGGTGGAGCGCAGAGCGGCGACGCCGCCGAGGATCAGCAGCGGCGACAGCCAGTGGAGCTTCAGCGACAGCATCTGGGCGACGAGGCTGGTGCCGACGTCGGCGCCGAGCATGATCGCATGCGCCATGGCGAGATCGATCAGCCCCTGGCCGACGTAACCCGCGGTCATCAGCGCCGTCGCGGTGCTCGATTGCAGCACCAGCGTGGTCGCCAGACCGATGCCGAAGGCCAGCGCCCGATTACGGGTCCCGAGCGCCAGGAAGATCCGCATGCGCCCGCCGAAGGCGCGTTCCATTCCGGACCGGACGAGGCCCAGTCCCCAGACCAGGAGCGACACCGCTCCGACGAGATCGACAAGCACGACCAACGACGACAATTCGGTCATCCTTCCACCATGACGGTGTTGGTTCGATGTCCGCCGATCTGCCTGCCGTCGGTCGCCGGACGCTCCTCAAGCCGCTTCCAGATGCGGCATGACTCGGGCAATGGCCTCGAGAAAGCCGTTTGTACCACATGCGAAATCGAGTTTGTCGCCTAAAGAAGTGGAAGGCCAGTCGATGGTGGAGGCGAGACCGAGCGCGGCGAGCACCGGCATCACCCCCATGACGTCCCAGGTCGCTTCGCCGAGGCCGATGTAGCCGTCGCTCTCGCCGAGCGCGACCTCGCTCAGCGACATCGCCGCCGAGCCGTTGTGGCGAAAGGTCATTCCGGCGTCGACCATCACGGATTCGATGATCTTCAGCCGGGTCGGGACGGCGATCGTGGTGTGGAAGCCGAGGCCGGCCACCGCCCGGCTCGGATCGTGGGCGGCCGGCGGCGGGATCGGCCGGCCGTCCCGGGTGGCGGCGAATCCGTCGCCGCCCGACAGCATCCAGCCGCGCACCGGTGCATGGACGGTGCCGAAGACCGGCCGGCCCTCGGCGTGCAGGCCGATCGAGATCATCCAGCAGTCGGTGCCGCGGACGAAGTTGAAGGTGCCGTCGATCGGATCGAGCACCCAGGTGCGCCCCGACTTGCCCGGCCGTGACGCACCTTCCTCGCCGAACACGCCGTCGTCCGGGAACATTTGGGCGAGTTGGTCGGTCAGGAAACGCTCGACCTCCCGATCGGCGGCGGTGACCAGGTCGAGCGGCCCCTTCTGTTCGACGCCGAGGTCGCCCGGTCGACGGAAATGGGCGAGCGCGATTTCGCCCGCGGTGCGGGCCAGTCCTTCGATCGCATCACGCATGACGCGGGTTCCTCATTGGCCGCGGGCCGGCAGATCGACCCAGCGCGCATGGATGCTGACGTCGCCGGAGGCGTCGAAGCGGTGGATGAAGTAGGCGTAGGGGGCATCGACCAACGCCGGTTCGATTTCGCGCGGACCGTCGATCTCCAACGCCACCTGGAAGGCGGCGCTGCCGCCGATCACCGCCGAGGCGCCGTTCCAGGTGGTCTGCGAGGGACGGTGGATGTGGCCGGCGAACAGGGTGAGCCGATCGGCATGGCGGGCGACGATCCGCCCGAGCGCCTCGGCGCCCTCGATCAGCGAGATGCCGTCGAGGAACGAGATTCCGGTCAGATACGGCGGATGATGCATCAGCAGGAAGGTGCGACCGGCCCAAGGCCGTTCGAGCTGCGCCTCGAGCCAGCCGAGCCGCTCGGCGCAGAGCATTCCCGACGGGCTGCCGGGGATCACCGTGTCGAGCCCGATCACCCGGACGTCGCCGTGATCGCGGGTCCAGTTCAGGAACGGCCCCGGCTCGAACGGCAGGATGTCGGCGAAGGCGGCGCGGAACGGCTCCCGCCGATCGTGGTTGCCCGGCACCGCGAAGATCGGCACCGAGAGCGGCGCGAGCAGCCGGCGCACCTCGGCGTAGTCGGCGGCGGTGCCGCCGTCGGCGAGGTCGCCGGTCAGCACGACCGCGTCGATCGCCGGCCGGAAGGCGGCCACGTCGGCGACGATCCGGCCGACGACCTCGACGATGTCCGGACGGACCAGCGAGGTCTCCGAGGTTTCTGTGAAGACGTGGAAATCCGAAAGATGGGCGACGAGCATGGTCGAGGTCCCGTGTGGGTCGGCGGCCGCGTCAGCGGATACCGGCGCGCATGAAGCTCTGGACGAACTGGCGCTGGAAGAGGAGGAAGGCGACGAGCAGCGGCGCCACCGACAGCAGCGTCGCGGCGGTGACGAGGCTCCAGTCGACGCCCTGTTCGATGGTGGCGAAGACCTGCAGACCGACGGTGATCGGCCGGGTCTCGACCGAGTTGGTGACCACCAGCGGCCACAGGAAGTTGTTCCAGTGGTAGCTCACGGTGACCAGCCCGTAGGCGACGTAGGTCGGCTTGGCGATCGGCACGAACACCCGGAGCAGGATCTGCAGCGGATTGGCGCCTTCCAGCCGCGCCGCCTCCTCGAGCTCCTTCGGGACGCTCTTGAAGGTCTGGCGGAACAGGAAGATGCCGAAGGCCGAGGCGAGATAGGGCAGGGCGATGCCGAGCGTGGTGTCGAGCAGCCCGATCCGCGAGAGGGTCCGGTAGTTCTCGACCAGCAGCACCTCGGGCATGATCATCAACTGGATCAGCACCAGCATGAACAGCACCTGC
>CALFRR010000008.1 GCA_937919435.1 uncultured Alphaproteobacteria bacterium | reverse complement strand
TGCGCCGAAGGAGGTCGGGGAACTGGTGATCACGCCGAAGGGGCAGGGGAGGCGGGTGGTGGCGAGGGGGCTCTTCGACGCGCTTCGGGATTCCTCCTGAGGATGTTCGGCGCGTCGTCGGCGCGACGGTTGCGTTTGTCGCGGCGGCCCCGGGCGAGCGTGCGGTCGTCAGGAACCGATCGGCGATAACCGCTGCCGTTCTCGCAACCGACGGGTCATCGCAGGGCGAGGTCGGCTCTCAGGGCGCGGCGTATGCCGGCGCCGAGCGCGGCGACAGGGCCGGGCGTAACGGCCTCTCGGACCAATCGGACGCCGAGGTTCGCCGGGGGCGTGCCGACGGCACAGCCACCGCCGCGAGGATCACGAACGAAGTCGCTGACCCAGCCACGATGCCGCCCTTCGACCGCCCGTACGCCACAGTTCAAGGTCTCGCTCGACGGCGCCCCGGTCCGCTCGATCCGTCTCGTCCAACACGCATCGGTCCATTCCCAGACGTTGCCGGCGACATCGACGAGGCCGAGCGAGTTGCTGCCGAACGAGCCGAAGCGTCGCGGTTCCCGATCGATCCGCTCGGACCGCCGCGCGGCGGCTTCGTAGAGGGCGCGACGGCGGGCGGTGGGATCGCTCTCGTCGGCGACCTGGACTTCTTCCTCGCCGACGAAGGCCTCCGCCGCGAACCGCGCCCATTCGACGTCGGTCGGCAAGCGGTAGTGCCGGCCGGTCGTCGCCGAGAGCCAAGCCGCATAGGCGGTGGCGTCGCGCCAGCTGAGGCCGACCGCCGGAAGGTCGGGGCGGGCCGCGCGGTCGGCCTCGCCATCGCGGGGCGGGCACGCCCCGGCCGTGACGCAGGCGCGATATTCGGCGTCGCTCACCGGGCGGCGCATCACCTCGATCGGCCGTTCGAAGACGACCTCCCGCCGGGGTGCCGGGACGGCGCGGTCGTCGCGGCGGAACTCTCCGCCGGACGTGTGGACGAAACGCCCCGGAGGCACCGTCACGAGTTCGGTGGGATCGCTGCCGGCGGAGGAACGGGCATCGGCGACGGCGATGGCGCCGACGGCGATCACGGTGGCGGCGAGGAGGGCAGCGACGGGGCGAGACGGAACGGACATTGCGGGTCTCCCGGACGGGTGGCGGGGGATGCGGGTGCCCCGTCCTTCGTCGGTCGGGCGGTTCACGCGGCCTCCGCCGCGGCCGACCGCGGTCGAGGTTCGATCGGTCGGGGATCAGTTGGTGGCGATCGGTGCCGGCGCGGAGACAAGCTTCATCAGATCGTCGTTCCAGGGGCCGTCGACCGAGAAATGCGCGGTGGCGCCGAACTCCGTCGCCTCGATCAGGTTGTGGTTGACGTAGGCGTAGATGCCGGGCTGGCGGAAGGTGTAGAGCGCCGCCGCCGCCGAACCGCCGCGGACGAACCAGGTCTCGAGCCCGAGTTCGGGCGGGTTCGCGAACTTGCCGGTCTCCCACACGTAGTCGCCGTGGCCGCCGATGATGTGGGGGCGGGTGTCGCGGTTGGCCTGGGAGTGGACGATCAGCACGGTCTCGCCGACCTTGCTCTTCAGGGCGTGGTCGCCGGTCAGGGCGCCGACTCGGCCGTTGAAGACGACGTGCGAAGGGACGAGGCCGCGCATCGTCCGGGTGACGTCCTCGAAGCCGTCGCCGAGCGACGGGAAGCTCATGAACGCGCCCTTGGCGTCGCGCGGCACGTAGAAGTCGCTCTCGCCGATGTACCAGAGCCTGTCATAGGTCAGCGGCCGGCCGTCGCGGTCGGTCAGGCCGCCGCGCGGCAGCACCATCACCACACCGTTCATGCCGGACGTGACGTGCCACGGGATCATCCCGGGAGGGGCGCAATGGTAGACGAAGACGCCCGGCCGGGTCGCCTTGAACCGCAGCGTGGTCTGTTCGCCGGGGTTGATCAGGGTCAGATCGCCGCCGCCGAGACCGCCGGTCGCCGCGTGGAAATCGATGTTGTGGGGCATCGTGTTGGTCGGCGGGTTGATCAGGGTGAGCTGAAGATAGTCGTCGACGTGGACGATCATCATCGGCCCGGGGATCCAGCCGTCATAGGTCATCGCCTGCATCTTGGTGCCGGCATCGTCGACGACGATCTCCTTCTCGACCACCGTCATCTTGAACTCGATCACGCGCGGCCGGGCGCTCGTCGCCTGTTCGTGGGCATGGGCGAAGGGCGGTGCGACCAACTCGACCGAGACGTGCTCGAGGCGGGAGACGTCGTCCGCCGGCGCCGCGGCGAGACCCGGGGCGGCCCGGGTGCGGGAGGCGGCGGCGAACGAAGCGAGTGTGGCGCCCAACAGGGCATCGCGGCGGGAGATCATGATTGCGTCCTCCGATGGATCCGGTGTCGGAGGGAAGAGTGCGTCCGATGCCCGCTTCCTTCGTTGTCGGGGAACAAACTAGAATGCGATCGAGGGCGGGTCCGTCGGTCCGCCGTCGCGGGGGAACGCTCCTTGGCAGGCCAACACCTCGATCCTTCGCTGGTCCGCGGCTTCGATCTATTCCGGCCGCTCGCCGACGAGGAGATCGAGACGCTGATCTCCCGCGCACAGAGCCGGCGCTTCGCCGAAGGCGACACGGTGTTCACGCAAGGGGAGACGGCGGCGGCGTTCTTCGTGTTGCTGCACGGGCGGGTCAAGGCGATTCGCACCACGCCCGACGGCCATCAGGTGGTGGTGCGCCACGTCGGCCCCGGTGAACTCTTCGGGATCGCGCCGGTCCTGCGCAGCCCCGTCTATCCGGCGACGGCGGTCGTCGTCGCCGAGACGGTGGCCCTGGCATGGCCGATCGCGGATTGGTCGTCGCACTTCCTGAAGCATCCCTCTCTCGCGCTGGGAGCGATCGCCACGGTCGGAGACCGGCTCGCCGACGCCAACGCTCGAATCGTCGAGCTGTCGACCGAGGAGGTGGAACGGCGAATCGCCCATGCCCTGCTGCGGCTGGTCGCCCAGGCCGGTCGCAAGACCGAGGAGGGGATCCTGATCGACTTTCCGATCACCCGGCAGGACCTCGCCGACATGACCGGGTCGACGCTCGCCACCGTCAGTCGGACGCTCAGCGCCTGGGAGGACCGTGGTCTGGTGCGCAACGCCCGCCGCCGGGTGGTGGTGGTCGCCCCCCATCGGCTACGCCTGATCGCCGACGGCGCGTCGGAGCGCTAACCCCGCTCGGCTCCGCCGTCGGCGGCGGCCCGGAGGTCGGCGAGCAGGCGTCCGGGGTCGAGGCCGTGATCGTGGGAGGCGTCGGCGACGGTGTGCAGATGCCCGACCGGACAACCGATGCAGAGCATCCGATGCCGCAGGAAGACCGCGATGGTCGCCGGCCATCGTCTCATGATCTCGTCGACGGTCTCCTGGGAATCGATCGGCATCGTGGTTCCGTGAGTTGGGAAGACGCACCGATCCTGCCTCGAGTGATTCGATTCGACTTTGTCCGGCGTCAACTTCGACGTTGATCGACGACGTCGCCGCTCGGTGCCGCGCGCGCAGAGACCGCCCGACTTCGGGACGTGGCGCCCTCGGCGCGCGGACGAGAAGGGAGGACCAGGGGCTTCGCGGGTTTCTGAAATGCCCGCCAAGTCATTGAAAAGACTAGGGTGCCGAAACCGCGAAAACACGCACTTCGCTTTGAAATCGCTGAGGAAAGCGACCGCTTTGCAGTCCGCTGCGTGACCACTCCGCCACGAGGCCTCACGGGGCGGTTCGATATCGGAACACGCGGCGTCGAGCAACCCCCCATTTCACCGCGTGATCGCCGATCGTCCCAAGGTCATGGGACGAAGGTCGTATCGTCGCAGGGCGAATGGCAGCCTAGCGTCGATCGGCATGCGGGAAACACCGACACGTCTTATGTCCAACGAAGGGGTCCCGGACGTCGGGATCCGTTGGCGGAAAGGAACGAGACCATGCATGTCGTCGACGTGATGACGGTGGATCCCGCGGTCATCGCCCCCGAAGCGCCGGTGGCGGACGCGGTCAGGATCATGCTCGACAGGCGGGTCAGCGGTCTGCCGGTGGTCGACGGGCGCGGCCGGTTGGTGGGGGTGATCACCGAGGGCGATCTCCTGCGGCGGGCCGAACTCGGCACCGAGAAGCGCCGCGCCCGGTGGCTCGACTTCCTGTTCGGGCCCGGCCGGTCGGCCGAGGAGTTCGTCCACAGCCACGGCCGCAGGGTCGAGGACGTGATGACCCGGTCGCCGATCTCGGTGGCACCGACCGCCGGGCTCGACGAGGTGGTCGATCTGATGACCGGCCGGCACATCAAGCGCCTGATGGTGGTCTCGGAAGGCCGCCTCGTGGGCGTCGTGTCGCGCGCCGATCTGCTGCGGGCGCTGTCCGGCGCGATCGCCGCCCAGCCGGTGCCGCTGCGCACCGGCGGCGACGCCGACATCGAACAGCGGGTGATCGAGGTGCTGGCGAAGCAGAGCTGGGTGCCGATCTCCTCGATCAAGGTCGAGGTGAACGCCGGCGCCGTCCATCTCTGGGGGTCGATCCTCGACGAACGTCAGCGCGACGCCATCCGAATCGCCGTCGAGGCGGTGCCGGGGGTCGGCCAGGTGGTCGATCATCTGGTCTGGGTCGAACCCTTCTCCGGTACGGTGATGCGCGGGCCGGGCGATCCGGCCGACTGATCGCCATGCGGCGCGGAGTTTCGGGCGTCCGTCGGTCCGCGCCGCCCTCCGCGGCCGGCCTCGGCGCGGGCCGGACGCCCGTCGTCGAGAGGTGGCCGCCGGCCGGGCCGGCGGCGGTCGGGAGGTGCGCCGGGCATCGCGCGGAAGTACCGGTTGTCTCGACGTTGCCGCGGGGCTAATGAGGACTTGTCGTCCGCGGCGGCCGGTGCCGCACGCGCCGGAACCGAGAAACCACACGCGACCGGCGCGCAGCGGGACCGACGCAGCCGGACTTGGGGGAGCCGATGGCCGATTTCGCCAGACAGCGCAAGACGATGGTCGACAATCAGATCCGCACCGTGGACGTCACGGATCCGGGTGTGATCGATGTCTTCGGACGGGTGCCGCGCGAGACCTTCGTGCCCGTCGCCGATCGCGACTTCGCCTATGTCGACCGTCCGGTGGCGGTCGCTCCCGGACGGGTGGTGCCGCAGCCGGCGCCGCTCGCCCGTCTCGTCCAACTGGCGGCGCCCAAGCCGAGCGATGCGGTGCTGCTGATCGGCGGAACCACGGGCTATGCCGCGGCGATCCTCTCCGAACTCGCCGGGCGGGTGGTGATGGTCGAGTCCGACGCCGGGCTCGCCGCCTCCGCGGTCGCCGCGCTCGCCGGTCGGACCAACGTCGAGGTGGTGGTCGGTCCGCTGCCCGCGGGAGCGGCGGCGAAGGGACCGTTCGATCTGATCGTCGTCGACGGTGCGGTCGAGGAGATCCCGGCCGGGCTGGTCGATCAATTGAAGGTCGGCGGACGGATCGTCGCGGTCGTCGGGCCGCAGGGACTCTCGGCGCAGGCGACGGTGATCCTGCGGACGGCGACCGGGACCTCGTCGCGTCTCGCCTTCAATCTGCCGGCGGTGCCACTCGGCGAGTTCGCACGGCCGAAGACCTTCGCTCTCTGAGTCGGTTCTTCTCGAGCCGGCGATGAATTCTCGACATCGGTGCTTCGGTTCCGATGTCGAAGTCGGCTCGGCGGATCCTCTTCGGCCGAGTCGATCACGAATCTGCGATCTCGTGTACGATCGCCACGAACGTTTCGACTTCCTCGGCAGTGCAACGGATGCGGCACCGCGGCGTTTGTTGCCGTCTTGCCTCAGGCCCGTCGAATCTGCTCTGATCCGTATCCGGACGGACAGTCGGTGTTTGCCAAATCGTCGGTTTGGTTGTTCGTTTGATGGCCGGCATTCGGCGGTGCGACTCCCTGCGCCCTTCGACGCGGAGTGAATTCAGGAGACTTCCCCTTGGCGTTCAACCGTCGATTCCTCTCCGGTCTCCTCGGCAGCGCGCTCGGCGCCGGCCTCCTGTGCGGGACGACGTCGCTCGCGGCGGCCCAGTCGTTGAGCGAGGCTCTGTCCCTCGCCTACAACAATCACCCGCAGCTCAACGCGGCCCGGGCGACCACCCGGGCGAGCGACGAAGGCGTGGCGACGGCGCTCGGCGCCGCCCGGCCCAAGTTCAATCTGACCGGCACCTCCGGTATCCAGCGGACCCAGGGCATCTATTCGACCGGCGACCGCTTCTATTCGAACAACCCGTCGAGCGTCGGCATCACGCTGGTCCAGCCGCTCTACACCGGCGGTCAGATCACCGCCGGGGTCAATCAGGCGGAAGCCGCGGTGCGCGCCCAGCGGGAAGCGCTGCGCACGGCCGAGCAGACCGTTCTGCTCGCCGCCGCGACCGGCTTCATGGACGTGATTCGCGACACGGCGCTGGTCGGCCTGCAGGAGAGCAACGTCAAGTTCCTCGCCGAGCAGGTGCGCGCCGCCAAGGACCGGTTCGGTGTCGGTGAAGGCACTCAGACCGACGTCGCCCAGGCCGAGGCGAGCTACCAGCTCGCGATCTCCCAGCTCAACGCGGCGCGGGCGCAGCTCAACGCCTCGAAGGCGGAGTTCCGGCAGGCGGTCGGCAAGGAGCCGGGCAAGCTGACCGGCGCGATGGTGATCGACAATCTGCTGCCGCGGTCGATGGAGGCGGCGGTCTCGGTCTCCCAGATCGAGAATCCTCAGATCCTCGCCGGGACCCACAACGTCGACGTCGCCACCCACAACGTGAAGTATCTGGAGGGCGCGCTGCTGCCGCAGCTCGGCCTGCAGGGATCGGCGTCGCGCAACTGGGACAACACCTCCTACAAGCGCAACGACGTCGCCAGTGTCGGGCTCAATCTGACGGTGCCGCTCTACCAGGGCGGTGCGGAATACGCCAAGATCCGGCAGGCCAAGGAGCAGCTCGGCGCCGCCCGTCTCCAGGTCGACGTCGCCCGCGACACGGTCCGGGCCAACGTCGTCTCCGCCTGGGGCATGTTGCAGGCGGCGAACGCCTCGATCACCGCCTACAAGGCCCAGGTCGAAGCGTCGCAGCTCGCCCTGAACGGCGTCATCGAGGAGCAGCGGGTCGGTCAGCGCACCACGCTCGACGTGCTCAACCAGCAGACCGCGCTGATCAGCGCCCGGTCGAATCTGGTCAACGCCGAGCGGTCGCGAGTCGTCGGTTCGTTCCAGCTGGTCGCCGCGGTCGGCCGACTCGACGCCGATCGGCTGAAGCTGCGAGTCGGGTCCTACGACCCGAAGGAGCACTACGATCAGGTCCGCGACAAGTGGATCGGCCTCAGGACACCCGACGGGCGGTGAGCCTCGGGAGCGTTCGTACCGGGTCCGCGAAAGGTCGTCGGGGATAACTTCCGAGGAGGCCGGAGGATACGTTCCGAAGCCTCCGACTTCCATCTATAGTGGCTTCGTCGGGTGCACGACCCCATCCTGTTGATGGGGCCGACCGGCGAGTTGCGTGTCGGCGGAGGAAGTCCATGGCCAAGGCCCAAGCTCAGGAACCCTCGATGGAGGAGATCCTGGCCTCGATCCGCCGGATCATCGCGGACGAGGAGGCGACCCCCAAGGCCGGCAAGGCCGCCGCTCCCGAACCCGCCCCGCCGGAGCCCGAGGAGACCATCTCCGAGGAGGATCTCGACAAGCTGTTCGCATCCGCCGGCAGCGACGAGCCGGAAGCCGAGCCGGAGCCGGAAGAGGTCGAAGAGGAAGAGGACGAAGACGTCCTGGAGCTCACCGACGACGAGGCGATCGAGGATCCGCCGTTGATCGACGGGCTCGACGAGGTCGCCGATCTCGCCTTCGCCGCCCCGGAGCCGAAGGTGGCGCCGGAGCCGGAACCCGAACCGGAACCGATCTTCACGCCGATCGTCGCCGCGCCGCCGCCCCCGGTCGCCGTCGCGACGCCGGCCTGGGTGCCGCCGCCGGTCTCGACGCCGGCCGCAACGCCCGTAGATGCGCCGCGTCTGGTCTCCGACATGACCGACCGGGTGGTGTCGAGCGCCTTCAACGATCTCGCGATGACCGTCCTCAACCGTAACGCCCGCACCCTCGAAGATCTGGTCCAGGACATGCTGCGGCCGATGCTCCAGGGCTGGCTCGACCAGAACCTGCCGGGCATGGTCGAGCGGCTGGTACGGGCCGAGATCGAGCGGGTCACCCGCGGCCGCTGAGCGCGTCGGTGCTCTCCCGGGCCGGCCCGCCGTCCGGCGAAGGGCCGCGTCCCGGCACCGGCGGTTGACACCGCGCCCGCGCTCGAGGCTTATCGGACAACTCGGTGACGTCGAACGGTGTGCAGCGGTGCGCCGGTCGCGTCGCTTCCCGCCGTCCGTCATCCATCGGATCAGCCATGCTCGAGAAGACCTACGAGGCCGCCGCGGTCGAACCGCGCATTTCCGCCGCCTGGGAAGAGACCGGAGCGTTCCGGGCCGGTTCGGGGGCGCGGCCGGGTGGGGCACCCTACGCGATCGTCATCCCGCCGCCGAACGTCACCGGCAGCCTGCACATGGGCCATGCGCTCAACAACACGCTGCAGGACGTGCTGGTCCGCTTCGCCCGAATGCGCGGCGACGACGTGCTCTGGCAGCCGGGCACCGATCATGCCGGCATCGCCACCCAGATGGTGGTCGAGCGGCAGATGATGCAGCGCCAGGAGCCGGGGCGCCGGGAGATCGGGCGCGCCGCCTTCGTCGAGAAGGTGTGGACCTGGAAGGCGGAATCGGGCGGTACCATCGTCAATCAGCTGAAGCGGCTCGGCGCCTCCTGCGACTGGTCGCGCGAACGCTTCACCATGGACGAGGGCCTGTCGAAGGCGGTGCTGAAGGTCTTCGTCGAGCTCTACCGCCAGGGCCTGATCTATCGCGACAAGCGGCTGGTCAACTGGGACCCGCACTTCGAGACCGCGATCTCCGACCTCGAGGTGGTCCAGGTCGAGGTGAAAGGCCATTACTGGCACTTCCGCTATCCGGTCGAGGGCGAGCCGGGACGCTTCGTCACGGTGGCGACCACCCGTCCGGAGACGATGCTCGGCGACACCGCGGTGGCGGTCCATCCGGACGACGAGCGCTACACCGATCTGGTCGGCCGGTTCGTGATTCTGCCGCTGGTCGGCCGCCGGATCCCGATCGTCGCCGACACCTATTCCGACCCGGAGAAGGGCACCGGCGCGGTGAAGATCACCCCGGCGCACGACTTCAACGACTTCGAGGT
>CALFRR010000007.1 GCA_937919435.1 uncultured Alphaproteobacteria bacterium | reverse complement strand
AAGCTGCACCAGTGCGGCCTGCCGAAGAAGATGGCGCTCGAGCTGTTCAAGCCGTTCATCTATTCGCGCCTCGACGCCAAGGGCCTGTCCTCGACCGTCAAGCAGGCGAAGAAGCTGGTCGAGAAGGAGCGTCCCGAGGTCTGGGACATCCTCGACGAGGTGATCCGCGAGCATCCGGTGATGCTGAACCGCGCGCCGACCCTGCACCGCCTGGGCATCCAGGCGTTCGAGCCGGTGCTGATCGAAGGCAAGGCGATCCAGCTGCATCCGCTGGTCTGCACCGCCTTCAACGCCGACTTCGACGGCGACCAGATGGCCGTGCACGTTCCGCTGAGCCTCGAGGCCCAGCTGGAAGCGCGCGTGCTGATGATGTCGACCAACAACATCCTGCACCCCGCTAACGGCGCGCCGATCATCGTGCCGTCGCAGGACATCGTGCTCGGCCTCTACTATCTCTCGATCATGAGCGAGAACGAGCCGGGCCAGGGCATGGCCTTCGGCAATCTCGGCGAGATGCAGCACGCCCTCGATACGAAGGCGATCACCCTGCACACCAAGATCCGTGGCCGTGTCACCAACACGGGACCGGACGGTCAGCCCTACACCAAGATCTACGAGACCACCCCCGGCCGGATGTTCATCGGCGAGCTGCTGCCGCAGCATCCCGGCATCTCCTTCGACGTCTGCAACCAGCTGATGACCAAGAAGGCGATCTCCGGAATGATCGACGCGGTCTACCGCGTCTGCGGTCAGAAGGAGACGGTGATCTTCTGCGACCGGATCATGTCGCTCGGCTTCCGCAACGCCTTCCGGGCCGGCATCTCGTTCGGCAAGGACGACATGGTCATCCCCTCGACCAAGGCCAAGCTGGTCGAGGAGACCCAGGCCGCGGCCAAGGAGTTCGAGCAGCAGTACCAGGACGGCCTGATCACCCAGGGCGAGAAGTACAACAAGGTCGTCGACGCCTGGGCCAAGTGCACCGACCGCGTCGCCGAGGAGATGATGAAGCGCATCTCCACCGTGCAGATCGACGAGGAGACCAAGCGGCAGAAGCCGATCAACTCGATCTACATGATGTCGCACTCCGGCGCCCGTGGTTCTCCGACCCAGATGCGTCAGCTCGCCGCCATGCGCGGCCTGATGGCCAAGCCGTCGGGCGAGATCATCGAGACGCCGATCATCTCGAACTTCAAGGAAGGCCTGACCGTGCTCGAGTACTTCAACTCGACCCACGGTGCCCGTAAGGGTCTGGCCGACACCGCGCTGAAGACCGCGAACTCGGGCTATCTCACCCGTCGTCTGGTCGACGTCGCCCAGGATTCGATCATCACCGAGCAGGATTGCGGTTCGCAGAACGGCATCTCCGTGCAGGCGATCGTCGACGCCGGTCAGATCGTCGCTTCGCTCGGCAGCCGTATCCTCGGCCGTGTCACCGCCGAGGACGTCTCCGATCCGAACACCGGCGAACTGGTGGTCGAGCGCGGCCGTCTGATCGACGAGGCCGACGTCAAGAAGATCGAGGCGGCCGGCATCCAGTCGGTGAAGATCCGCTCGGTGCTGACCTGCGAGACCAAGATCGGCGTCTGCGTCCAGTGCTACGGCCGCGACCTGGCCCGTGGTACCCCGGTCAACATGGGCGAAGCGGTCGGCGTCATCGCCGCGCAGTCGATCGGTGAGCCGGGCACCCAGCTCACCATGCGTACCTTCCACGTCGGCGGTACCGCCCAGGTGGTCGATTCGTCCTTCGTCGAGTCGAACTTCGAAGGCACGATCTCGATCCGCAATCGCAACGTCGCCCGCGACTCGGAAGGCCGCCTGATCGTCATGGGCCGCAACGTCACCGTCCTCGTCATCGACGCCGACGGCTCGGAGCGCGCTTCCCATCGTCTTATCTACGGCGCCCGTCTGTTCGTCGACGACGGCGACAAGGTGAAGCGCGGCCAGCGCATCGCCGAGTGGGACCCCTACACCCGGCCGATCCTCACCGAGATCGAGGGCACGATCGGCTACGAGGATCTGGTCGACGGCCAGACCATGCAGGAGACCACCGACGAGGCGACCGGCATCACCAAGCGCGTGGTCGTCGACTGGCGTGGGTCGACCCGCACCGCCGATCTGAAGCCGTCGATCATCATCAAGGGACCGGACGGCCGCATCGGCCGCCTGAGCCGTGGTGGCGAGGCGCGCTACAGCCTGCCGGTCGAGGCGATTCTGTCGGTCGACCCGGGATCCAAGGTGAACGGCGGCGACGTCGTCGCCCGTATCCCGCTGGAGAGCGCCAAGACCCGCGACATCACCGGCGGTCTGCCGCGCGTCGCCGAACTCTTCGAGGCGCGTCGTCCGAAGGACCACGCGATCATCGCCGAGATCGACGGCACCATCCGCTTCGGTCGCGACTACAAGAACAAGCGTCGCATCCTGATCGAGCCGGCGGACGGGTCCGAGCCGCGCGAATACCTGATCCCGAAGGGCAAGCACGTCCATCTGCAGGACGGCGACGTCATCGAGAAGGGCGAGTACATCCTCGACGGCAACCCGGCGCCGCACGACATCCTGGCGATCAAGGGCGTGGAGGCTCTCGCGGCCTTCCTCGTCAACGAGATCCAGGAAGTCTACCGGTTGCAGGGCGTGGTCATCAACGACAAGCACATCGAGGTGATCGTCCGGCAGATGCTGCAGAAGGTCGAGATCAACGATCCCGGCGATTCCGACACCATCTCCGGCGAGCAGATCGACCGACTCGATCTCGACATGATGAACGAGAAGCTGATCTCGGAAGGCAAGAAGCCGGCGTCCGGTGTTCCGGTTCTGCTCGGCATCACCAAGGCGAGCCTGCAGACCCGGTCGTTCATCTCGGCCGCGTCGTTCCAGGAGACCACCCGCGTCCTCACGGAAGCGGCGGTCGCCGGCAAGATCGACGCGCTCGAGGGTCTGAAGGAGAACGTGATCGTCGGCCGTCTGATCCCGGCCGGTACCGGCTCGGTGATGAACCGGGTCCGTCAGATCGCCGGCCATCGCGACGACCTCATCATCGAGGAGCGCAAGGCTCAGCAGACCACGACTCCCTCGATCGAGACGCCGGCGCTGCCCTCCGCGTTCTGAGATCGAGAATCGCCGTCACCGAATCCGGCGCCCGGGGGAGACCTCGGGCGCCGGATTCGCATTCGCGGGGCGAGTCTCTCGTCCGAATTGCCACCGCACGTCGGTTTCGGCGTGCCGTGACCGGTGTCGGAGGGTCCCCAAACCCCGAAAGCCGGCCGAACGCCCGGAAATTCGGGGTCCGGCGGCAGGAATGGCACTTGACGGGGCGGGGCGCCGCAGTTAGGTTCCGCTCACTTTCACGGCAGGCCCGTCGGTGGCCAGCGCTTCGTTTGCTTCGCGCAGACGGAACAGGGCGCCGAGACGCTGCCGGGAACGCGATTGGAAAGCCGAGGATCAAGACCAGGGTTCTACCCCGGTCCTCTGACTTTCGCACCGGACGAGGGGAAGGGCTCCTCTGATCCGGTGTTTTTCGTTCGTTTCTTCCGAGAACGACGAGATCGCGCCCCGGTGGTGACCTTCGAGGGAACCGTCGGGCGTTGCCCAGTGCACGCCGGGAAGTCAACAGCGGCCCCTCGCGAGGGGGTCGGGTCACGAGAAGGCTGAAGACGAATGCCGACGATCAACCAGCTCATCCGCAGCCCGCGGCAGGCGCCGGTCAAGCGGAACAAGGTTCCGGCGATGGAGGCCTGCCCGCAGAAGCGCGGCGTGTGCACTCGCGTCTACACGACGACGCCGAAGAAGCCGAACTCGGCGCTCCGTAAGGTCGCCAAGGTTCGCCTGACCAACGGCCACGAGGTGATCGGTTACATTCCGGGTGAAGGTCACAACCTTCAGGAGCACTCGGTGGTGATGATCCGCGGCGGCCGCGTCAAGGACCTTCCGGGCGTCCGCTACCACATCCTGCGCGGCGTGCTCGACACCCAGGGTGTCAAGGACCGCAAGCAGCGCCGGTCGAAGTACGGCGCCAAGCGTCCGAAGTGATCCGGTAAAAACGAGTTTCGAACGACCGAGGAAGACACATGTCCCGTCGTCATTCTGCCGAGAAGCGCGAGATCAACCCGGATCCGAAATTCGGGGATGTCGTCGTTTCGAAGTTCATGAATAACGTGATGGAAGACGGCAAGAAGTCGGTTTCCGAATCGATCGTCTACGGCGCCTTCGACCTGATCGAGAAGAAGACCCGGCAGGACCCGCTGGCGATCTTCCATCAGGCGCTCGAGAACGTCGCGCCGCAGATCGAGGTTCGCTCCCGTCGCGTCGGCGGCGCCACCTATCAGGTGCCGGTCGAAGTGCGGACCGAGCGCCGTCAGGCGCTGGCGATCCGTTGGTTGCTGACCGCCACCCGCGGCCGCAACGAGAAGACGATGACCGAACGGCTCTCCGCCGAACTGCTCGACGCCTCGAACAACCGCGGCAACGCGGTGAAAAAGCGCGAGGATACCCATCGCATGGCGGAGGCGAACCGCGCCTTCTCTCACTATCGCTGGTGATCCTCCGCCATTCCGTTGCTTTCGACGAGGTTTCAGATGCCCCGTACCCACGCCATCGAAGACTATCGCAACTTCGGCATCATGGCGCACATCGATGCCGGCAAGACGACGACGACCGAGCGTGTGCTCTACTATTCGGGTAAGAGCCACAAGATCGGCGAAGTCCACGACGGCGCCGCCACGATGGACTGGATGGAGCAGGAGCAGGAGCGTGGCATCACGATCACCTCGGCTGCCACCACCACCTTCTGGCGCGGCAAGCGTCTGAACATCATCGACACCCCCGGGCACGTCGACTTCACCATCGAAGTCGAGCGTTCGCTGCGCGTGCTCGACGGCGCGGTCTGCGTTCTCGACTCCAACCAGGGTGTGGAGCCGCAGACCGAGACGGTGTGGCGTCAGGGCGACAAGTACGACGTCCCGCGGATCGTCTTCTGCAACAAGATGGACAAGATCGGCGCCGATTTCGACCGCTGCATCTCCGACATCAAGACCCGCCTCGGCGCCAAGCCGATTCCGATCCAGCTGCCGATCGGCGCCGAGTCCAACTTCAAGGGCCTCGTCGACCTCGTCCGCATGGTCGCCGTGGTGTGGGAAGACGAGGCGCTGGGCGCCAAGTACAACGACGCCGAGATCCCGGCCGATCTGAAGGACAAGTGCGAAGCCGCTCGTCTCGAGATGATCGAAGCCTGTGTCGAGCTCGACGAAGAGGCGATGGAGCAGTACCTCGAAGGCAACATGCCTTCCGAGGAGACCATCAAGCGCCTGCTCCGCAAGGCCGTCGTGACCGGCGCCTTCTATCCGGTGCTGTGCGGCTCTGCCTTCAAGAACAAGGGCGTGCAGCCCCTGCTCGACGCCGTCGTCGACTATCTGCCGTCGCCGCTCGATCGTCCGGCGATCAAGGGCATCGACGTCAAGACCGAAGGCGAGACCGAGCGTCGCGCCTCCGACGACGAACCGCTGGCGCTGCTCGGCTTCAAGCTGATGGACGACCAGTACGGCATTCTGACCTTCTGCCGCATCTACTCGGGCAAGCTCGAGAAGGGCGTTAGCCTGCTCAACTCCACCCGTGGCAAGACCGAGCGCGTCGGCCGCATGGTGCTGATGCACGCCGACAGCCGCGAGGAGATCTCCGAGGCCTACGCCGGCGACATCGTCGCTCTGGTCGGCCTCAAGGACACCCGCACCGGTGACACCCTCTGCGATCCGCAGAAGCCGGTGATCCTGGAGCGGATGGAGTTCCCCGATCCGGTCATCGAGATGGCGGTCGAGCCGAAGGCCAAGGGTGACCAGGAGAAGATGGGCGTCGCGCTGGCCAAGCTGGCCGCCGAGGATCCGTCGTTCCGGGTGACCACCGACAGCGAGTCCGGCCAGACCATCATCAAGGGCATGGGCGAACTCCACCTCGACATCAAGGTCGACATCCTCAAGCGGACCCACAAGGTCGAGGTCAACGTGGGCGCCCCGCAGGTCGCCTATCGCGAGACCATCCGCCGCTCGACGACCGTCGACTACACCCACAAGAAGCAGACCGGTGGCACCGGTCAGTTCGCGCGGGTCAAGTTCGCCATCGAGCCGAACGAGACGGGCAAGGGCTTCGAGTTCGAGTCCAAGATCATCGGCGGTTCGGTTCCGAAGGAATATTTCCCCGGCGTCGAGAAGGGCCTGAATTCGGTCCTCACCTCGGGTCCGGTCGCCGGCTTCCCGGTGGTCGACGTCAAGGTCCAGCTGATCGACGGCGCCTATCACGAGGTCGACTCCTCGGCGATCGCCTTCGAAATCGCGTCCCGTGCGGCGTTCCGCGAGGGTCTCGAGAAGGCCGGCGCGGTTCTGCTCGAGCCGATCATGAAGGTCGAGGTCGTGACCCCCGAGGAATACCTCGGTTCGGTCATCGGCGACCTCAACTCGCGCCGCGGCCAGATCGCCGGCACCGATACGCGCGGCAACGCGCAGATCGTCAATGCCATGGTGCCGCTCGCCAACATGTTCGGCTACGTGAACCAGCTGCGTTCGTTCAGCCAGGGCCGTGCGAGCTACACCATGCAGTTCGACCACTACGAAGAAGTGCCGTCGAACGTCGCCCAGGAAGTCCAGAAGAAGTTCGCCTGATCCATTCGATCGGCTCAGTTGAGGATCGCGGAGAAATCCGATGGCCAAAGAAAAGTTCAATCGCGACAAGCCGCACTGCAACATCGGCACGATCGGGCACGTCG
>CALFRR010000006.1 GCA_937919435.1 uncultured Alphaproteobacteria bacterium | reverse complement strand
GGATGGTATTTGCCGATGACGTCGCCGACGACGCGGGCGCATTTCTTGAAGGCGGACCCCGGATCGAGTCGGAGTTCGCGCATCGCGAAGAGAAGGCGTCGATGAACCGGCTTCAGACCGTCGCGCACGTCGGGCAGCGCCCGGTGCATGATGGTCGACAGCGCGTAGGCGAGATAACGCTCCTCGAGCGCCTCGCGCAGATTGACCGCCAGCACCTCGCCGCCGGTCCCCTCGCCGTCATCGCCCCCGGAGGGCGGAATCACTCTTTTTCCCATGGGCCGGGATTAGCCCGCGAATCACCCCGCCGGCAAGCCTCACGGCGGCTTCTGCGCACCGTCCCCTGTCATTTCCGGCATTGCACCATTCACGGGCGATTAACGCGGCGTGTGGATAACTGACGTAACGTTCGTGCGATCCGAGGATTTCAGACATGCCGTCGACGACGGGCAGTTCCGAAACAGCTCTGCTGCCGTCGGACCATGGTCTGGATCCCTCGACCATGGACCTACTCTCCCGCCTACAGACGTCGATCTGGGTGCTCGACGCGGGTCGGGCGCGCATTCTCTGGGCAAA
The DNA here is from genome assembly GCA_937919435.1 of uncultured Alphaproteobacteria bacterium. Lineage (GTDB taxonomy): Bacteria > Pseudomonadota > Alphaproteobacteria > Rhizobiales > Ancalomicrobiaceae > Siculibacillus. The sequence continues at coordinate 24,671 of CALFRR010000006.1, read as the reverse complement.
TCCACCGGCCGTCGCCTTCTGGGAAGCTTCGTCGCTCGACGAACTGCGCACGGACGATCTCCGAGCCGCCCTGACGGAATCGACCCTCGAGCGGATCCTTCGCTTCTGCGAGAGGTTCGAGCAGAAGGCCCTGCGCCTCGACGAGACCTGGACGGTCTTCCCGAAGGGACGGCCGAAGACGCTGCGGTGCGTCTTCTCTCCCCAGCGCCTCGGCGACGGGCGGATGGGCGTGCTGTTCGAGGCGATCTCCTTCGTCGCCGACACCGCGGAACGGGTGCGCAGCACCGACGCGCTGATCCACACACCGGTGATGATCACGCTCTTCGGGCGAAGCACCGACGCAAGGCCGCTCTATCGCAACACCGCCTCGCTCGCGTCGATCGAGCGGCTCGGACAGACCTTCGAGGAGCGTTTCGTCGATCCGAGCGACCACCGCCGCCTCGTCTCGATGCTCGAGGACTTCGGCCATGCCCTGGTCACCGCCCGGGTCGCGACCAATCGCGGCATCCGCTGGCACGAACTCTCGGCGCGTCCCTGTCTCGATTCGGTCACCGGACAGCCGGCGCTGCTGGTCAGCGAGACCGACGTCACCGCGTTGAAGTCGGCCGAGGAGCGCGTTCGCTTCCTCGCCGAGCACGATCTGCTGACCGGCCTGCCGAACCGCACCCTGCTGCAACGCGAGGTCGCCCGACGGATCGGCAACCTCGACGGGACGCGGCTGGCGCTGCTGTTCATCGACCTCGACCGGTTCAAGACGATCAACGACTCCCTCGGACATCAGACCGGTGACGCGCTGCTCGTCGAAGTCGCCCTGCGGCTCAAGCAGGCGGTCGACGTCGACGACTTCATCGCCCGGCTCGGCGGCGACGAGTTCCTGGTCTGCGTGACGCTGGGACCGGGGGGACGGCGCGACACCGACATCGCCCGGACGATCCTGACCGCCCTGGAACAGCCGATCGTCGCCGCCGGCCGCGATCTGGTGGTCTCCGCGTCGATCGGCATCTGCCGCTTCCCCGACGACGGCGAGGATCTCGACACGCTGATGCGGCACGCCGACCTCGCCATGTACGCGGCGAAGGAACAGGGGCGCAACCGCTGGACCACCTTCCATCGCTGGATGACGGAAGTGGTCGAAGCACAGCTCAACATGGATTCGTGCCTGCGCTCCGCACTCGAGCGGGGCGAGTTCGAACTCTGGTATCAGCCGCGGGTCTCGGTCGCCGACGACCGGATCGTCGGCGCCGAGGCGCTGCTGCGCTGGCGCCATCCGGTCCACGGACTGGTGATGCCCGGCACGTTCATCGCCCATGCCGAGAAGTCCGACATGATCAATCGGATCGGCGATTTCGTGCTGCACGAGGCGGCGGCGCGGCAGAAGGCGCTGGCGGACGCGGGGCACGGCGACGTCGAGCTGTCGCTCAACATGTCCGGCCGGCAGTTCCACGACCCGCACCTGATCGACCGGGTCGTCGAGATCATCGACGAGACCGGCTGCGATCCGCAGCGTCTGCAGATCGAGATCACCGAATCCGTGCTGGTCGGCGACGATCCGCTGGCCATCGGCATCCTGAAGCGGCTCACCGAACTCGGCTTCTCCACGGCGATCGACGATTTCGGCACCGGCTACTCGAACCTGGCGATGCTGCAGCGCCATTCGATCGACGTGCTGAAGATCGACCGGTCGTTCATTTCGACGCTCTCCTCCCGGCCGGAGATCGCCGAGCTGATCATCGGCCTCTGCCGCCTGCTCGGCCTCGGGATCGTCGCCGAAGGGGTGGAGACCGAGGAGCAGCTCGACTGGCTCGCCGCCCGGCATTGCGACGAGTACCAGGGCTATCTGTTCAGCCCGGCGGTTCCGGCCGAGGACTTCCTCGCGCTGCTCGACCACCAGCGCGAACTGCTCGACGAACGCGGCGACACGCCCCCTCACGTTCCGCTGTGGAACCTGGTGCCGCTGGTCGACGAACCCGACGAACTCGACTGGACCGTCGGAGAGACGGGCAACGCCAAGATCCGCCGTCTCGGCCGGTCGACGACCCGCCGCGCGCGAACCTGAGCCGGCGGCAGGCGCACGAACCGCCCTCGGGGTGCCTCTCAGAGCCGATCGAACCGATCGATCAGATCCTCGCGCATCGCCGGAGGGACGAGCCCACGCGCCTCCCAGACGTGGCGGGCGAGGAAGTGGCCGGTCAGGCGGAAGCCGGCCCGGACCTCGTCGGCGGAAGGACGCGCCCCGTCCTCGGGATCGAGCAGAAAGGCCGGCAGCTCGAGCAGGCGATCCGCCCACGGCAACCCGGCGGTGCGGGTGGCGGCCCGACCGGTCACCGGGCTGACCCAGGCGAGATCGTCGGTCTCGCCGGTCAGGGCACAGCCGGAGAGATCGAGCCCGAAACCGAGCGCCTCGATGATCGCCAGCTCGAAACGGACCAGCCGGGCGGCGGCGGCGAGCGGCGGAGCGAGTGCGGCGAGGAGGTCGTGGGCGGCGGCGGCGAGGTCGGGATGAGGATCCCGCTCGGGCAGGAGATGCAGGTGGGCGGCGATCGTCTGGACCGCGGCGAGGGCGAAGGGATCGCCGAGCAGACGGGCGGCACGGGCTTCTACCGTCTCCACCGCGAAGGTGCCGACGTGTTCGTCGAGGCGGGCCCGCCAGACGGCGCGGACCTCGTTGCCGACCTGAAGGGCGGCGGCGCGGCGCTGGGAGGCGCGACCGCCCTTGACCACGCCGAGGTGGCGGCCGTGGTCGACGGTCATCAACTCGACCAGCGCATCGCCCTCACCGAGGCGGCGGGCGCCGAGGACGATGCCGACGTCGGTCCATTCCATCGGAAGGCCCCCTCGGACCGCACCGGACGTGGTCGCCGCCCGAACGGCGCGGCCCCGATCTCACTTTTCGGGGAACTCGAGCCCCATCTCGCGGTAGCGCAGCGGATCGTCGGACCAGTTCTCCCGCACCTTGACGAACAGGAACAGATGCACCGGCCGCTCGACGATCTCGGCGATCTCCTTGCGGGCGTTCATCGACACCCATTTGATGGTCTCGCCGCCGGAGCCCAGCACGATCCGCTTCTGGCTCTCGCGGGCGACATAGACGGTCTGCTCGATGCGGACGGAACCGTCCTTCTGCTCCTTCCACTCGTCGGTCTCGACCGTCGACTCGTAGGGCAGTTCGTCGTGCAGACGCAGGAAGACCTTCTCGCGGGTGATCTCGGCGGCGAGCTGGCGCATCGGCAGATCGGAGATCTGATCCTCCGGGTAGAGCCACGGACCGGCCGGCATCTGGGCCGCGAACCAGCCGAGCACGTCGTCGACGCCGTCGCCGTTGGCGGCGGAGACCATGAAGGTCCGCTCGAACGGCATCCGGGCGTTCGCCTCCTGCGCCAGAGCCAGCAGCGCGTCGCGGCGCAAGAGATCGATCTTGTTGAGGATCAGGATCTTGCGGCGGCGGACGTCGGCGAGCCGCTCGAACATCGCGCCGACGGTGTCGTCGAAGCCCTTCTTGGCATCGACCAGCACGGCGACCAGATCGGCGTCGGCGGCGCCGCCCCAGGCCCCGGCGACCATCGCCCGATCGAGCCGGCGGCGCGGCTTGAAGATGCCGGGGGTGTCGACGAAGATCACCTGGGCATCGCCGCGGATGGCGATGCCGCGCACCAGGGCGCGGGTGGTCTGCACCTTGTGGGTGACGATCGACACCTTGGCGCCGACGAGGCCGTTGAGCAGCGTCGACTTGCCGGCGTTGGGCGCACCGATCAGGGCGACGAAGCCGGCGCGGGTCGTCGGACCGGCAGCCGCGGTATGGGTGGTTTCGTCAGACATCCCCGTCGTCCTTCCACAGGCCCTCGCGGGCGAGCACGCGGGTCGCCGCGTCGCGTTCGGCCTGCCGTTTGGAGCCGCCGGTGCCGATCTCGCCGGGAAGCCCGGAGATCTCCACCGAGATTTCGAAGATCGGATCGTGGTCCGGGCCGCTGCGGCCGACCTGCCGATAGGTCGGCGCCGGCAGTCCGAGGCCCTGCAGCCACTCCTGCAGCCAAGTCTTGGGGTCGCGCATCGGTCCGCGCGCCTCCATCATCAACGGATACCAGTTCCGTTCGACGAAGTCGCGGGCCGGCGCGAAACCGGCGTCGAGATGGATCGCTGCGATCACCGCCTCGGCGATGTCGCCGAGGATCGCGCTCTTGTCGCGTCCGCCCGACTGGGCTTCGCCCGGACCGAGCCTCACCACTCGGCCGAGGCCGAGGGAACGGGCGACGTCGGCGCAGCTCTCGCGCCGGACCATCGCGTTGAGACGGCGGGCGAGCTCGCCCTCCTCGGCGTCCGGAAAGGTGCGGTAGAGCATGTCGGCGACGGTCAGCGCCAGCACCCGGTCCCCGAGGAACTCGAGACGCTGATAACTGTCGGCGGGCGCCTGGACGGCGCTGGTGTGGGTCAGGGCGCGCACCAGCAGCGAGCGGTCGGAGAATCGATGTCCGATCGCGGCTTCCACGGCTTCGAGGTCGGCGGTCGACTTCTTCTTCATAGGCGGCCGAACAGTCGGCTCCAGCGGACGTCCCACGGCCAGTTCCAGAGTTGCCACGGGCTCGACGCCTCGTCGATCGAGAAGAAGATCATCTGCGCCTTGCCGACGAAGTTCTCGAACGGGACGAAGCCGACCGGATCGGCGAACCGGCTGTCCTGCGAATTGTCGCGGTTGTCGCCCATCATGAAGTAATGGCCGGGCGGCACCAGATACTCGGGCGTGTTGTTGGCGAAGCCGTCGTCGTCGCGCTTCAGGATGGTGTGGGTGACGCCGCCCGGCAGGGTCTCGCGATAGGCGCGGACCTTCTGGCGGGCACCGTAGAGATCGGTGTCGATGAACGGCTCGATCGGCTCCATCTTGACCGGCTCGCCGTTGATGTGGAGCACGCCGCGCCGCATCTGGACGCGGTCGCCGGGCATGCCGATCAGCCGCTTGATGTAGTCGGTCTCGTTGTCCTTGGGCAGCTTGAAGACGACGACGTCGCCGCGCTGCGGATCGGAGGCGAGGATCCGCCCGGACAGCGGCGCCAACCCGTAGGGGAACGAATAGCGGCTGTAGCCGTAGCTGAACTTCGAGACGAACAGATAGTCGCCGATCAGCAACGTCGACTTCATCGACCCCGACGGAATCGAGAACGGCTGGAACAGGAAGGTGCGGACGACGAGCGCCAGGAGCAGGGCCTGGACGACGACCTTGACGGTTTCGCCCCAGCCGCCTTCGCCGGTCTTCGGATCGCTGGTCACGCTCATTTCGTCCTTCGTTCCTCGGAGGTTTCGGCGGCGGTGATACCGCGACGGTCGGGTCGGGGCAATGGGCGGGGGCTCGGCCAATCGGCCGGCCAGGCGGAAATCACCACGAAGGCCTGGGCGAGAGGCATGTCGTCGGTGATGGTGAGGTCGATTCTGGGGACGAAACCGGCCGGAACCATGGCGGCGAGCCGTTCGGCGGCCCCGCCGGTCAGAACCATCGTCGGCTGGCCGGAGGGCAGGTTGACCACCCCCATCTCACGCCAGGCGACGCCCATCGAAATGCCGGTGCCGAGCGCCTTGCAGCACGCCTCCTTGGCGGCGAAACGCTTGGCGTAGGAGGCGGCGCGGTTGGCGCGGCGGTCCGACTTCGCCCGCTCGATCTCGGTGAAGACCCGATGGGTGAAGCGCTCGCCGAACCGTTCGAGCGTCTGCTCGATCCGCCGGATGTCGATCAGATCGGAGCCGATGCCGACGATCATGCCGCTCTCCTCGCGCCGTCGCGGCGCGCCCCGCTCAGGGCTCCCGGGCCTCGTCCATCAGCCGGCGCATCTCGCGGATCGAGGCGGGCAGGCCGACGAAGATCGCTTCGCCGATCAGGAAGTGGCCGATGTTCAGTTCGCGGACCTCGGGGATCCGGGCGATCCGGCCGACCGAATCGTAGGTCAGACCATGGCCCGCGTGGATCTCGAGCCCGAGCGAGGCGCCGAGCCGGGCGGCTTCGCGGACCCGCTGCAGCTCGAGCGCGGTCAAGCGCTCCTCGCCGGCGGTCATCAGATCGCAGTAGCGGCCGGTGTGCAGCTCGACCACCGGGGCGCCGAGCTTCGCCGCCATCTCGATCTGGGCGACGTCGGGCTCGATGAACAGCGACACGCGGATCCCCGCCCGCTTCAGCCGCGCGACGATCGGGCCGAGCCGGGCGTGACCGCCGACCGCGTCGAGACCGCCTTCGGTGGTGCGCTCGGCGCGGCGCTCCGGCACGATGCAGCAGGCGTGCGGCAGATGCTTCAGAGCGATCTCCAGCATCTCCTCGGTCGCCGCCATCTCGAGATTGAGCGGCAGCTTGATCTCCGCCTTGAGGCGCCGGAGGTCCTCGTCGCGGATGTGGCGGCGATCCTCGCGCAGATGGGCGGTGATGCCGTCGGCGCCGGCCTCTTCGGCGAGATGAGCGGCGCGCAGCGGGTCCGGCAGGTCGCCGCCGCGGGCGTTGCGGATGGTGGCGACGTGGTCGATGTTGACGCCCAGGCGGAGCTTCGGGAGGAGAGCGGCGGACGCCATCGGCGAACCCTCGGCAGAAACGGCGACGCGACCGGAGCGCGGCTGCCTTCCGCCGACCGATCGTTCCCGACACATAGGACCTCGACGATCGCCGAACAAGACGAAGGACGTACGGGATCCCGCGATGGATGCGCGCGGGGTGACCGGTCGGTGTGGAACGGAGCCGACGTTCGAGGCCCGCCGTCACCTCGTCCCCGCCCCCTGGAGAAGGGCGAGGACCGGGGGGACCACCATCGCTCCGCTCGCGCCGCTCCTTCGCGGGATTCTCCGGTCAGACGTTGCGGCTGCCCGGCTTGACCGGCGGGATCGCCGCCAGTTCGGGCGGCAGAGCGTCGGCCGGCCAGGCGGGCACCTCGTATTCGGCGAGCGGGATCAGGCGGACGCCGCAGTCGGCCTTGCCGGCGGAGCGATCGACCAGACAGGCGACGGCCAGCACCTCGGCACCGAGGGCGGCGAGCGCGGCGATGGTCTCGCGCGACGACAGACCGGTGGTGACGATGTCCTCGATCACCACCACCCGCGATCCGGGCGCCAGCTCGAAGCGGCGCAGGCGCATCTCGCCGGCCTCGCGCTCGGTCCACACCGCCGGCACGCCGAGATGGCGCGCCGTCTCGTAGGCGGGGATGATGCCGCCGAGCGCCGGGCCGACCAGCGCGTCGATCTTTCCGAGGCCGGCGGCGGCGATCTTCTCGGCGAGCGCCCGACAGAGGATCTCGGTCTTGTCCGGGTACTGGAACACCCGTGCCTTCTGGATGAACACCGGCGAGCGCAGACCGGACGACAGGATGAAGTGGCCGGTCAGCAGCGCGCCGCAGGACTTGAAGACGTCGAGCACTTCGTCGGTGGTCATGGGCATCGGAGGTCTCTCGGGCGGGAGGAGGATCGAGGGGTCTTCGCGCGGTGGGCCGGGGGTGTCAAGGGTGGCGAGCCGGCGCGACGATCGCCCGGAGCGGGGCGCCGCGCCAGCGAGATCAACCGTCGAGGTCGCTTCCTTCGCGCGCGAACAGCATCGCCCCGAGGGCACCGGCACCCCCCTCGACCAGCCGCCAGCCGCGAGTCTCGTAGAAATCGGCCAGTTCGGGGTCGGCGATCAGCCGGACGTGCCGCGCTCCGAGGGCGCAGGCATGGGCGGCGGCACCGTCGAGCAGACGCGATCCGTAACCGCGGCCGCGGCGGTCCTCTTCGATCCAGAGCGCGGCGATCCAGGCGGTCGTGGCGGCGGCATCGCCGACCACCGCCGCAGTGCCGGCGAAACCGTCGTCGTCGCGCGCCACGAGGCAGAACGGCAGGCCGGGCACGGCGAGCCCACCGGCGACCTTGGCGGCGAGGACGTCGCGGCTCTCCCCGGTCGCCCTGCCCCAGCCGCGCCACAGGCGATCGACGACGGTGTCGGCGAGATCCGGCCATGCGGCGAGATCGGCGAAGGCGAGCGCGTCCACCGTTTCTCTCACCCGTTGACCCGGTGGGCGGAGGCGATGATCGACTTGGTGCGGAGCTGCTGGATGATCCGGGTCAGGTGCTTCAGGTCCCAGACCTCGAGATCGATGACGATCTCGTGGAAGTCGGCGGCCTTCGGGATCATCCGGATGTTGTCGATGTTGCCGTCGTTGTCGGCGATCACCTGGGCGATCTGGGCGAGCGAGCCCGGCTCGTTCAGCGAGTTGAGCGAGATGCGGGCCGGGAAGCGCGACTGGTCGGCGGGATCGATGTCCCAACGCACATCGAGCCAACGCGACGGCTCGTCGTCGAACTTCTTCAGGGCCGGCGACTGGATCGGGTAGATGGTGATGCCCTCGCCCGGGGTCAGGATGCCGACGATCCGGTCGCCCGGCACCGCGCCGCCCTCGGGGGCGAAGTGCACCGGCAGTTCGCCGGACAGGCCACGGATCGGGATCGAGGTCCGGTCGTCGGAGCCACCGTCGGGAACGCGGAACTTCATCGGCCGGGTGCCGCCGGCATCGAACCAGCCCTCGGCGCTCGGCGGCTTGACCACGTTCTGGCCGCGGGTCTCCTGGAAGTCGGGATAGACCGCCTTGACCACCTGCTCGGAGGCGATCTCGCCGCGGCCGACCGCCGCCAGAACCTCGTTGACCGAGGTGTGGCCGAGCCGATGCACCGCGCCGGCGAGCAGCGTGTCGGAGAAGGCGCGGTTGGCGCGCAGGAAGGCGCGTTCGAGGATGGTCCGGCCGAGGCCGCCGAACTGCTTGCGGACGGCTTCGCGGGTGGCGCGGCGGATGGCGGCGCGGGCCTTGCCGGAGACGGCGATCTGTTCCCAGGCGGCGGGCGGCACCTGCGCCTTGGAGCGGATGATCTCGACCTCGTCGCCGTTGGCCAGTTCGGTCATCACCGGTTTGATGCGGCCGTTGATCTTGGCGCCGACGCAGGTGTTGCCGACGTCGGTGTGGATCGCATAGGCGAAATCGATCGGGGTGGCACCACGCGGCAGGGCGATCAGCTTGCCCTTCGGGGTGAAGCAGAAGACCTGATCCTGGAACAGCTCGAGCTTGGTGTTCTCGAGGAACTCTTCCGGGTTGAGGTTCGGGTCGTTCAGCCGTTGCACCGTCTCGCGCAGCCAGGCATAGGCGCCGGAGGCCTCCGACAGCTTGACGATGTTGCGGCCGCCAGCGATCCGGTCGCCGTCCTTGTAGATGGCGTGGGCGGCGATGCCGTATTCGGCGAAGCGGTGCATCTCCTCGGTGCGGATCTGCAGCTCGACGCGCTGCCGCCCGGGGCCGACGACGGTGGTGTGGATCGAGCGATAGTCGTTCTGCTTGGGGGTCGAGACGTAGTCCTTGAACCGGCCGGGGACCATCGACCACGTGGTGTGGACGATCCCGAGCGCCCGGTAGCAGTTCTCGACCGTGTCGACCACCACCCGGAATCCGTAGATGTCGGAGAGCTGTTCGAACGACAGGCTCTTGCGCTGCACCTTGACGAAGATCGAATAAGGCTTCTTCTCGCGGCCCTTGACCCGGGCGGAGATGCCGTTCTGCTTCAGCTTCTCGGAGAGCGCGTTCTCGATCTCGGGAATGAGGTTCTTGTTCTCTTCGCGCAGGGCGTCGAGGCGGGCGACGATCGACTGATAGGCGTCGGGCTGGAGATTGCGGAACGAGAGGTCCTCGAGTTCCTCGCGCATCTCCTGCATGCCCATGCGGCCGGCGAGCGGCGCATAGATGTCCATCGTCTCTTCGGCGATGCGGATCCGCTTGTCCTCCCGCATGAACTGGAGGGTGCGCATGTTGTGCAGCCGGTCGGCGAGCTTGACCAGCAGCACCCGGACATCGGAGGCGACCGCGAGCAGCAGACGGCGGAAATTCTCGGCCTGTTCGGTCTTCTTGGAGACGAAGTCGAGTTTCTTCAGCTTGGTCAGCGCATCGACCAGGGCGCCGATCTCCGGACCGAAGTTGCGATCGATCTCGGCACGGGTGGCGTCGGTGTCCTCGATGGTGTCGTGCAGCAACGCCACCGCGATGGTCGCGTCGTCGAGCCGGAGATCGGTCAGGATCGCCGCGACTTCCAGAGGATGAGAGAAATAGGGATCGCCCGAGGCCCGTTTCTGGGGCCCGTGCTTCATCATCCCGTAGACGTAGGCCTTGTCGAGGAGTGCCTCGTCGGCATTCGGGTTGTAACGCTTGACCCGTTCGACGAGTTCGTACTGCCGCATCATCGGGCCTGATCCGATCCTTCGCGCGCGGTCGGGGAAAAGAGGCGGGCGGGCGCCCGAAGCACCCGCCCGCCGTCCTGTCCATCAAAGCGCGGAAAGTCGTCTGCCGTCAACCGGGTAGCCGGGTCACTTCGCGGCGAGCGGGGCTTCGACGTCGAGCGGGACGAAATGATCCGTCGCAAGACGGCGCCGGCCCCGCCGACGGAGCGGAAGGGCCGGGCGATGCGCCCGGCGCCGGGTCGGGAGAAGTCGTCGCTGCTCGGGAAAGGCCGGCGAGGAGGACCTCAGTCCTCTTCTTCCTTGTCCGGCGGAACGAGACCTTCGAGGCCGCGCAGCAGTTCTTCTTCCGACATGCGGTCGAACTGCATCTCGACGTCGTCGTCGGACGATGCCGCGATCGGCATCAGCGGAACGGCCTCCGCCTCCGGCTCGTCGACCTCGACGAACTTCTGCAGCGAGTGGATGAACTCTTCCTGCAGGTCGTCGGGGGAAACGGTCTCGTCGGCGATCTCGCGCAGGGCGACGACCGGGTTCTTGTCGTTGTCGCGATCGACCGTGATCGACGAACCGGCCGAGATCATCCGGGCCCGATGGCTCGCCAAGAGCACGAGTTCGAACCGGTTTTCCACCTTGTCGATGCAGTCCTCGACGGTGACGCGCGCCATTCCACTTCTCCTCGCGGGAAATCCGAGCGCGGAGACATAGGCCAGAGTGCCGGAAAATGCAACGCCGCAGCCGTTTTTCACCGATCGCCGGGCGCTCGGGAGATCGACGGCGCCGACGAACGGTTCGATGCACAGAACAAAGGTGGTCGCCGGCTACCACTCTATACGTCGAAACAAAAGCAAGCCCGGCGCGCGCTCCGATAAATTTCAAGTCGAGATCGTATGACCTCGACCCGATGCCGTTCGGACACTCGAGACCGCCACTGGAAACCGTCGGCGAACTGCACTATGTTGGCGTTGTGGTGAAGCTACGGTGACGGTTCTGTCGAGTCGGGCGCAGAAACACGTACGATGGTCTTCACCGCGTTTTCGTGCCCCGCAAGCGTCATTTCAGAAAATCATAGCGGGGCAACCGAACTCGAGCCCACGGAAGACAAAGAAACAATGTTCGATCCCCGCGAGAAAATCGCGCTGTTCATCGACGGCGCGAATCTGTATGCAACATCGAAAGCGCTCGGCTTCGACATCGACTACAAGCGCCTTCTCCAGGAATTCAAGTCGACCAGCTACCTGCTCCGCGCCTTCTATTACACGGCACTGATCGAGGATCAGGAGTATTCGTCGATCCGCCCGCTGATCGACTGGCTCGACTACAACGGCTACAAGGTCGTGACCAAGCCGACGAAGGAATTCTTCGACGCGACGGGACGCCGCAAGATCAAGGCGAACATGGACATCGAACTCGCGGTCGACGCGATGGAGATGGCCGAGCACATCGACCACATGGTGCTGTTCTCCGGCGACGGCGATTTCCGCCGTCTGGTCGAAGCGGTGCAGCGCAAGGGCAAGAAGGTGTCGGTGATCTCGACGCTGCAGACCCAGCCGCCGATGATCGCCGACGACCTGCGCCGGCAGGCCGATCACTTCATCGATCTCGCCACGCTGCAGAGCAAGATCGGCCGGGATCCGGCCGAACGCCTCGCCCGGATGGCCGAGCGCGACGCACAGCGCCGGCAGCAGGTGAACGACGAAGAAGAGTTCGACGAGAACTGATCCGTCGAGCCGGATCCTCGTGCCCGTGTCGGTGCGACGGTCCGGCCGCCGTGCTCCGCGAGGAGGCGGCTCAGGGGAGATCGGACGCGCCTCGGCGCGCCGATCATGCCGCATCGCCCCGGTCGGCGACGACCGGGGCTTTTTTCGTCAGAGCGAGATCCTCCGATGTCCGTCGCCGCTCCGTCCGTCGCGCTCGATCCGCCGCGCGACTGCCCGTCCTGCCCGCGGCTCGTCGCCTTCCGCGAAGAGTGGCGCGGGCGCGAACCGGGTTGGTTCAATGCCCCCGTGCCGAGCTTCGTCGGCGATGCGCCGCGTCTGCTGGTGGTCGGGTTGGCGCCCGGCCTCAGAGGCGCCAACCGGACCGGACGGCCGTTCACCGGCGACTATGCCGGCGACCTGCTCTACGAGACGATGATCGACTACGGCTTCGCGAAGGGCACCTTCCGTGCCGATCCGAACGACGGCCTGAGGCTCACCGGTGCGCTGATCACCAACGCCGTGCGCTGCGTGCCGCCGGAGAACAAGCCGACGCCGGCCGAAGTGCACGCCTGCCGGCCGTACCTACAGGCGACGCTCGCCGCACTTCCGAGCCTCACCGACGTGCTGGCGCTCGGCCGGATCGCCCACGAGACCTTCCTGCGCACCGTCGGCGAGAGACCGGCGGCGCATCCCTTCGGGCACGGCGCGATCCACCCGCTGGGCTCGGGGCTGCGACTCCACGACAGCTATCACTGCTCGCGCTACAACACGAACACCGGACGGCTGACCCGGGAGATGTTCCGCGCCGTCTTCGACGGGATCGCCGCGGCGATCGGGCGGGGCTGAGCCCGTCCGCGCCGACCGCGGGCCGGCGCCCGCGGAGAGGTCAGAACATCCGCTTCACCACCGGCAGCCGGGTCAGCAGCAGCGCGCTCACCGCCCAGGAGACGAGCCAGGCGATCAGCGTCACCGCCGGCATCTTCAGATGGATCGAGATCGGCCAGCCGATCGCCACCCAGGCGAGCGGATAGAGGATCAGCGGGTGGACGTAGTAGACGCCGTAGGCGCTGCGGGCGAGCGAACGCGACAGCGCGCCGGCTTCGCCGCGACGCCCGGCGAAGAAAGCGAGGCCGGCGCCGAGCGATGCGAAGCAGAACAGATTGAACAACACCACGACCGCCACGCCGAACACCGTCGGCGGCAGCACCGGCATGAGCAACATGCGGGTGCCCAGGTAGGCGGCGGCGGTGGCGAGCATCGCGCCGACCCAGATCGCCTTCGACGGCATCCAACCGCCCTCGCCGAACCAGCCCGCCCGATCGGCCCAGATGCCGAGGACGAAATAGCCGACATAGAGCGGGACGCGGGCCGGCTGATAGGAGAAGAGCCAGTTGTGCGACCAGAAGTCGACGCTCTTGGCGGTGGCGAGCGAGCCGGCGATCATCACCGCGACGAACACCGGGAACAGCCAGACCGGCGGCGGCGCGGTGCGACGGGCGCGGGCGAAGGGCGGCAATACCGCGTGGACGAAGAAGCTCGCGACGAACAGGGCGAAGAGCACGCCGAGGAACCAGTAGACCGACTGCTGGTAGGCGACGCCCCAGAAATCACCGGTCCAGAAACCGAACAGCGACACCGGCGCATTGCGCGTCCAATAGATCATGTAGGCGGTCGGCGGGGCGAGGACCATCACGCCGAAGATCCAGGGCAGTGCGATGCGGATCACCTTCTCCTTCAGGAAGGCGATCCGGCCGCGCCGTTCGATCGAGGGGAAGGTGAAGAAGCCGGCCAGGAAGAACATGATCAACATGATCGGCACGTCGACCGCCAGGACCACGTAGGTGTAGAGCAGGCTGTGCTCGGGATCGAGCACGTACCACCAGTCCGGCGCATAGGCCATGTAGGAGAGCGCCGCGTGGAGCACGACGACCAGAAAGACGACGAAGACTCGGAGATCGTCCAACCCACGGAAACGTTCGGTCGGCATGTGCGCCTCCCCTGCGCCGCGGCGTCGCTCCGGCCGTCGGCGCGGCGTCGTTCACGGAATGCGAGAAGAGATCCGATCCACACCCCGGTCAACTGGCAAAAACACCAGGACCGTATCGTAACGTCACCCGACGCGGGGAAGCCTGCGCGGCCGATCGCCGCGGCATCTCACCCCAACGTTTCGGGCGAACCGACGGGCCGGACGCCGTAGGGCGAGGGCTCGGCGCCGGCCGACGAGGGTCTCCGCCACCCGGGCGAAGCCGGACCCCGATCCGCCTCGGCGGCGGGCCGGGGAGCGCTCGAGGTGTCCACTCCGCCGCGGCGCAGGGCGAGATCACTCGCGGTACTTGAGCAGCCGCGACTTCTCGCGGTTCCACTCGCGTTCCTTCTCGGTCTCGCGCTTGTCGGCGGCGTTCTTGCCCTTGGCCAGCGCCAGATTGATCTTGGCCCGGCCCTTCTCGTTGAAATGGATGTCGAGCGGCACCAGGGTCATGCCGTCGCGCTCGACCGCGCCGATCAGCTTGTCGATCTCGCGACGGTGCAGCAGCAGACGGCGGGGCCGCCGGGTCTCGTGGTTGAACCGGTTGGCCTGCAGATACTCCGGCACATAGGCGTTGTAGAGCCAGAGGTCGGTGCCCTGTGGCGAGGCGTAGCTGTCGGTGATGTTGGCGCGGCCGCCGCGCAGCGACTTGATCTCGGTGCCGGTCAGGACGATGCCGGCCTCGAAGGTGTCGACGATGTGGTAGGAGAACCGGGCCTTGCGGTTCTCGGCGGCGAGCCGATGGCCGCCGCCCTTGGGAGCGGTCATCGGTCGCGTCTCCTCGGGTCAGAGAATGCCGGCGTGGGCGGCGGCTGCGTCGATCTCACGGGCGGTCGCCTCGGCGATCGGCACCAGCGGCAGACGCAGCTCGTAGGTCATCTTGCCGAGTTTCGCGGCGAGATACTTCGGCCCGGTCGGGTTCGGCTCCAGGAACAGCGCGCGATGCAGCGGCATCAGCCGATCCTGGTACTCGAGCGCCTTGGCGTAGTCGCCGGCGAGCGTCGCCGCCTGGAACTCGGCGACGAGCCGCGGAGCCACGTTGGCGGTGACCGAGATGCAGCCGACGCCGCCGTGGGCGTTGAAGCCGAGTGCGGTGGCGTCCTCGCCGGACAGCTGGACGAAGTCCGGCCCGCAGGCGGCCCGCTGCAGCGACGGGCGCACCAGATTGCCGGTGGCGTCCTTGACGCCGCGGATGTTGCGGCCGTCCCGGAACAGGCGGGCCATGGTCTCGACGGTCATGTCGATCACCGAGCGCGGCGGGATGTTGTAGATGAAGATCGGGATCCCCACCGCGGCGTCGATCGCCATGAAGTGGCGATAGAGGCCTTCCTGGTTCGGCTTGTTGTAATAGGGCGTGACGACCAGCAGTGCGTCCGCGCCGGCCTGTTCGGCGTGGCGGGCGAGCTCGATCGCCTCCATCGTGCTGTTGGAGCCGGCACCGGCGATCACCGGGATCTTGCCCTTGGCCACCTCGAGCGTCAGCTCGACCACCCGCTTGTGCTCGGCGTGGCTGAGCGTCGGGCTCTCGCCGGTGGTGCCGCAGGGCACGACACCGTTCGAGCCTTCGGCGATCTGCCAGGCGACGAAGTCCTGCAGGGCTTTCTCGTCCACGGCCCCGTTCACGAACGGCGTGACGAGCGCTGTGATCGACCCCTTGAACATCGTATGATCCTCTTCGGAAATTGCCCGTACGGCGGCGTGTGCACCGTGGGCGGCCTGGACCCGCTCGCCGAGTGCGGAGCGGGCGGCGACAATAGCTCCCGGGGCCAACCGCGGCAAGACGGCGCTTCGTCCCCGGGGGCGCGGAAGCCGGTCGGTAAGACTTTGTTCATCATCCGGACTCTAGGCTTCCGGCCGAGCGTCCGCCTCGATCCTGCCGTCGGGGAGGGTCAGGATGGGTTTCGCCATCGGCGACGATGGCGTGGAACGCCGGCCCCGGACCTGCGCCACGAGGAGATCAAGATGGGTTCACCGACCCGACGGCACGTGCTCGGCCTCGCGCCCGCCGCTGCGACGCTGGCTCTCGCCGGATGGGCGACGCCCGCCGCCGCCGCGGATCTCGCCACGGCTCTCCAGGCCGCGGCCCGTGGCGACGTGGCGGCCGTCAACGCGATGCGCCCCGGCCTCGATCAGCTCGATCAGAAGATCGTCGACTGGTACCTGATCCGGATGGGATCCGGTCTGCCGTCGGCGGCGATCACCCAGTTCGCCATCGCCAATCCGTCCTGGCCCGACCCCGAGTTCTTCCGCCGCCGCGCAGAACAGGCGCTGGAGAAGGAGAATCCGTCGGCCGACGACGTGATCTGGGCCTTCCAGGGCTCGCGGCCCTATTCGAACCGCGGCCGGATCATGCTCGCCCGCGCCCTCCTCCAGAAGGGCCGCAAGAGCGAAGCGGCGCAGTGGGCGCGCTACGCCTATCGCGACGACAAGCTGTCGGGCGAGGAAGAGGCGGTCCTCGAGAACGAATTCGGCGGTCTGCTCGAAAAGGGCGACTACAAGGCCCGCTTCGACATGGTGCTGCTCAAGGGCCACGGCGGCGAGGCGATCCAGGCGGCGCGCAAGCTCGGCCCCGGCTACGAGGCGCTGGCGCAGGCCGGGATCGCGGTGGAGAAGAAGCAGGCCGACGCCGGCCGGCTGCTCGACCGGGTGCCCTCCTCGCTCTCCGACGATCCGACCATGCTGTTCGTCCGCGCCCAGTGGGCGCGTCGCAACGAGCGCTGGAAGGAAGCGGCCGACCTCCTCATCCGTGCGCCGAAGGACCCCAAGGCACTCGGCTGGCCCGACGAATGGTGGGAAGAGAAGCGGATCGTCAGCCGCAAGCTGCTCGACCTCGGCGACGCCAGGACCGCCTATCGGGTGGTCGCCGGCCACGCCGGCTCGACTCCGGCCAATCAGGCGGAAGCCGATTTCCACGCCGGCTGGTTCGCGCTCAGATTCCTCGACGACCCGAAGTCGGCGATGCGTCATTTCGCGGCGGTGGCCGAAGATTCGTCGAAGCCGGTCACCCGGGCCCGCGCCTGGTACTGGATGGGCCGGGCGGCGGAAGCCGGCGGCGGCGGATCCGGCCGCGACTGGTACACCAAGGCCGCCGACTTCGGCTTCACCTTCTACGGGCAGATGGCCCGCGTCCGACTGGGGATGGGCGATCTCGGGATCAGCCGCTCGGTGTCGCCGACCGGCGCCGACCGTGCGGCGATCGAGCGGGACGACCGCTTCGAGGCGCTGCGCCGGATCGGCAGGCTCGGGCGGCGCGATCTCGCCGCGACCTTCTATCGCCACATGGCCGAGAGCCTGCCGACCGCCGGTCAGGTGGCGGCGCTGATCGACCTCGCGGAGAAGCAGGGCTGGACCCATCTGGCGGTGATGGCCGGCAAGGCGGGCGCCCAGCGCGGCCTCGACATGCAGGCGATGGCCTTCCCGATCGGCCTGCCGACCAACATCGACACCTCCGGCCTCGAGAAGGCGCTGGCCTTCGCGATCACCCGGCAGGAGAGCGAATTCAATCAGGCGGTGGTCTCCTCGGCGGGGGCGACCGGCATCTTCCAGGTGATGCCGGTGACCGGCCGCGAAGCCGCCAAGAAGCTCGGCATCGCCTTCGACGAGCGCGCCTGGAAGAACGATCCGGCCTACAACGTCCGGCTCGGCTCGGCCTATGTCGCCAACCTCGTCAACAACTACGACGGCAACTACGTGATGGCGATCGCCGGCTACAACGCCGGCCCGGGGCGGATCCGCGACTGGGTCCGCGCCTACGGCGATCCGCGCACCGGACAGGTCGACATCGTCGACTGGATGGAGCGCATCCCCTTCTCGGAGACCCGCAACTACGTCCAGCGGGTGCTGGAGAACCTCCAGGTCTACCGCCTGCGGCTCGAGGGCCGGCGGCTGGAACTCGCTCAGGATCTCGCCCGCGGCGTCGGTGCCCGTGCCACCACCACCGGTTCGATCCCCGCCCCGCAGGCCAAGTCCGGCGGCCTGTTCTCGTCGTTCATCCTCGGCGACTGAGCGCCCGATCCCACGTCGGGAGCACGTCACGGCGCGGCACGAAGTCGCGCCGCCGTCGTGTCTGCGAGCGATCCGGGCAGCTACCCGGTTCGCCGCGGCGGGGCGGGACGACCTTTCGCACGCACCGGTGTTCGCCCATGTGGGCCGGCGGCGGTCGAGCGTGGCCCATCGCATGCTGGTTCCGCGAGGCGTCGGAGGTCAACCCTGCGCCGAACTCGACGGGACCTCGCCCGCATCGACGCGGCGGGAGAACTCGGTTTCGCCGCCCGCGGCCAACCGTTTCGCCTGGCCGATCCAGTCTTCGCGCTCGATCCGTCCGGTGAAGGCGAGGAAGGAACCGATCCAGCGCGCTTCCGACTGCGTCCAACCGGCGATCTGACGGAAGTGCCAGATCCCCAACGCATTGAGCCGCGCTTCGTTCTGCCGGCCGATGCCCTTGATCCGTTTGAGATCGTCGGCGGCTCCGACGGGCCCCGCGGTTCCGATCGGCCGCACTCCGTGGCGGTCGGCCTCCGCTGCGCGCGCCACGTCGGATTCGGCCAGAGGTGGCGCGGCCACGGGAGGCGCCACCGGTTCGACCGGCGTATCGACGCGGACCGTGGCGACGGGTGGCATCTCCGGCTCGGGCACGACGGCGACCGGCGGCTCCGGCACGGCGGGCGCCCGATCTTCGGCGAGCGAGGCCGCGAGGCGGGTGCGTTCGTCGTCGGAGAGCAACGCCGGAGCGGTGGGAAGTGTCGGAGCCGCGGGCTTAGGTTTGGCTTCGCCGAGCCAGGGCCGGGGCGAACCGACCGACGCGAAGTCGGCGAGCGGACGGGCCCAACGCTCGGCGAAGAGCCCACCGAGGCCGACGCCGATCGCCGCCGACACCAGCATCAGGGCGAAGGTTTCGAAGGTCAGCCAGATCATGACGGCCTCCCCGCTCCGGAGTGAGCGAGGCGCCAGCCGATCACCGCGCCGACGACCAGCGCGCCGATCATGAACGGCCAGAGCTGTGTGACGAGGTAGATCACGGCGTCCCCTCCCCTTCGACGACGAAGTCGATCCGACGATTCTGCCGGCGGCCGTCTTCGGTCGACTCGTCGGCGATCGGACGGGTCTCGCCGAAGCCGACCGCGGTCAAGCGGTGCGGCGCGATACCGTCGGCGATCAACTGTTCGGCGACCGCCGCCGCCCGGCGCTCCGACAGGATCCGGTTGGCGTCGGCATCGCCGGTCGTGTCGGTGTGTCCTTCGATGGTGATCCGAGCGGCGAGGCAACTCTGCGCCGCATAGGCCAGGCGATCGACGATCACCAGGCTATCCGGATCGAGGTCTGCGCTGCCGACGGCGAAGCGAACCTTCTCCGTCGCCTGCACGGAGCGCAAACGGGCGAGGCAATCCTCGGCCGACACCTGTTCGGGCGGCGGCGCCACGTCGAGACCTCCGTCGGCCAACTCCCAACCGGGCGGCAGCGCCGCCTTCACCGCAGCGGCGATCTGCCCGGCGATCTCACGGCTCGTCACCACCCCGCCGATGCTCGCCCGGCGTCCGACGAAGTCGACCCGCGGGGCCGAGGCCCGGGCGAAGAGAGGCCGTACCGCTGCGATCGCGGCCGCCCGTCCGTCCGGCGCACCGGCCGCGATCTCGACCGCCGACAGGTCGAGTGGTCCGTTCCGATCGCCGACGACAGCGACGAGCTCCGTCTGCGCGGCCGCATCCGGCAGATGGCCGGCGACGACGACACGGCCGGCTTCGGCCGCGACGGACAGCCGGTAGGGAACGGCCGGCGGTTCGACCAGCGATACGTCCTTCGGGCGCAGACCCTTCGGCGGGTTCACGCTCAGGCGATCGCGAACGCGGTGCCAGGCGGCCCGGTCGATCGGCCGACCGGCGATCGACACGCCGTCCGGATCGAGCGCGATCCGCGCCTCGGTCATCTCACCGAGCAGCGAGGCGGCGAAGCCGACCGCATCGGAGAAGCCGGCGGTAGCTCCCGGCGCCGTCTCGACTGTCGATTCGGCGACGAAGCCGGCGCCTTTCACCGTCCGGTCGAGCGCGTCGCGGGTCGCGGCGTCGGGAACGTAGCCGGTCGCCGCGAGGCGGCCGTTGGCGAGCGTCAGATGCAGGTCGTAGGGAACGGGGGAGGGTTCGACGAGCTTCACCTCGGCGGGGAGAAAGCCGAGGTCCCGCCGGTTCGTCCGGTCGACGAGTTTCTTCCAGGCCGTGCGGTCGGCGAGGCGTCCCTCGATCACCCAGCCAGCCGGCCCGAAGGCGACCGACCCTTCGACGAGATCGGCGAGGACGGCGACGGCCTTCGGTGCCGTGGCGCCGAAGTCGCGGGGCGCGCCCCGGGCGAGCGTAGTCGAATCGGCGACGTCGCGCCCCTTCGCCGCACCGGCGAGCGCCGACGCGAGAGAGGCGCGCACCGCCTCGGACGGGACGGCGCCCGAGACCCGCACGGATCGGCCGGACAGAACCGCCTTCCAGACCCAGGGATCCGAAAGCGGGAGGACCGTCGCGTCTTCGCTCACGGTGCGGACGCCGAACACCCGATCGGCGGCTTCCGCCGCGAGACGCGGATCACCGGGTTCCGGTGCGGTGCCGGTCAGGGTGAGATCACGACCGTCGGCGGAGAGTTTCGCCCAACCACGTCCCTCCTCGGCCAGCCGGGCGGAGGCGCGTTCGGCGACGTCCTCGGATATCGGACGAAAGGCGAGGAAACCGGCCAGACCGGCGAAAACGACAGCGGTCGCGACCGACGAGACCACCCACTCGGAGACAGACGGCATGCGCGCTTGCCCTCCCCTCGCGCGGAGCCCGCCTATCGGCGAACCGCGATGCGCCAGTCTAGAGCAGATTCGCACCGCTGCGCAGCCGCAGCCGCGCCGAATTCCCGGAAGGACCGTCGTTGCGGAGGGAGGAAGGGCGCGAAAGCGATGGGGCGCCGAGGGCGGTCCGACGCCGGAAACGTCGGAGCGCCGAGCGCACCGAAGGACGCGACCCGAGTGGAGACGGGACAAAAGAAAAAGCCCGGCGGGGTTGCCGCCGGGCTATCTCCTCGGATCTCAGACGAGATCAGAAGTTGCGCTGAACGCGAAGGGTGCCGAGGACCTGGCTGGCGTCCTTCAGAGCAGAGCTCTTGTAGTCCACCGAGATGTAGTCGAGAGCGAGGCCGAAGTAGAGGTTGGAAACCGGCTTCCAACGAACGTCGCCGCCGACGATCCACTGCGAGAAGTCGCGGGTGTTGGCCGAACGCCAATCCTCGTACTTCAGGTAGGAACCGCCGAGGTTCGCTTCCCAAGTCTTGGTGAACTCGTGATGGAGACCCCAGTTGATGCCCCAGGCGGTCGACTGCTTGACGTCGTTGGCTTCGAAGCCGAAGTCGGTGGCGAGAGCCGTACGAGCCGTGTCGGTGGGCAGCAGGAAGGGATTCGGGTTGTTGAGCATCGCGTAGCCCAGAGCACCCTTGGTGTAGGTGCCCTGCACGAACACCTTGTCGCCCGGGGCGAGCATCGGCAGGTTGACTTCGACGCCAGCGCCGACCGCAAAGCCGAGCTTGTCCTTGGTCAGACCATAGTTCGAGTGCAGAGCGCCCATCAGCTGGGCCTTACCCCAAGCCTGAGAGATCGCCAACACGCCGAGCAGGTCCGGATACTTCACGCCACCAGCGTAGGTGCTGGACGGACGAAGCGAGGAAGTCGCATCGTCGGTCGAGTAGTCTTCCAGAGCGGCGGTGGCGGTGATGCCGTTGCCGAACGAGAAGGTGTAGGCCAACTGATTGACGCGACGATCCGACGAGTCGGCTTCGATGTTGCCGATCGTGTAGGAGCCTTCGACGAAGTCCCAGAAGGACTGCGCGCGACCGGCGGTGATGCCGGCGAACTGCACGAACGCCTGACGGAGGTTCATGCCGGGGGACGTGTCACCCGAGTTCTGGGTGGCCCAGAGCTCGATGTACGAGCGCAGCAGGCCGTACTCGGTCGCGGTGCGGGCATCGAAGTTGATGTTGGCACGAACGCGGCTGTAGAAGCCACGCTCGGAGCGATGACCGCCGATGCCGTTCGGGCCGCCGATGTTGCCATCGTAGCCACCGAAGCGAGACTCGGCGCGGACATAGCCACCGATCTTCAGGCAGGTGTCGGAGCCGGGAATGTAGAAGAAGCCCGCGCCCTGAGCGTCGCAGACCTTGACGTAGTTGGCAGCGGCCGGGGCCTTCTTGGCCAGATCGGCAGCCTGGGCGGTGGACGCGACGCCGAGAGCGGCGGCAGCCACGAGAGCCAGCTTGAAGTTCATGAGTTCCCCCTGTCTTCGTAACGACACCGGCAGAGGTCCTGACCCGACCCCGAAGCGACGGTCGCTCGATGTCGAGCGGCGTCTCCGGCATGGCGTTACAATACCCGGGCCTCGCCGCATTTGAAGTGCGTTTCCGCCGCACGGCCGCCCGATCGGCCTCTTCGACCCACCATGTTGCGCCGAAAGCACAGATGGGAACACCACAGGACGCAAAAACGGGGAAAACACCCCGGCGCCCCCCCGACGTCCACGTGAAAACCCCGCATCTCCTTCCGATCACTCACACTTCCGACGGTGGGGAAACCGGCCCGGGCGCGATTCGATCGTCCGAGGGCAGCGTCCCCGCTCGGCGCCACGATTCGAGGGCCCAAAAAAGAAAGAGCCCGGCGGGTGACCGCCGGGCTCTTCCGATACCGATCGTCGGAACGATCAGAAGTCGCGCTGAACGCGGAGGACGCCGAGGAAGCCGGCCGGATCCTTCATGTTCGCGGCGCTGTAGTCGACCTTGCGGTACTCGCCTTCGACGATGAAGGTGAGGCCAGTGACCGGCTTCCAGCCGACGTTGGCGATCAGGTCCAACTGGCTCCAGTCGGAAGCGCCGGTGATCGAGTCGTAATCGACCTTGGCGTAGGATACCTCGGCGGCGGTCGACACGGTCTTGGTCCACTGATGGGTCCAGCTGCCGGCCACGCTCCAGGCGCTGGTCTGACGGATGTCGTTGTTGGTGTAGAGGAAGTCGGCCGCGAGCGGATAGGCGTTCGCGAAGACGTAGGCGATCGCGCCCTTGGCGTAGGCCGCCTGCAGGTCGATCACGTCGGCCGCGCCGAGCTTGACCTCGACACCGCCCATGACCGCGAAGCCGACCTTGCTCTTGGCACCGGCGCTGTTCGAGCCGTAGTCGTCATGCAGAGCGGCGGACAGCTGGGCCTTGCCCCAGGCCTGCTCGACCTTCAGAGCGCCGATGACGTCCGGGGTCTTCACGCCACCGTAGAGAGTGCCGACGCGACGGCCGCCCTGCGACGGATCTTCGAGCGACAGGGTCGCCGAGAAGCCGTTGCCGAAGGCGAAGGTGTAGGCCAACAGGTTGACGGTGGTGTCCGAATGGGCCGGCTCGTAGATGCCGATGGTCGAACCGGTGAAGAAGTCGAACATCGACTGGGCGCGACCGGCGGTCAGGCCACCGAACTGGATGAAGCCCTTGTCGAGCGTCATGGCGGTCGACGAACCGGAGAGGACTTCCGCCTGGAGGGCGATGAACGAACGCAGCAGGCCGTACTCGGTCGCGGTGCGCGCGTCGATGTCGATCTCACCGCGGGCGAAGGTGTTGATGTTGTGCTGGCCGCGGTGGCCGCCGTTGGCCGGAGCGCCGGAGAGGCCGATGCCGTCGTTCCAGGCGCTGTTGTTGCCGAACGCGCGATACTCGGCGCGGACATAGCCGCCGATCTTGAGGCAGGTCTCGGAACCCGGGATGTAGAAGAAGCCGGCGCCCTGGGCGTCGCACACCTTCACATAGTTCGCCGCGGCCGGCGCCTTCTTGGCGAGGTCGGCGGCCTGAGCGGTCGTGGCGGCGCCGACGGCGGCAGCGGCCAGGATGGCGAGCTTGAAGTTCATTGGATAACCCCCTGAAGGTACGTTTTCGACGATGGGCCCCGAACCGGCCCGTGACCTCTCCGACATACTGCTCCGACGAACCGTCGAAGGGATCACGCGATGTCGTCGATCGCATGCACCATGACTCCGGTCGGTCGGATTGGGAAGGCGCGACGACCGTTCGATACTCGCATCGGTACGCATTGCGCACCATTTGTTGCACGGTTGACACACTCACATCATGCGCGTCCCCGGCGCCCACCGAAGATTGAAGAAATCGTTTAGGAAAATGCCGATTTCCGGCGATTCCGGAGGCCCGGCGCAGCCGGTCCACGGCTCGTCGGGTCGCTCCGGACGGTCACTTCGACCGTCTCCACCCACGCGTTCGAGAGGGTTTCGATGATCACGGTATTCGGATCGATCAACGCCGATCTGGTCAGTCGCGTGCCTCGCCTGCCACGGGGCGGCGAGACCCTGACCGGCTCCGATGTGATCGCCATTCCCGGCGGCAAGGGCGCCAATCAGGCGCTGGCGGCAGCCCGGGCCGGCGCGGCGGTGGCGATGATCGGGGCGGTCGGCGGCGACGGCTTCGCCGAGGGCGCACTCGCCGGACTGTCCGGCGGCGGCGTCGATCTCTCCGGGGTTGTCCGCCGCGACGGCGTGGCGACGGGAATCGCCATCATTTCGGTCACCGACGACGGCGAGAACGCTATCGTCCTGTCTCCTGGTGCCAACAGAACCGTCGTGCGCGATCTGGTGGCACCGGGGAGGTTCCGCCCGGGCGACATCCTCCTGCTTCAGATGGAGGTCGGCGAGGCCGAATCGCTGGCCGTCGCCGCCCTGGCGCGCGCGGGCGGTGCGACGGTGGTGCTGTC
>CALFRR010000005.1 GCA_937919435.1 uncultured Alphaproteobacteria bacterium | reverse complement strand
CAGCGTTTACTCACCGCAATGTTGAGGCGAGGAGACAGCTCATCCAAAAGCGGTCGTGTGTACAATCTCGCGGTCGCCCTGCCCACGGGATCGGAAAACGCAGTTCCGCTCCCCGTTCGCCATGGAAGACAACTGACAAACGCAATCGACTCGTAGTCGAAAAACTCTTCATTAACGAATTTTTCGCAGTGCCTCTTCCAGATTCTTGGCCAGGAACGACACTCGCGCTCATAAGCGGCCGAAGCGGACTCAAAATGCCGTTCGGTCGGCTCTTCGGCGAATCGATGTAGCGCTGGCATCATACGCTCGTCGGCAGGTGTCCTCGCACCCGTGCGGGTCCCGCCTGCCGCCGGGTTTATACCAATGACGAGGACGCGAAGGTCTTCGTACTTCGGCCCGACGAACCCGAACTGGGGAACGAGATCGTCCGCCTCCAGGACAGATGTCCGCCCGATGGGCAAGTCCGCCTTCGAATCGCCGAAGAATGCGCTTCGCCCGAGGCGTACGACGTGTGCAGCCGTCTGAAACCCCAGCATGAAAAAGGTCTCCTCTCAACGAGACAATCTTCCTTTGTTTGTCCTTCTCAAGTATTCTCTTTTTGTAGAAGAGCCAGTTACTCATTCCCCCTTCGGGAACGACCCAATAGACGGGAATGGCGACGACCTCTGCGATGCCCCTGGAAACGAGATCGTTTCCCATCGCCCCCAACCGTCACCGCATTGCGCGGGACCGCCCATCGGCCTATGCTTTCTCCATGATCGACCTGCGCGACACCGCCGTTTCGTCGTGGTGGCGCTCCTTCTGAGGAGCGGCGCGTCGTCATACCCCCATCCCAGACGACCAGACGCCGCCCGCGGTCCGGCAGGCGCGTCTACGTCCGACATTCGTCCCGCGACCGTGGCGGCTCCCTTCCAGAGGAGAAGCCCCCGATGTCCGAGACCGTCACCTTTCCCGTCGCACCGCGCGGTGCGCCCGCCCGCACCGAACTGCCGGTGATCCTGACCGGCGACCGGCCGACCGGCGCCCTGCATCTCGGCCACTGGATCGGCTCGTTGAAGAACCGCGTCGCGCTCCAGCACGACCACCGCCCCTACATCCTGGTCGCCGACCTACAGGCCCTGACCGACAACGCCGACGATCCCGGACGGATCCGGCGCAACGTGCTCGAGGTGGTGCTCGATCAGCTCGCCGCGGGCATCGATCCCACCCTCTCCACCTTCTGCCTGCAGTCGGGACTGCCGGCGCTGGCCGAGATCACCGTCCTCTACCTGAACCTCGTCACACTCGCCCGGCTGGAGTGCAATCCGACGATCCGCGAGGAGATCGTGGCGCGCGGTTTCGATCGCGACATCCCCGCCGGTTTCCTCTGCTATCCGGTGTCGCAGGCCGCCGACATCACCGCCTTCCGGGCGAGCGTGGTGCCGGTCGGCGAGGACCAGATTCCGATGGTCGAGCAGACCATCGAGATCGTCCGCAAGGTCAATCGGATCGCCGGGCGCGTCGTGCTGCCCGAGCCGCACGCGGTGGTGCCGGCGGTCGGCCGGCTGCCGGGGATCGACGGGCGGGCGAAGATGAGCAAGTCGGCCGGCAACGCGCTGCCGCTGTCGGCGAGCGCCGACGAGATCCGCGCCGCGGTCCGCCGGATGTACACCGACTGCCGCCACCTGAAGGTCGAAGACCCCGGCCGGACCGAAGGCAACGTGGTCTTCGCCTGGCTCGACGCCTTCGATCCCGACCCGGCGGCGGTCGGCGAAATGAAGGCCCACTACCGTCGCGGCGGGCTCGCCGACACGGTGGTCAAGCGGCGGCTGGAAGAGGTGCTGGAAGCGGTGGTCGCGCCGATCCGCGAGCGCCGGGCGGTGTTCGCCGCCGACCTCGGCGAGGTCGAGGCGATCCTGCGACGGGGCACCGAGGCGGCGCGGGAGGTGACCGCGGCGACCCTCGCCGATCTGCGCGACGGGCTCGGCGTCTACCGCTTCGCCGCCGCCGAGCGCCATGCGCCCGCCGGCCGGCGCGCGGCCCCCTGAGGCGCCGCGGCGCACCCCGAGACGCACGAAAGGCCCGCATCGCCGGCGATGCGGGCCTTTCGGAAGGATCGGAGGAGGCCGGCTCAGTTGAGCTTGGCGGCGACCTCGGAGATGCCCTTGGCGACGAGATCGGCTCCGGCCGGTCCGGCGGTGCGGACGGCGAGGATCTTCTCGGCGGCGGCGATGGCGACGTCACCGGCCCGCGCCCGGACTTCGGCGACCGCCTGGGCCTCGGCCTGGGCGATCTTCGCCTCGGCGGCGCGGGTCCGGCGGGCGATCAGGTCCTCGAGCGACCGGTTGGTCTCGTCGGTCAGCCGCTCCGCCTCGGCCTTGGCCTCGGCGATGATCGACTGGGCCTCGAGTTCGGCGTCGGCCGCCTTCCGGCGGAAGGCGTCGAGCAGTGCCGCCGCCTCTTCGCGCAACTGGCGGGCTTCGCCGAGTTCGGCCTCGATGGCGGCGATCTTGGCATCCATCGCCGAGCCGACCTTGCCCGGGACCTTCAGCCAGACGATCACGCCGAAGAAGATCAGCAGGGCGACCATGGCCCAGAATGTGGCGAGAGACGTCGCGTCCATGTCGGTCTCCTCACTTGGCCTGGACGGCGGCGACCGCGGCGGCCGCCTCGTCGCGACCGACCTCGACGCCGATCAGGGAAGCGACGACCGCTTCGGTGGTCTCGACGGCGATCGCATCGACCTCGCCGAGGGCCTTCGCCTTGATCTCGGCGATCCGCGCCTCGGCCTCGCCGACGCGGGCGGCGAGCCCGGCCTCGGCGGCGTGCCGCTTCGCGTCGACCGCGGAGGCGAGTTCGGCGCGGGTCTTGCCGGCGATCGCCTGAGCGTTGCGACGGGCTTCCGCCAGGGCCTGCTCGTAGGCCGCACCGGCGGCTTCGGATTCGGCCTTGAGGCGATTGGCCTCTTCGAGATCACCGGCGATGGTGTCGTGGCGGACTTCCAGGATGCCGCCGAGACGCGGCAGCACGACCTTGGTCATCAGCCGGTAGAAGACGCCGAAGGCGATCGCCAGCCACAGGATCTGCGACCCGAAGGTCGCCGAATCGAACGGCGGGAAGGTGCCGGAATGGCCCCCTTCGTGGTGAACTTCGGCCGTGGTATGGGCGTTGTCTGCCATCGTCACCGTCCCGAATGACCCTCACACCCGCCGGCCGAACGCCGACGGACGTAGCCGGCCGCCCGACGGGCGGCCGGAGACGAATGCGTCGCGTCTGCGCCGATCAGGCGAAGAGCAGGATCAGGGCGACCAGCAGCGAGAAGATGCCGAGCGCCTCGGTCACGGCGAAGCCGAAGATCAGGCGGCCGAACTGGCCGTCGGCGGCGGCCGGATTGCGCAGAGCGCCGGCCAGATAGTTGCCGAAGATGGTGCCGAGACCGATGCCGGCTCCGGCCATGCCGAGAGTGGCGATACCGGCGCCGAGGTACTTCGCAGCTTGCGGATCCATCAGAGTGCTCCCTTGCGTGAAGACGTTCGTTCGAGATCGCGTCCGTCCGGTCAATGACCGGGATGGATCGCGTCGTTCAGGTACATGCAGGTCAGGACCGTGAAGACGTAGGCCTGCAGGAAGGCGACGAGGAACTCGAGCGCGGTCAGCGCCACCGCCATGGCGAGCGGCAGGATCGCCCCGACCACGCCGGTCACGCCGGCGGCCGACAGCATCACCACGAAGCCGGCGAAGACCTTCAGCGTGATGTGACCGGCGAGCATGTTGGCGAAGAGACGAACCGACAGGCTGATCGGCCGCGACAGGAAGGAGATGATCTCGATGACGGTGACCAGCGGCACCAGCGCACCGGGCACACCCTTCGGCACGAACAGGCCGAAGAAGTGGAACCCGTGCTTCCAGATGCCGAACACCACCACCGTACCGATCACCAGCATCGCCAGACAGAAGGTGACGATGATGTGCGAAGTGACGGTGAAGAAGTAGGGGAACATGCCGATCAGGTTGGCGACCAGCACGAACATGAACAGCGAGAACACCAGCGGGAAGAACTGCATCCCGGCCTTGCCGGCGGCGTCCCGAAGGGTGTTGGCGACGAAGGAATAGCTCATCTCGGCGACGAGCTGCCAGCGGTTCGGCACCAGCGACCGGTTCGACGAGGCGAAGACCAGGAAGGCCGTCGCGACGATCACCGTCGCCGCCATGAACAGCGACGAATTGGTGAAGGACACGTCGAGGTTGCCGACCTGGATCGGCAGGATCTTCGTGATCTGAAACTGATGGATCGGATCGACCTTGTCGGCTGCCACCTGTCAGTCCCCGCTTCTCGGGCGATCCCGTCGTCGACCGACGCGAAATCCGCCGCACGCCCTCCGGCGCCCCAATCCCGCGGAGCGTCCCGGAAAGGGCCGCTTCCGTCCGTTCGACCGGCGGTTCGACACCGCCGATTTGGTTCCGCCGCTCCGCATAACACGCCCGGGTGCCCGGGCGATCTGCGAAATTAGGCGATGTCACCCCCGGAACCGTCCGGAGACGACGACCGCCGCCTCTCGGCCTCGCGCAGACGCGCTCCGGCCTCGGCGACCTTCCCCTCGGCTCGCAGGACGTTCAGGACGCCCGCGGCGAAACCGAGGAGCAGAAACAGGATCAACGCCCAGGGCGACGTGCCCAACTGGCGATCGATCCCCCAACCGATACCGGCGCCGACGACCACGCCGGCGACGAACTCGGAGGCGACCTTGACCGCCTGGGCGAAGCCGGTGGAGCGAACCCTCGACTTCTCCACCCCGTCTTCCGAACGGCGCGCCTCGAGGCTCGCGCCGAGACGCTCCAGCCGATCGGCCAGCGCCGGCTCCGGCGGAGACGCGGTCGTCTCCCCGTCCGTCCGACCTCCCGCCCGCTCCGCGTCGGGACGGTTCCCTTCCGGTCGATCGACCACGGTCACCTCCCCTCCGCTCGCCGGCGACGCCGGACGCAGGGCGAAAAGACCACCCCTTTCCATCGAAGCCGGCGGCACCATAGTTGTGCCCCGACCCCCTGTCAAGGATACCAGACTTAAGTTCAAACCAATGAAATCTAAGGATATTTCACGGCTCTGCCGACTTTTTTCGCATTGCCGCGAAAAGCCGTGCCGCAGCGCCACCAGAAGCCGCCGCGCGGAGCCGTTCAGCCGGGGGTGAGAATCGTCTCGGCGCGCTCCAGATCGACCGAGACGAGCTGCGAGACGCCGCGCTCGGCCATGGTCACACCGAACAGCCGATCCATCCGGGCCATGGTGATCGGGTTGTGCGAGATGACGATGAACCGGGTGTCGGTGCGCCCGACCATCGCGTCGAG
Source organism: uncultured Alphaproteobacteria bacterium (assembly GCA_937919435.1). GTDB lineage: Bacteria > Pseudomonadota > Alphaproteobacteria > Rhizobiales > Ancalomicrobiaceae > Siculibacillus. Next base: position 995 of record CALFRR010000005.1, on the reverse strand, counting down.
GAGATCGCAGCAGCGCTCCACGTTGGCGTCGTCGAGCGGCGCGTCGACCTCGTCGAGCACGCAGATCGGCGCCGGGTTGGTCAGGAACACCGCGAAGATCAGGGCGAGCGCGGTCAGGGCCTGTTCGCCGCCGGACAACAGGGTCAGGGTGGTCGGCTTCTTGCCCGGCGGCCTCGCGACGATCTCGAGCCCCGCTTCGAGCGGGTCTTCGGCCTCGACCAACTGCAGCTCGGCCTCGCCGCCGCCGAAGAGATGGGAGAAGAGGTCGCGGAAATGGCCGTCGACGGTGTCGAAGGCGGCCATCAGCCGTTCGCGGGCCTCGCGGTTGATGGTCTGGATGCCGAGCCGCAGACGGCGGATCGCCTCGACCAGATCGTCGCGCTCGGTGCGCAGGGCGTCGCGCCGCTCCTCGACCTCGCGCGCCTCCTCCTCGGCACGCAGGTTGACCGCACCGAGCCGCTCGCGATCGAACTTCAGCCGTTCCAGCCGGCGGTCGATCACCTCGGCCTCGGGCGGCGGTTCGTCGCGGTCGAGTTCGGAGAGCGCCACCAGCCCGGCCGGCGCGACCTCGAAGCTTTCGGTGATCTGCCGTTCGATCTCGGTGAGCCGTTCGCCCGCGGCGGCGAACCGTTCCTCGGCCCGGCCGAGACCCTCGCGGGCGGTGGCCAGCGCGTCGAGGGCGAGGCGGGCGGAACGGTCGGCGTCGGCCTGGGCGCGTTCGCCGGCGACCAGGGCGTCGGCGGCCTCGGCCCGCTTCGCCTCGGCTGAGAGCACCGCCTCACGCAGACGTGACCGTTCGATCTCCAGGTCGGCCGGCCGTTCGAGGAGGTCGTCGCGCTCGTCGATCGCCTCGGCACGACGCTCGGCGAGCACCGCGCGCTGCTTCTCGGCCGCCGCGGCGCGGGTCGCCCAACCGGCGCGTTCGGTGGCGATCGCCTCACGGCGGCGGCGGCGGGCCTCGGCTTCGCGGGCGAGGCCACGGGCGACCGCCCCGA
>CALFRR010000004.1 GCA_937919435.1 uncultured Alphaproteobacteria bacterium | reverse complement strand
CGCCGCGATGTCCGTCTACACCGCGCTGCGCCCGAACTTCGGTCACGACGTCGAACCACTGCCGCTGTCGCCCCGGCGTCTCGCCGCCGGTCTGGCGATCGGCTTCGTCATCGGCCTCTACGACGGCTTCTTCGGCCCCGGCACCGGCAGCTTCCTGGTGTTCCTGTTCGTCCGGATGTTCCGCTTCGACTTCCTGCGCGCCACCGCCTGCGCCAAGGTGGTCAACCTCGCCTCCAACTGCGGCGCCCTGGTCTTCTTCGTTCCGGCCGGCGCGGTGATCTGGTCGCTGGCGATTCCGCTCGGCCTCTCCGCCTGGCTCGGCGGCCTGGTCGGCGCCCGGGTGGTGATGATGGGCGGCAATCTCTGGCTCCGGCGGATCTTCCTGATCCTCTCCGCCTCGTTGCTCCTGAAGCTGGTCTGGGAGGCGGTCCGCTGAGTCCGGCGACGGCACGGCTGCGCCATTCATCGCTCCGACCGATTTGTCGCATCTGAAACTTCTGTTGGACGACTGACGCGGGCCGGGTGCATGGTCCGCGCCGACCCGGACGGCGAGCCGTCGCGCGCCGTCGTCCGCGACCGAGCGGCGGACGGCCGCCGGCGATCCGCCGCAGACGACGAGGAAAGACGATGGAGAATTTCGACTTCTGCAACCCGACCCGGATTCTGTTCGGCCGCGGCATGGAGGCCGAGGTCGGCGCCCAGGTCGCCCGCCGGTCGCGCAGGATCCTGCTCCACTTCGGTGGCGGCACGATCAGGACTACCGGCCTCTACGACCGGGTGGTCGCCTCGCTCTCCGCCGCCGGTGTCGAATGGGTCGAACTCGGCGGGGTCCGGCCCAACCCGCGGCTGTCGCTGGTGCGCGAGGGCATCGCGCTGTGTCGCACCCACGGTCTCGACTTCGTGCTGGCGGTCGGCGGCGGCAGCGTCATCGATTCGGCCAAGGCGATCGCCATGGGCGTGGCGAACGACGGCGACGTCTGGGACTTCTTCGCCGGCACCCGCCAGCCGACCGCCGCGCTTCCGGTCGCCACCGTGCTGACCATCCCCGCCGCCGGCAGCGAATCCTCGACCTCCGCGGTGATCACCAACGAGGACGGCTGGATCAAGCGCGGCTTCAATTCCGAACTGCTCTATCCGGTGTTCTCGATCCTGAACCCGGAACTGGCCTTCACCCTGCCGGCCTTCCAGGTCGCCTGCGGTGCCGCCGACATCCTCGCCCATCTGATGGAGCGCTACTTCACCAACGCCCGCCACGTCGGCTTCACCGACCGGCTGATCGAGGCGACGATGAAGACGGTGATCGCCCAGGCGCCGAAGGTGCTGGCCGCGCCGACCGACTACGACGCCTGGGCCGAGCTGATGTGGGCCGGCACCATCGCCCACAACAACCTGCTCGACACCGGCCGGATCGGCGACTGGGGCTCGCACGACATCGAGCACGAGATCTCCGGCATCTACGACGTCGCCCACGGCGCCGGTCTCGCGGTGGTCTTCCCGGCCTGGATGAAGCACGTCCTCGATCACGATCTCGACCGCTTCGTCCAGTGGTCGGTCCGGGTGTGGAACGTCGAATACGACGGCTTCGACCGCGAAGCGGTGGCCCGCGCCGGCATCGCCCGGCTGGAGGCGTTCTTCCGCTCGATCGGACTGGGCACCACCCTCGGCGCGCTCGGTGTCGGCACCGACCGTATCGACGAGATGGCGCGGAAGGCGACTTCGAACGGCGCGACCACGGTCGGCCAGTTCGTCCGCCTCGACACCGCCGGGGTCGCGGCCGTGCTGCGGCTCGCCGCCTGACGCAGCCGGCGACGGCCCGAGCCGGACGGTTCGGGCCGTCGAGCGCCTCTCAGCACTCGACGATGTTGACGGCGAGACCGCCGCGGGCGGTCTCCTTGTATTTGGTCATCATGTCGGCGCCGGTCTCGCGCATCGTCTTCATCACCTGATCGAGACTGACGAAGTGCTTGCCGTCGCCGCGCAGCGCCATCCGCGCGGCATTGATCGCCTGTACCGAGGCGATCGCGTTGCGCTCGATGCAGGGGATCTGGACCAGCCCGCCGACCGGGTCGCAGGTCAGCCCGAGGTGGTGCTCCATTGCGATCTCGGCGGCGTTCTCGACCTGCTCGGGGGTGCCGCCCATCACCGCGGAGAGCCCCGCCGCGGCCATCGAACAGGCCACCCCGACCTCTCCCTGGCAGCCGACCTCGGCGCCGGAGATGCTGGCGTTCAGCCGATAGAGCAGGCCGATCGCGCCGGCGGTCAGCAGGAAGTCGGCGACCCCCGCCGGCCCGCCGTTGAGGAACCGGGTGTAGTAGTGGAGAACCGCGGGCACGATGCCGGCGGCCCCGTTGGTCGGCGCCGTCACCACCCGCCCGCCGGCGGCGTTCTCTTCGTTGACGGCGAGCGCATAGAGATTGACCCAGTCGAGGATCTGCATCGGGTCGCAGAGCGCCGCCTCCGGCCGGGCGGTCAGCGAGGCCCGCAGCGCGCCGGCCCGGCGGCGCACCTTGAGCCGGCCGGGCAGGGTGCCCTCGGCCGCCAGCCCGCGGCGGACGCAATCCTGCATCGCCTGCCAGATCCGGTCGATCCGCGCGTCGATCTCGGCGTCGCTCGCCCGCACCCGCTCGTTCGCCCGGACGATCGCGGCGATGCCGAGGCCGCTCGACAGCGCCCGCTCGATCAGTTCGGCGGCCGAGGCATAGGGATGGGGCACCTCGGGCACGGTCTCGGCGTCGCCCGGCGTCTCGTTCCGCCCCTCCTCGATCACCGCTCCACCGCCGACCGAGTAGTAGACCCGATCGGCGACGAGGCCGCCCGCGGCGTCGAGGGCGGTGAGCCGCATCGCATTGGCGTGGAGCGGCAGCAGGTCGTCGGGGGCGAACACCAGATCGGTCGCCTCGGCGAAGCCGATCGACTGCCGGCCGAGCAGGGTGAGCCGGCCGGAGGCGTGGACCTCGGCGAGCCGTCCCGGGATCGCGTCGATCTCGACCGTCTCCGGCTCCTCGCCGAGCAGACCGAGGATCACCGCGGTGTCGCTGGCGTGGCCGCGGCCGGTGGCGCCGAGCGAGCCGTGCAGCCGGCAGATGATCCGCGCGGTCGCCGTAAGGCGGCCGCTCTCGGCGAGCTCGAGGACGAAGCGACGCGCCGCGCGCATCGGCCCCATCGTGTGGGAACTGCTCGGCCCGATGCCGATGGTGAACAGGGAGAAGATCGAATGACGCATGAATCGCCGTGTGCGCGGCCGAGCCGGGTGAGTTCGAACGATTAGCACGGATCGGAAGGTCTCGACACGGGAGAGAGGTGGTGCGGTCCGGGCATCCCCATCGTTCTCGGTCCCGGGTCTCCGCGCTCGCGCCCGGCCCTCGCGCGCTCCGGTCGTTTGCGGATGGGACTTCGCGTCGCCCCCGTCCTTCGTCGTATTCCGGTGCGTCCGGCCGCCGCTGCCCCGGTCATTCGTGATAGGAGTCCGCTCGCGGCGGATCCGCCCGACGGATCCTGCGGCCCGAGGTCTTCCGGAACGTACGATTTCGAGGGGGACACGATGCGGTTGCCGTCTCCGATCGTCGCAGGTCTGTGCTGCCTCGCCGTCTCGTCGTCTCCCGCCGCGCTGCGGGCGGCCGAGATCGACTGGAGCGGCTGGTGGGTCGGCGCCCATGTCGGCGTCGCCGCGGTCCGCAGTGCCGGCACCTGGGCCGGCCTGCCCGGCGGCGATCTCGGCTTCGGATCGGGTGTCCCGCGCTACTCGACCGCCGTGCCCTTCGCCGCCACCTCGAACGGCGAACCGTTGCTGCCCTGGCCGGCGCGCACCACCCTCGACGGCGGCCGCTTCGCCGCCGGTCTCTCGGCCGGCCGCGACTGGCAGTACGATCGGTTCGTCGTCGGTTTTTCCGCCGACGCCTCGCTGTTCGCCGATCCGGCCGTCGAACGGAACTGGTCGGTGCGCGAGAGCTTCACCACCGGCTCGACCGGGGTCGGCCTCCGGACGACCTCGTTCGCCCGCTCCGATTCGGTCGACTGGCTGGTCACCTTCCGGCCGCGGGCCGGCTACACCTTCGGCCGTCTCCTGCTGTTCGCCGACGCCGGCCTCGCACTCGGCGGTGTCACCACCGCCACCTCCGCCGATCTCGACGAGCGTTGGGGCGACGGCACCTCCTCCTATGCCGCCCGTGCCGTCTGGTCCGGCCGGCACACCGAGATGCGCATCGGCCCGGCGGTCGGAGCCGGCGCCCGCTGGGCGGTCGACGACCGGCTGTCGATCCGCGCGGAAGGGACGTGGTTCGAACTCGGCGACCGCCGCACCGGTGCCGCCGGTACCGGCTCCTATGCGGTGAACGGCGCCGCCGCGACCGCGATGGGCCCCGCCGCCTATTCGGTCAAGTCGCGCATCGACGGCGCCTTCATGCGCCTCGGCGTCGACCTGCGGTTCTGACGGGCGTCCGCGCCCGCCGCTCAGGCGGTGCGGCCCGACCGGCCGAGCGGTCCGTGCGCCGCCCGGTCCGAGGGATCTCCGGCCACGCCCGGCCGATGCCGCAGGAACGGCACCAGCACCCCGAAGGCGACGATCAGCAGGCTCACCGCCAGTCCCGAGAACAGCGGCTGGATCGCGAAGCCGAGAGCGAAGCGGCCGACGATCGCCGCGGTCACGCTGCCGGCCATCGACAGCACCGCCCACGACGGTGCCAGCCGGCGCGGCCAGAAGATCGCCAGGCTCATCGGCACGAACATGCCGGCGCCGCGCAGCGCCATCGACATGTAGTTCCAGTCGAGCACGTAGGTGGTCGGGTTGGCGAGCGAGATCTCCATCGCCGCGAGCGTCACCACCAGCACCGTCACCCGGTTGATCCGCAGGATCCGGCGGTCGTCGGTGATCTTCAGCAGACCGCGGCCGATGTCGTTGGCGACCATCGTGCCGATCCCCAGCGACAGGCCGGCGATCGAGCCGATCACCGACAGCAGGATGCCGGCGAGCCCGACCCCGCCGAGCCACAGCGGCATGTGCGCGATCATGTACATCGGCAGGGCGAGGATCGGCTGGATCTCCGGATGGGTGGCGTGCATCGCCATGCCGATCGCCACCGACGGCAGACCGACGGGGATGGTGACCAGCGCCGCCACCAGCGCTCCGACCGCGGCGGTGCGGGCGTCGGTCGCGGAATAGACCGCCTGGATGTAGGTCTGGGTGCAGATCACCCCGACGATCAGCGAGATCGCGTTGCCGAGACAGTCGGCCCAGCCGCGCCCGACCATGCTGAACCACGGGAAGGCCGGGAAGACGGTGTCGAACTCGGGCATCGCGCCGAGCGTCAGACAGGCGTCGATGCCGGCGATGAGCAGCGTCACCCAGATCACCGCCATCTTCAGGAGGCCCGAGACGCCCGCCCCCTTGAGCCCGCCGGTCGACACCAGCACCGCGACGAGCAGCGTCAGCACCGTCGCCGCCGCCCATGGCGGAATGCCGAAGATCAGTCCGATCAGCGCGATCCCGGAGAGTGCGCTGGCCACCGCGCTGAACAGGATGCCGATCGACGAGGTGATCGAGGCGAGCGGCCCGGCGATCCGCCCGTAGTGCAGGCTCATGTACTGGGGCACCGTCTCGAGCCCGCTGTTCCGGAGCGGCAGCGCGTAGAACAGCGCCAGGATCAGCAGGCCGAGGCCCATCCCGAGGGTGAACCACCACGCCGACAGGCCGATCGAATAGGCCATCTGCGCCGAGCCGACGGTGGCCGCGCCGCCGATGCAGGTGCCGGCGATGCTGCCGGCGATCAGCATGACCCCGGAGGACCGTCCCATCAGGCTGTAGCCGACCGCCGACTTCACCCGTCGGGTCGAAGCCACGGTGACCGCCAGGATGAGGAGCAGGGTCGCGACGAGGCCGGCGACGTGTCCGGTGCCGAGGCCGGTCATCGAGCCGCCCTCCCGGCATCCGTCGCGCGCATCGAGACCATCGCCACCTCCCCGGGTTCACCGGGCGGCCGATCGGGTCTCTCCGGTTGCACGAGCATCCGGACGGCAGGAGTGCCACGCACGAACCGAGCTGTCCAACAGCATTACGGCAAGTTATGATCTCGAAACGGCATCAAACTTCCGGGCACCCCGGGGGAGGCGGCGATGGACGTGCGGCAGTTGCGCTATCTGATCGCGGTGGTCGACGAGAACGGCTTCGCCAAGGCGTCGGAACGGTTGCACGTCGCCCAGTCGGCGCTGAGCCGGCAGATCCGGCTGCTCGAGGAGGAGATCGGCGCCCGCCTGATCGAGCGCAACAAGCGGGCGCCGATGCGTCTGACCGAGGCCGGTGCGCTGTTCCTGGCGACCGCCCGGGCGACGCTCGACCAGTTCGAGCGGACCGGCGAGATCGGTCGTCGGCTCGGGCGTGGCGAACTCGGGCGGGTGAAGATCGGCTATGTCGGGTCGGCGGTGTTCTCCGGCGTGCTCGCCGCCGCGACCTCGGAGTATCGGCGCGGCCGGCCGGACATCGAGCTCGAGGTGACCGAGATGGAGAGTCCGCGCCAGCTCGAGGCGCTGGCCGCCGGGCGGATCGACGTCGGGTTCTTCCGACCGCAGTCCTTCCGGCCGGAGGGGGTGGAGACCCGGGTGCTGTTGCGCGAGCCGATCATCCTGGCGCTGCACCGGGATCACCCGTTGGCCCGCGACGATCGTCCGATCGCCTCGCGCGATCTCGACGGCAGCCGTTTCATCGTGCCGTTGGCCGGCGACGAGGCGGGGTTCTCCCGCTATGCCGCGACCATCGCCCAGCAGGGCGGCTTTCCGCTGCACGTCTCGCATCGGGTTCCGGGACTGATCTCGGTCCTCAATCTGGTCGGTCTCGGGTTCGGGGTGGCGGCGGTGCCGGCCTGTCTCGAGCGGGTGCGGATCGCCGAGGTCGCCTATCGTCCGCTCGCCGATTGCGCGATCCGTGCCGATCTGGTCGCCGGCTTCCGTCGCGACGAGCGCTCGCCGGCGGTCGGACACTTCGTCCGGGTGATGCACGGCCTCGCCGGTCGCGACGGCTGAAGGAGGTTCGTCCCCTGCGAAAGTGTAACGAGATGTGTCGAGTCCGCCGAACGTCGGAGGTCGATACAAACTTCGTGTCTCCCGGCGAACTTCTGCAACGCCGTCGGTGCATTGAATACGCTCCCCGCATCGTCGCGGGCGCGCCCATCGGATGAATTCATGCCCCGATCCCGACCGCGGCTCCCGCCGCCGATCCGTCCTCCCGTTGCCTCTCCGCTCGCCGGACCTCCGCCGCCGGGTGCGCGATCCCGTCGGGGTCGGCGTCACGCGCCGGTTCGGCCGGCGTCTTCGTCACGGCACTGTTCGGCGTCGCCATCCTCGCCGGTGCCCCGGTCGGGGCTCAGCCGATGCCGGGCGGCGCCGCGCCGCGCGCCGAGGTCGGCGTCGTCGTGCTGCACGCCCGTTCGGTCGCCATCACCGCCGAGTTGCCCGGCCGCACCACCGCGTCGCTGGTCGCCGAAGTGCGCCCCCAGGTCGGCGGCATCATCCGCCAGCGCCTGTTCAAGGAAGGCGGCGAGGTCGCGGTCGGCGAGGCGCTCTACCAGATCGACCGGGCGTCGTTCCAGGCGGCCTTCGAGAGCGCCGAGGCGAGTCTGGCCAAGGCCGAGGCCGCGGTGCCGAGCGCGGAGACCAAGGTCGAGCGCTATCAGACGCTGATCCGCCAGAACGCCGTCGCCAAACAGGATCTCGACGACGCCGTCGCCACCCTCGCCCAGGTCCGGGCTGCGGTGGCGGTCGCCCGCGCCGAGCTGGAGACGGCCCGCATCAATCTCGACTATGCCACCATCCGCGCCCCGATCGGCGGCCGCATCGACAAGTCGAGCCTGACCGCCGGCGCCCTGGTCACCGCCGGTCAGACCACCGCTCTGACCACCATCCGCACCATCGACCCGATCAACGTCGACATCACCCAGTCGAGCCGCCGCCTCCTCGATCTCAGGAACGCGGTCGACGAGGGTCGGGTGAAGCTCGGCGGCGACGACGTCCGGGTGCGGCTGAAGCTGGAGAACGGGACGATCTATTCGCAGACCGGAACCCTCGCCTTCGCCGAGGCCAACGTCAGCCAGACCACCGGCACGGTCACCATCCGTGCCCAGTTCCCCAACCCCGACCGCGTCCTGCTGCCCGGCATGTACGTCCGCGCGATCGTCGAGGAGGGCATCGCCGAGAACACCTTCGTGGTGCCGCAACGCGCCGTCGGACGCAATCAGAAGGGCGAGGCGACCGCTCTGTTCGTCGGCCCCGACGACAAGGTCGAGGAGCGGGTGCTCGCCATCGGCGGCGCCATCGGCAATTCCTGGCGGGTCGAGAAGGGCATCCACGACGGCGATCGGGTCGTCGTCGAGGGCACCCAGCGCGCCCGCCCCGGTGCCCAGGTCCGCCCGGTCGAGGTGACCATCGACGACACCACCGGCGAAGTGGTGCGCCGTCAGGGCAATTCGACGACCGGATCGCTCTCCGGTGCCCATGTCACCGACCCCGGCCGCACCCGGCCGGTCGGCACCAACTGAGGGCCGTTCATGTCGCGTTTCTTCATCGACCGGCCGATCTTCGCCTGGGTGGTGGCGATCGTGGTGATGCTCGCCGGTCTCCTGGCGATCCGTACCCTGTCGATCTCTCAGTATCCGCAGATCGCGCCGACCAGCGTCCGCGTCACCGCCAACTATCCCGGCGCCGACGCCCAGACGGTCGAGAACTCGGTCACCAAGGTCATCGAACAGGGCATGACCGGGATCGACAATCTCGACTACATGACCTCGACCTCGACCTCGACCGGCCAGTCGCAGATCCAGATCACCTTCACCACCGCCGCCAACCCCGACGTGGCGCAGATGCAGGTGCAGAACAAGCTGCAGCTGGTCACGCCGCAGCTGCCGCAGGTGGTCCAGTCGACCGGCATCACCGTCACCAAGGCGACCAACGGCTTCCTGATGGTGGCGAGTTTCATCTCCACCGACGGTAAGCTGAACGCCAACGATCTCGCCGACTTCGTCGATTCCACCCTGAACGACTCGCTGAAGCGGGTGGAGGGCGTCGGCGAGACCATGCTGTTCGGCGCCAGCTACGCGATGCGGATCTGGCTCGATCCCGACAAGCTGGCGAAATACGCGCTGATGCCGGGCGACGTCGCCAACGCGATCGCGGCGCAGAACACCCAGATCTCCGCCGGTCAGCTCGGTGGCCTGCCCACCGTCGTCGGTCAGCAGCTCAACGCGACGATCACCGCCCGCTCGCGCCTGCAGACGCCGGAACAGTTCCGCTCGATCATCCTGAAGAGCAACACCGACGGCTCGGTGGTCCGCATCGACGACGTCGCCACCGTCGAACTCGGCGCCCGCAGCTACAACGCCACCGGCTTCTACAACGGCAAGCCGGCGACCGGCGTGGCGATCAGCCTGGCCACCGGCGCCAACGCGATCTCGACCGCCCAGGCGGTGGAGAAGGCCATCGAACACCTGCGGCCGACCTTCCCGCAGGGCGTCGAGGTGGTCTACCCCTACGACACCACCCCCTTCGTCCGCCTGTCGATCCACGAGGTGGTGAAGACCCTGGTCGAGGCGGTGGTTCTCGTCTTCTTCGTCATGCTGGTGTTCCTGCAGAACATCCGCGCGACCCTGATCCCGACGCTCGCCGTGCCGGTGGTTCTGCTCGGCACCTTCGCCGTGCTCTCCGCGGTCGGCTACTCGATCAACACGCTGACGATGTTCGCGATGGTGCTGGCGATCGGCCTGCTGGTCGACGACGCGATCGTCGTGGTGGAGAACGTCGAACGGGTGATGACCGAGGAAGGGCTGTCGCCGCGCGAGGCGACGATCCGCTCGATGAACGAGATCACCGGCGCCCTGGTCGGCATCGCCACGGTTCTGTCGGCGGTGTTCGTGCCGATGGCCTTCTTCGGTGGTTCGGTCGGCGTCATCTACCGCCAGTTCTCGGTCACGATCGTCGCCGCGATGGTCCTGTCGGTGCTGGTCGCCCTGATCCTGTCGCCGGCGCTCTGCGCCTCGATCCTCAAGCGGCCGGTCGATCACGGCGGACGCGGCCTCTACGGTCTGTTCAACCGCGGCTTCACCCGGGTCAACGATGCCTATCACGGCGGCGCCCGGCACGTGCTGAAGCGCTCGATGCTGTACCTCGTCCTCTATGTCGCGCTGATCGGCGGCGCCTCGGTGCTGTTCCTCAGGCTGCCGAGTTCGTTCCTGCCGGAAGAGGATCAGGGCATCCTGATCACCTCGGTGCAGTTGCCGGTCGGTGCCACGCAAGACCGGACCATCCGGACGGTGCAGGAGATCGCCGAATGGTACAACGGCGCCGAGAACAAGGCCGTCGACGCGGTGATGTCGGTGGTCGGCTTCGGCTTCGGCGGTCAGGGCCAGAACGTCGGTCTCGTCTTCGTGCGGCTGAAGGACTACGAGCTGCGCAAGACGCCCGAACTCTCCGCCTCCGCCCTCGCCGGACGGGCGATGCGCCACTTCGGTGCCGCCCGTGACGCGATGATCTTCACCCTGGCGCCGCCGGCGATCCAGGGCATGGGCAACTCCAACGGTTTCGACCTCTATCTGAAGGACATCAACGGCGCCGGCCACGAGCGTCTGACCCAGGTCCGCAACATGCTGCTCGCCGCGGCCGCCAAGAATCCGGCGTTGATGGGCACCCGGCCGAACGGCCAGGGGGACACGCCGCAGTTGGCCCTCGGCATCGACCAGGAGTAGGCGAGCGCCTTCGGTGTG
>CALFRR010000003.1 GCA_937919435.1 uncultured Alphaproteobacteria bacterium | reverse complement strand
CCGTCGAAGGCGGCGGCGCGCCTGGAGGGGTCGAAGGGCTTCACCAAGGACGTCTGCGCCCGCTGGAACATCCCGACGGCGTCCTACGGCCGATTCGACCGGCTCGAACCGGCGCTCGCCCATCTCGACCGGGTCGGCGCGCCGATCGTGGTCAAGGCCGACGGGCTCGCCGCCGGCAAGGGGGTCACCGTCGCCGCGACGCTCGACGAGGCGAAGGCGGCGGTGGTCGACTGTTTCTCCGGCGCCTTCGGAGCCGCCGGGGCGGAAGTGGTGATCGAAGAAATGCTCATCGGCGAGGAGGCGAGCTTCTTCGCGCTGTGCGACGGCGAGACCGCGCTCGCCTTCGCCTCGGCCCAGGACCACAAGCGCGCCTTCGACGGCGACCGCGGCCCGAACACCGGCGGCATGGGCGCCTATTCGCCGGCCCCGGTGATGACGCCGGAGATGGAGGCGCGGGTGATGGAGGAGATCATCGCGCCGACGGTGGCGGCGATGAAGGCGCTGGGCGCGCCGTTCAGAGGCGTGTTCTTCGCCGGGCTGATGATCGGCGCCGACGGACCGAAACTGATCGAATACAACACCCGCTTCGGGGATCCCGAGACCCAGGTGATCCTGGAACGGTTCGAGGGCGACCTCCTCGACCTGCTGATCGCCACCGCCGAAGGCACCCTCGCGGAGAAGTCGGTGCAGCTCTCGCCGGAGACCGCGCTGACCGTGGTGATGGCGACCCGGGGCTATCCGGGCAGCTACCCGAAAGGCTCGGAGATCCGCGGGCTGGCGCGGGCCGAGGCGATGCCGGGGGTGTTCGTCCACCACGCCGGGACGAAGGCGGAGGGCGACCGGATCGTCGCCGCCGGCGGCCGGGTGCTCGCCGTGACGGCGCTTGGCGGCAGCGTCGGCGACGCCCAGGCGCGGGCCCATGCGGCGGTCGACGCGATCGACTGGCCGGAGGGCTTCTCGCGCCGCGACATCGGCCATCGGGCGATCGAACGGGAACGCGCTCGGCGGGCGTGAGGCCCGGCGGAGACGCCGCGATCCGACGAGGCGAGGTGACGCGGGCAGCTACCCGCGGCATCCGGGACGAGGGCGCGGCGGCCGGCGAGCAGAAGCGATAGCCGAGCTTCGCCTCGAACTGGGTCAGACCGGGAGTGGTCTCGCTGCACAGACCGGCATGCGAGGCATGGGCGACGCCGACCAGCAGGTCGACCCGGTCGGTCATCCGCCAACCGATGTCGAGCGCCTCGCGGAAGGTGACCGCGCAGCCCATCGCCAATTGCCGGTCGGTCGAGCGCTTCGGCGAATCGTTCCAGGCGCCGCCGAGCGAGCCGTCGAGGAAGAAGCGGTCGCCGAGAGTCCAGCGCCAGGTGAAGCCGGCCCACGCCAGATTGGTACGACCGTCGGTGTTGACCGAGGCGCCGAGATGCAGACGCGGCGACAGCAGCGCATCGGCGATCGCCGAACCGCTGCGGGCGGAGACGATCGGCGCCGAGACGATCTGACCGACGATGTCGGCACTGCCCTCTTCGCGGGTCGACGGGTCGTGGACCGCCGCGCCGAACTGAACCTCGTCGACGAGGCGGAAGGTCTGTTCGAAGTCGATCGCCGCAGCCGGCGACGTGGCGGTGATCACTCCGGAGAGAACGACGGACGCGAAGCCGAGCCGAAGACACCGACGAGGCAGATACGACATGAGACGGCTTTCTCCCGAAGCGGCGCGGCTGCGTCGCCATGGTGCAGCTTAGCTGGATCGGCGGGCGGCACCAGTACGACGTTCCGACGCGAAACGATTCGGAAACCATCGATGCCGGCACTGTGGTATTTCTGTCGGCCGCAGAGGCGCGTTCCGGCGGCCGGGGGTCTTCCACCGGACCCGTGACGATGCCATCTGTTCGTCCATGTCCTCTCGACGAGGAGACGTGCGATGGCGATTCCCCGGGTCGGTCTCGTGTTGGGCGGCGGCGGTGCACGCGGCATCGCCCACGTTCCGGTGCTCGAAGCTCTCGACGACCTCGGCATCACGCCGACGGCGATCTCCGGAACCTCGATCGGGGCGATCGTCGGGGCGGCGCGGGCCGGCGGGCTCTCCGGCCGGGAGGTGCGCGAGCGCACCCTGGCGAGCTTCGGCAACCGGTCCGCGGCGCTCGGAAAACTGTGGTCGATTCGACCGCGGCGCTTCGGCGATCTGCTGACCGGCGGCATCGGCCTCGGCCAGCTGTCGCCGGAGAAGATCCTCACCGCCTTCGTCGGCGACGCCTTGGCGCCGACCTTCGAGGATCTGGTGATCCCGCTGGCGGTGGTCGCCACCGACTACTACGGCGGCAGCGAGGCGGTGTTGACCACGGGCGACCTGCGACGTGCGGTCGCCGCTTCGATCGCCCTGCCGACGATCTTCAAGCCGGTGGTGATCGACGGCCGGGTGATGATCGACGGCGGCGTCATGAATCCGGTGCCGGTCGACGTGCTGCCGGCGGAGGTCGACGTGATCGTCGCGATCGACGTGGTCTCCTTCCCCGAGCCGCAGGACGACCGCACGGTTCCGGGCGCACTCGAGGCGATGTTCGGCGCGAGCCAACTGCTGATGCAGCAGATCGCCGCCTTCAAGTTCGACAAGCGACGGCCGGACATCCTGATCCGCCCGCCGGTCAACCGGGTGCGGGTGCTCGATTTCCTGGAGGCGAAGGCGATCCTGGCGGCGGCCGAGGTGACCCGCGAAGAGGTCAAGCGCCGGCTCGGCCGGTTCATCGAGAGCCACCACGTCGAACCGGTGGCGGCGATCGAGCCGCCGAAACGGCGCGGCCTGCTGATGCGACGGCGGCGGGCCCGCGAGCCGGGCGAGGGATGACGACGGGCCGCTCAGCGGCGTGCGCGGAAGAATCCCTTCAGGAGGTCGCCGGCCTCTCCCGCCGCCAGTCCCGAATAGACCTCGGGGACGTGGTGGCAGGTCGGCTGCGAATAGAGGCGGACGCCGCTCTCCACCGCACCGCCCTTCGGATCGGCGGCGCCGTAGTAGAGGCGCCGGATCCGGGCGAAGGAAATCGCCGCCGCGCACATCGGGCAGGGTTCCAGCGTCACCCAGAGATCGCAGCCGCCGAGCCGTTCGTTGCCGAGGCGGCGCGCGGCGGCGCGCAACGCGACGATCTCGGCATGGGCGGTCGGATCGGCGTCGATCGTCGTCCGGTTGCGGCCGGTGGCGACGATGCGACCGTCCTCGACCACCACCGCACCGACCGGAACTTCGCCCTCGGCGGCCGCGGCATGGGCTTCGGCGAGGGCTTCCGGCATGAAGGATCGATAGTTCATCGGCGTCTTTCGGATCTTTCGTCGCCCGCCGCCACGATTCGACGGCGAACCACCGGGAAATGCGACGCCACGCTTACACTCGGCGTCGACTTCGTCTAGTAAGGCCGCATGACCATCACGACCACGACCGACACCGACGGCGCGCCCGAGAGCGCCGCCCGTCCCACCACAGACGTCGGCCTCGCCTCGGCGACGCCGACCGACACGCCCACGCTCGAATCCGCGCCTCCGACGGCGTCCGACGAGATCGCCGAGCCGATGGCCGCGACACCTGCGCCCGACACCGGCGAGACCGGTTCCTCGGGGACCGACGACGTCGCGGACGCCGCGCCGGCGCTCGCCGCCGCAGCGGTCGTGCCCGCGCCGAGCGAGCCGGCCCGGCCGAAGAAGAAGCCGAAGCCGGCGGCGCCCGGCGGCGATCGGATCGCCAAGGTGCTGGCCCGCGCCGGCCTCTGCTCGCGCCGCGAGGCGGAGGAGTGGATCGCCGCCGGTCGGGTCTCGCTCAACGGCAAGGTGCTCGACACGCCGGCGATGACCGTCGGTCCGAACGATCGGATCTCGGTCGACGGCCGGCCGATCCCGGTCAAGGAACGCACCCGGCTGTGGCTGTTCCACAAGCCGCGCGGCCTCGTCACCACCACCCACGACCCGGAAGGGCGGCCGACCGTTTTCTCGGTGCTGCCGGAGGACATGCCGCGGGTGGTCAGCGTCGGACGGCTCGACATCAACACCGAGGGTCTGCTGCTGCTGACCAACGACGGCGGCCTCGCCCGGGTGCTGGAGCTGCCGTCGACCGGCTGGCTGCGGCGCTATCGGGTGCGCGCCTTCGGTGCGGTCGAACAGGCGGCGCTCGACGAGCTGCGGCTCGGCGTCTCGGTCGACGGCATCGACTACGGCGGCATCGAGGCCGACATCGACCGCGTGCAGGGCGCCAACACCTGGCTGGTGGTGGGCCTGCGCGAAGGCAAGAACCGGGAAGTGAAGCGGGTCCTCGGCGACCTCGGGCTCGACGTCAACCGGCTGATCCGGGTCTCCTTCGGGCCGTTCCAGCTCGCCGACCTCGCCGAGGGCGAGATCCGCGAGATCCGCGGACGGGTGCTGCGCGACCAGCTCGGGCCGCGTCTGGTCGCCGATTCGGGCGCCGACTTCGACGCCCCGATCGTCCACCACATCCCCGGCGACACCGGAGAAGGCGATCTGCCGAAGAAGCGGATCCGCAACGCCGAGACCGCGCCGCGCGGCGACGGCCGTGGCGAGCGTCCGGCCCGGCAGAAGATGGAATACATCGGCACCGGCGAACGCGGCGAACGTCCGCGGTTCCGCTCGGAAGGCTCCCGGGGGCGCCCCGACGGGGCGTCCGGCGGCAAGCCGCGGTCGGAAGGCTTCCGCGGGCGGCCGGACGGCGCCGGCGGCAAGCCGCGCTCCGAGGGCTTCCGCGGCAGACCCGACGGCGAGGCACCGCGCAGCGCCGGATTCCGAAACCGCCCCGAACGGGCCGGCGACGAGGCTCCGCGGTCACCGCGCGGGCCGCGGTCGGAAGGCTTCCGCGGTCGCCCCGAGGGCGAAGCGCCGCGCAGCGGCGGATTCCGCGACCGTCCGGAACGCGGCGACGGCCCCGAACGGCCGAAGGTCGACCGCACCGGATTCGGACCGCGCGGACCGCGCGGGCTGGCGCCGGGCGGACGCAACCGCGACGCTCAGAAGAGCGGCCCCGGCGGTGACCGGCGCCCCGACCGCGGCCGCTCCGGTGGAGACGGCGGCGAGGGCCGGTGGGATCGGGGGCCGGGCGACCGGCCGACCGGTCCGCGCGGACCGAAGGGTCCCAAGAAGCCCGGCGGAGGGCCGAAGGGAGGACGGCGGTCGTGAGGATCGTCGGTGGCAGGTTCCGGGGGGCGGCGCTCGCCGCCCCGCAGTCGCGGGCGATCCGGCCGACGTCGGACCGCCTGCGCGAGAGCCTGTTCAACATCCTCGCCCACCGGTTCGACGATCCGGTCGACGGTGCGCGGGTCCTCGACCTGTTCTCCGGTACCGGAGCGCTCGGGCTCGAGGCGCTGTCGCGTGGCGCCCGCCACTGCCTGTTCGTCGAAGAGGCGGCGGAGGCCCGCGGCCTGATCCGCACCAACATCGAAGCCCTGTCGCTGACCGGCGCCACCCGGCTGTGGCGACGCGACGCGACCCGGCTCGGCCCCTGCGCACCGATGGAACCCTTCGACCTCGCCTTCCTCGATCCACCCTACGGACGCGGCCTCGCCGACGCCGCCCTGGCGGCGATGGTCTCCGGCGGCTGGCTGAAGGAAGGCGCGCTCGCCGTGGTCGAAGAGACGAGCGAAGCGGAGATCGTCGTTCCCTCGGCGTTCGAAGTCCTCGACCGGAGAGAACAATCCGGAAGCACGATCGTATTTCTGAAGTCCATTCCCGTCGTGCGCGACCCCGTCCCTGCGTAATGCACCGAGAAGTACGCGTACCGATCGAATTTTAACGAAACATTTAAAATTTCGTCAACGTTACCCACATCGGAATCGCTGGGTGCGTTGATTCCTCTTCGGAGTCATCGTTGTTTTTCACCAACGATTAATCGTCTTTTTCGCAGTGTGGCGCGAAGACGTTCGAAACCTCAACCGTTCGGACATACGGGTTTCCGCGGCGCCGATTTCTTCGGATCCGCGGAGGTCGTGTTTCTCGCGCTTTCCGGAGCCACAGATGCGGATCACCATCAAAGCATCGCTGTTCACGGCCATCGGCCTGCTGGTCGCCGTTCTCCTGACCCAGGGATGGGTCGCCGCCACCCGACTGGAAGCGATGCGGGCGACGAGTGTCGACATCTCCGACAACTGGTTGCCTTCGGTCCGGCTGCTCGGCGAAGTGAAATACCTCACCACGCGCCATCGGGCCGCGGTGATGCGGCACGCCATCACCACCGACCGCGCCGCCATGGCCGATCTGGACAAGCTGATGGCCGAATACGTCGGCGGGCTCGAAGCCGCGGCCGGCAAATACGAGCCGTTGATCGTCGGTCCGGAGGAGCGGGACCTGTGGATGCGGTTCAGATCGGAGTGGAAGGGGTATCTGCGGATCGTCGACGAGATCATCACCCTCAGCCGGAGCAACGAGCGTGAGCGGATCACGAAACTGCTCGCCGAGTCGAGCACGGTCTTCGATCGGGTGATCGACGCACTCGACAAGGACGTCGAGTTCAACGACCGAGGTTCGGCGACCGCCACGGAACTGGCCAAGGCGACCTACGAGGCCGCGTTGGCCCTGGTCATGGTGATCGGCGGCATCTCGGTGGTGCTCGGCTTCGCCGCCGGCGGATTCGTGCTGTTCGGCGTCACCCGGCCGCTCAATCGATTGACGTCGTCGATGCGTGCGATCGCCGACGGCGCGCTCACCGCCGAGATCCCCGCGACCGACCGGAAGAACGAGATCGGCGACATGGCGCGCACCCTGGTCGTGTTCCGCGACGGGCTCGCCGAAGCCGCGCAACTCCGGCTCGACCAGTCCGCCAGAGAGGCGGAGGCGGCCAAGAAGCTCGAACTCGAACGCCATCGCATCGCCGACTCCTTCATGTCGACGATGGGGGCCCTGGCCGGGCGTTTCGTCACCTCGTCGAACGAGGTGGCCGGCGCCGCCCGCAACCTGTCGGCGACCGCCGAAGAAACCTCCCGCCAAGCCTCGGCCGTCTCGGAAGCGGCGGTCGAAGCCTCGACGAACGTCGAGACGGTGGCCGCGGCGACCGAGGAACTCGCAGCCTCGATCCGCGAGATCGACAATCGCGTCTCGCATTCGACGCGGGTCGTCGACACCGCCGCGCAGGAAGCATCGAACACCGAATCCAACATCGGCGTGTTGAGCCGTGCGGCCGAGAAGATCGGCGACGTCGTCAACCTCATCAAGGACATCGCCGGTCAGACCAACCTGCTCGCGCTCAATGCGACGATCGAGGCGGCGCGCGCCGGCGAGGCCGGCAAGGGCTTCGCGGTGGTCGCCTCCGAGGTCAAGCAGCTGGCGGCCCAGACCGCGCGCGCCACCGACGAGATTGCGCTGAAGATCGGCGAGATCCAGGCCGCGACCGCCGAGACCGTCGCCTCGATCAGCCGCATCGTCGGCACCATCGGCTCGATCCGGGAATCCTCGGCTTCGATCGCCGGAGCGGTCGGCCAACAGGGGTCGGCCACTCAGGAGATCTCCTCCAACACCCATCGCGCCGCCGATGGCACCCGCCACGTCACCGACAACATCGCGGGCGTCGGCCATGCCGCGGAAATGACCGGAGCAGCCGCCACGCAGTTGTTGAGCCTCTCCTCGGAACTCTCCTCACAGGCCGACAGCCTGACTCAGGAGGTCGACAACTTCGTGCGCACTCTACGCGCGGCCTGACATTACGTATAGTCATCATCCGTTCGTACAATGGTTCCGGGAGTTTTCTGACCTCTTTCGAGCGAAATCACCCGGACCACCGGACTTCGTCTTCCCTGTTTACGCTTTCTTATCCGCGAACACTCGACCATTCGAGATCTCCGATCGGCCGGCCCGACCTCGCCGGCGCGCCGGAGGACAATCTCGCCGGGTGGGAAGACGCCGATGAAACTCGTCCCGAAGATGAAGGTCACGATCAGGACATGGCTCCTGACGATCGTGGCGGCGCTGATCGTCTGTCTGGCCGGTCTGGGGGCGACCGCCTATCTGCAGACCCGCGGCCTCGCCGGACAGACCCAGGGGCTGACCGCCACCACGATGCCGTCGATGAAGGTGCTCGCCGACATCAAGGTGGCATCGCTGCGCTATCGTCTGGCGCTGCTCCAGTACACCCTGACGGCGACGGATCAGGACGGCGCCCCCTTCGTCACCGTGATGGAGCGGACGACGGACGAACTCGGCCGACTGTTCTCGCAATACGAGACGCTGATCGGCTCCGATCAGGAGCGCTCGACCTGGACCACCTTCCGGACCACCTGGAACGCCTACGACGGCCAGCAGAAGAAGATCCTCGCCGCGCGCAACGCCGGTCAGATCGAAGCGGCACTGCTGACCTTCACCGCGACGTCGAAGCTGTTCACCACCGCCACCAGCGGTCTCGACCAGAACATCCTCCTGAACAAGCGGCTGGCCGATCACGACTCGGCGGAGGCGTTGGCGAGCGCCGAAGCGGCGACGCTGGTGATCGCCGCGATCGCCGCCGGATCGATCGGCCTGGCGCTGCTCGCCGGGTTCTTCGTGGTCCATCGGGTGTCGCGGCCGTTGCGGGTCCTGACCGAGGCGATGAAGAAGGTGGCGGCCGGCGACACCGGCGCGGCGGTGCCCTCGGTCGGACGGCGCGACGAGATCGGCGACATGGCCCACACTCTCGAGGTGTTCCGCGACGGGATCGCCGAGACCGAACGGATGCGCCGCGAACAGGCATCGAAGGAGGCGGCGGTCGCCGAGCGGATGGCGGCGGAGCGGCGGCGGATCGCCGACCACTTCATGGAGACGATGGGTGGGCTCGCCGAGCGCTTCGTGAAGTCCTCCAACGAGGTCGCCGACGCGGCGCGCAAGCTGTCGGCGACCGCGGCGCAGACGACGCATCAGGCGGTGGCGGTGACCGAGGCCGCCGAGACCGCCTCCGGCAACGTCCAGACGGTGGCGGCAGCGACCGAAGAACTGAACGCCTCGGTAGCCGAGATCGATTCGCGGGTCCACCGCTCGACCGAGATCGCCGGCGCGGCGGCGGAAGAGGCGGCGAGGACCGAGACGAGCATCGACGTGCTCGGCCGAGCGGCCGAGAAGATCGGCGACGTGGTCAATCTGATCAAGGACATCGCCGGTCAGACCAACCTGCTCGCACTCAATGCGACGATCGAGGCGGCCCGGGCCGGAGAGGCCGGCAAGGGGTTCGCGGTGGTCGCTTCCGAGGTCAAGCAGCTCGCCGCCCAGACGGCGCGGGCGACCGACGAGATCGCCGCCAAGATCGGCGAGATCCAGACGGCGACCGACGAGACGGTGGGCTCGATCGGTCGGATCGTCGAGACGATCGGCGCGATCCGCGAGGTGACCGACTCGATCGCCGTCGCCATCGACCATCAGGGCGGAGCGACCCGCGAGATCGCGGTGTCGATCACCAATGCGGCGGCGGGCGCGGCGCACGTCACCGAGAACATCGCCGGCGTCGGCCAGTCCGCCGAATCGACCGGCACGGCGGCGGGCGAGCTGCTCGCCCTGTCGAGCGATCTGGCCGAACGGTCGCACGATCTGACCGCCGAGGTGCAGAGCTTCATGACCCGCCTCAGGTCCGCCTGACGAAGCGTCGGCGGACCGACGCCGGCCGGCGTCAGCGTCGGCCGAACAGTTTCTCGATGTCGGCGAGCTTCAGCTCGACCCAGGTCGGGCGGCCGTGGTTGCACTGGCCGGAGTTGGGCGTCGCCTCGATCTCGCGCAACAGCGCGTCCATCTCCTCCGGCTTCAGCCGGCGGCCCGAGCGCACCGAACCGTGGCAGGCGACGGTCGACAGGATCTCGTCGATGCGGTCGCCGACCCGCCGCGAGGTCTCCCATTCGGCGAGATCGTCGGCGAGATCGCGGACCAGTCCGGCGACGTCGGTCGGCCCGAGGATCGCCGGCACTTCGCGCACCGCCACCGCGGCGCCGCCGAAGCTCTCGACGACGAGGCCGGCCTCGGCCAGATCCTCGGCCCGGGCCAGCAGCCGGGCGACGTCCTCCTCGGGCAGTTCGACCACCTCCGGCACCAGCAGCAGCTGGCGGGCGACCCCGGTCTCGGCGATCTGCCGCTTCAGCTTCTCGTAGGTCAGCCGTTCGTGGGCGGCGTGGGCGTCGACGATCACCAGCCCGTCGCGGGTCTGGGCGAGGATGTAGTTGGCGTGGATCTGGGCGCGGGCGGCGCCGAGCGGTCGCGCCTCGGTCTCCGGATCGAGCGGCATCGCTCCGGCGCGGGCGTCGGCCGAGGGGCTCACCAGACCGGCGAGGCCGGCGGGGGGCTCGGCCGGATCGGCGAAGCTCGGGGCGAAGCCGTCCGGCCGCTCCGCCGTCTGCCGCCAGTCGAAGGGCCGCGCCGGGCTCGGCCCCTGCGGCCGCCAGCCACCGGCCGGCACCCAGGCCGAGGCCGGGCGCGG
>CALFRR010000002.1 GCA_937919435.1 uncultured Alphaproteobacteria bacterium | reverse complement strand
GAGATTCAAGTGTGACTGGAGTTCAGACGTGTGCTCTTCCGATCTGGTGTCGGCGTCCCGCCGGCCCCGACCCTCGCGCCCGCGGCTCAGCCGCAGCCGGTCGCTCCGCCACCGCCGCCGGTGATTCAACCGCAGTCGTCGGCGCCGATGCAGCCGATCGGCGCGGGACGCCCCGGCCAGCCCCCGGTACCGGGTGGGATGCCGCAGGGCATGCATCCGCCGCAGCCGGGCCAGCCGATGCCGCCGCCGGTCGCCGGCCGTCCGCCCGAGCACAAGGGCGGGCTGTCGCCGCTCGGTGCGGCGGCGATCGGCGTCGGTGTCGGCGTCGTCGGCGGCTTCCTGCTGTCGGGCGGCGCGAAGGGCATGGGCGAGGTCCAGGGCCGGCGCGAACGGGTCGAGTCTAACGGCGTCACCTACATCCGCGAACCCGGACGGACGATCGTCGAGGAGGACGGACGGGCCTTCGTCCGTCACGACGAGACCGGTCGCTTCCGTGACCTCGGGCTGCCCTCGCGCACCGAGGATCAGGGCGACCGCATCGTCACCACCTGGGAGCGGCCGGACGGCAGCCGTCTGGTCACCGTCACCGATCGCCAGGGGCGGCTGCTGAAGCGCATCCGCATCCTCCCCGACGGCCGCCGGATCGTGCTCATCGACAACGACTTCGGCCCGCGTCCGCAGCGCTGGCGCGACGAGGTGGTGGTGCTGCCGCCGCTGGTGGTTCCCGACGACCGCTACGTCGTCGACGCCGGGCGCGCCGACACGCGGCTGGTTTACGAGACCCTGGTGGCGCCGCCGGTCGACCGGATCGAACGCCGCTACAGCCTCGACGAGGTCCGCGCCAGCCAGAGCCTGCGCGCGCGGATGCGGTCGGTCGATCTCGACACGATCACTTTCGACAGCGGCTCCTGGGACGTCACGTCGGATCAGGCCCGCCAGCTCGCCGGCATCGCCGATGCGATCCGCCGGGCGATCGATGCGAATCCGCAGGAGGTGTTCCTGATCGAAGGCCACACCGATCGGGTCGGCAGCGACATCGACAACCTGTCGCTCTCCGATCGTCGTGCCGAGGCGGTCGCGGTGATCCTGACCCGCGACTTCGGCATCCCGCCCGAGAACCTGACCACCCAGGGCTACGGCGAGCAGTATCCGAAGATCGACGTCGACGGTCCGTCGCGCGAGAACCGGCGTGTGACCATCCGCCGGATCACGCCGCTGATCGCCGAGCCGCAGGCGGCCCGCTGACCGCGCCGCTCTCCGGAGGTGTCGACGCCTCCGGTCCGATCGACCGACCCCCGCGACCGAACGGCCGCGGGGGTTCGTCATTCGAGGGGAGGTTTTCCTGAATCGATTTCCGAAGAATCCGAATCGATACTTGAAGACGGACCGGAAGATCGAATGATCACAACGGGTTGCTCGGGTTCCCGGAATCACTTTCGGAATCGGTGCCGGGCCGTGGTCGGCCGGTTCGGCGGATTCTGATTCTCAACATGAACCCGTGGACTCGATGGTCGAAGACGGACCGGACGCGCCGGCTTCCCCGGTCGTCTCGGAACGCACGGCCGAATCCCGTGTCGGCGGGAGAGACGTCTCATGCTGGGCTCATGATGTTCGGACTCGTCCGAACGTCATGAGCGGTACGGCCTGCCCGGCCGACGCCCGTTCGGGCTTGCCTTCGTTCACGACGTTTCGAAGGGGTCGAAACGTCGTGAACTCGGTCTCAGGCGCCGTCGGTGACGGTCGGGCGGCTCGGCCACAGCTGGACGACGATCACCGCGGCGAAGATCGCCAGCATCCCCGCCCACTGTCCCGCCGAGAGGCGGTCGCCGAGCAGGATCACCCCGAAGGCGGCGGCGAACGGCGCCTCGGTGGCGAAGACGATCGCCGCGTCCGAGGCGGTGGTGTGGCGCTGCGCGATCGCCTGGATCGAGTAGGCGACGCCGCCCGACAGCAGTCCGGCATAGGCGACTTCCGGCGCGGCGGTGAGGAGCGCGTCGAGCGAGATCGGATCGTGGACGATCGCCCACCCGCCGCTGGCGACGACGATGGTCGACGCCTGCACCATCACCAGGAGCAGCGGGCGGGGAACCAGCCGCATCGTCTCGCCGATCAGCACGATCTGCAGCGCCCAGGCGATCGCCCCGCAGGTGACCAGCAGATCGCCGAAGCTCGCGCTGCCGCCGATCCCGCCCGACATCAGCCAGGCGCCGACCAGTCCGAGGGCGGCGGCCGGCCATACCGCGGTGCCCGGCCGCTCGTTGGTCAGGGCCAGCGCCACGAACGGCGTGAACAGGATGTAGAGCGAGGTGAGGAAGCCGGCGTTGGTGACCGAGGTCGACAGCAGCGAGGTCTGCTGGAGCACGTTGCCGGCGAGGAAGGCGGCGGCCACCAGCCCCATCCCCCGCCAGCCGCGGGCCGGTACCGGACGGATCGCCCGCCGCGCTTCGACGAAGGCGAAGGGCGCCAGCACGATCAGGGTCACCGCGAAGCGGGCGAACAGGAACCACATCGGAGACAGGACGCGCATCGCCGTCTGCTGCGGCACGAAGGCCCCGCCCCAGATGGCGGCGGTGGCCAGCAACAGGAGATTGGCGGTGAGGCGCGTCATCGGGGCTCCGCGGAGAGGACGAGGGGGCGGCCGGGCTCGCCCGGATCGTCCTACATAGGCGGAGCGGAGCGGCGGCGCCACCCCTCTCGGACGAGTGTCCGAGAGGCTCACTCGGCGATGCTCTGCCGCCAGTCGACGGCGAGGGTCTCGCGGAAGGCGAACCGGACGAGATGTCGCTCGAGCACGCCCGCGAGTTCGATCGCCGCCGCCGCATCGCCGGCCGTGACGGTGAGGTCGAGACGGCCGTCGGTGGCGGCGAGAGTCGCGGTACCGGTGGGGAACTCGATCCGGCCGTCGGCCGGATCGAAGGTCGTCGGCAGCTTGTGGGCGAAGTGCTTGCACAGCTGCTGGAGATGGCGGCTCGCCGAAGCCGAGGCGACGGACGCCTCGGCTCGGAAGGTGGGTGTGCCGGTCATCAGAGCGTCTCGATCCGCTTGGCGGTCTCGTCGAGGAGCGCGGCGAGGGCGGCGACTTCGCCGTCGGAGAGCCGGCGGGCGCCGAGTTTCAGATGCAGCGCGAGACGCAGGTTCTCCACCGCGCGGACCAGCCGCGGATCGCGATCGCCGGCCGAGCGTTCCTGCGCGGCGTTCATCCGGGCGAGGTTGTCGTCGACCTCCGCTCGGTTGGCCGCCAGCGCCGCCCGTCCGGCCTCGGTCGCGCCGTAGAGCTTCTTGTTGCCGTCCGAAGAGACCACTTCGACGAGGCCGGTCTCTTCGAGCAGGGTCAGGGTCGGATAGACCACCCCGGCGCTCGGCGTGTAGGCGCCGCCGACCTTGTCCTCGATCTCCTTGATGATCTCGTAGCCGTGGCGCGGCTTCTCGTCGATCATCGCCAGGATGATCCAACGCAGTCCGCCGTGGGTGAACAGGCGTCCACCCCGCCCCCCGCGATGCGGCGGTCCCCCGAACGGCCAGTGCGGTCCGCCGAAGGGGCCTCCGTGCGGTCCGCGCGGTCCGCCGAACATGCCCCGCGGGCCGGCGAACCAGCCGTGCCGATCGCCGTGGGGCTCGTGCGGTTCGTGGCGCTCGTGCGGGCCGGCCTCGCCTTCGAACGGGTCGTCGAGCATCGCGTCGATGCGTTCGCCCGGCTCCTCGACGTCGAACGGCCGGCGGCCGTGCCGATGACGGCCGAACCGCTCCCGCAACTCTTGTTTCATGAAGTGTCCCAACATGGGTTTCGATCCTTCTTCGATATGTCGATATCGTAGATATATCGAAATAGCATCGAAGCGCAAGGGCGACGATCTGAAATTCCATCGCGTCGTGGATCGCGCCCGAGAGCGGCGCCGACCCGGGTTCGGGCTCGTGCGGCGAGGATGGGCGAGATGCCGGCCGGCGGCGGAACCCGGCGGGCGGCGCGAGGTCCCGCCTCTTCGCGAGGGCGGCCGAACGACGGCATCGCCGAACGCACGAGCCGATGCCGCGGAGCCTCGGATCCGACTCGTGAATTCGGCTCGGCCTGAATCGCCGTCCGAAGGCGATGACTCGACACGTGAAGCGGCTGAATCGGATTCTCAGGATGAACGCGGGTTGGGGTCAGGCCCGCGGCGCCGTCCGTCCCGAGGGGCGCCTCCGCCGCAGCAGACGCGCCGCGACGAAGGCGGCTCCGACGATTCCCGCCGCCACCCACGACGGCGGCCAGCGGAACGAGGCGTCGAGATTGCCGGCGAGGAGCGGCACCGCCGAGCGGCCGGAGCGCAGCGCGAACCACACCGCCTCGGAAGCCGCCGCCGCGATCGCCGCCGTCGCCACCGTCGCGAATCCGCAGACGAGGCTCCCGGCGGCGCCACGCTCCGCGGCGATCCGTACGGCGAGCCCGCCGAAGGCCACCCCGGTCAGGATCGCGCCCTGCGCGAGATCGAGTTTCGACTGCAGGAAGACGTGGGTCAGCGCCAGGATCGCGATCGGATGGACGAGGCCGTGCAGCCGCCGCCAGGCCGGGGCGCCGATCCGTCGGATCATCCCGTCGGTGGAGGTCGCCGCCAGCGCGGCGAGCCCGAGCAGAGCGGCGAAGCCGATCGTCAGATAGGGCCGGACCAGGATCTCGGTGGCGATCCGCCCCGCCGCACCCTCGAGGTCGACGCAGTAGAGCGCGACGTGCAGCGCGGTCGTCAGGAAGGCCGTGACGCCGATCATCCGCCGCACCCCGATGAGCTCGGCGCGTTCGGAGATCCGGTGCAGCGGCGTCAGCACGATCGACAGCACCAGCAGCCGCGCCGCCCAGTCGCCGCTGACGTGGATCGCCTCGGTCAGCGGCCGCGGTCCGAGGTCCCCGGCGAGGGCGCGACCGAGCAGGATCGCCGACGGCACCAGAAGCCCGGCGAAGACCGCCGCCCGCACCTTCGAGAACCGCCCGGCCCGATCGAGCCAGGGCAACCAGTCGCGAACCGCCGCCGTCATCACGCCTCCTTCGACACCACCGTCGCCTCCTTCCTACGGACCGTCGCGGCGGTTCGTTGCGTCGCGCCCGATCACGACCGCGCGATCTGGACCGGCGAATGCCTTTTCTCTAGTCTCGCACGAAATGACGCCATTTCCGTCCGAGGAGGTTGCCGTGACCGTCGCGTATTTCGCCCTCTTCCTGAAGGCCGCCGCCATCGGCCTCGCGGTCGCCGCACCGGTCGGCCCGATGAGCCTCCTGTGCATGCGTCGCTCGCTCACCGAGGGCTGGCGGCGCGGCCTCGCCACCGGCGCCGGCATCGCGGTCGGCGATGCGATCTACGCCGCCGTCGCGGCGTTGGGGCTGGCCGGCGTCTCCGCCTTCGTCCTCGCCTGGGAGCACGAACTGCATCTCGCCGCCGGCCTGTTCCTGATCTGGCTGGGGCTGAAGACCTTCTTCACCCGCGATTCCGACCGGGTCGCCGAGGTCGCCGGCTCCGCCTCGCTCGGCGGGATCTTCGTCGGAACGGTGGCGCTGACCCTGACCAACCCGCCGACCATCGTGATGTTCGCCGCGGTCTTCACCGCGCTCGCTCCGTCCTCCGGCTTCGAGCCGTCGGTGGCGGCGATCACCGTCTGCGGTGTGCTCACCGGCTCGTTCCTGTGGTGGGTCGGCATCGTCGCCACGGTGAGCGGCGTGCGCCATGCGCTCGGCCGGAGCGTCCGGCTGTGGATCGACCGGATAGCCGGCGTGGTCCTGGCGGTGCTCGGCGCCGACCAGATCCGCCGCGCCTGACGGGTCTCCGCCGAAACGCCGACGGCGCCGCCCTCGGTCGAGGGACGGCGCCGTCGCGTCGTGCGGGGGAGGGGGCTTCAGTAGGCGTTCTTCGTGTCGAGCAGCCGCAGCGGGGTCAGCGCCAGGATCTTCAGGTCGAACAGAACCGACCAGTTCTCGATGTAGTAGATGTCGTACTCGACCCGCCGACGGATCTTCTCGGGGGTGTCGATCTCGCCGCGCCAGCCGTTGATCTGGGCCCAGCCGGTCACCCCGGGCTTCACCTTGTGCCGGGCGAAGTAGCCGTCGACGACCACGTCCCACATCCGGTCGTCGGTCTGCGCGTTGACCGCGTGCGGCCGAGGACCGACCAGCGACAGTTCTCCGACGAGCACGTTGAACAGCTGCGGCAACTCGTCGATCGAGGTCTTGCGGATGAACCGTCCGACCGGCGTCACCCGCGGGTCGCCGCGGGTCACCGCCTGCTTGACCTCGTGGTCGCAGCGGTCGGTGTACATCGACCGGAACTTCCAGATCGAGATCACCTCGTTGTTGAAGCCGAAGCGCTTCTGGCGGAAGAACACCGGCCCCTTGCTGTCGAGCTTGATGGCGATCGCCGTGGCGATCATCACCGGCATCAGGGCGATCAGCGCGGCGATCCCGATCACCAGATCGAAGGTCCGCTTGCTGACCGCGTCCCAGTCGGCGAGCGGCTTGTCGACCACGTCGAGGAACGGCAGCGATCCTTCGTAGGAGTAGTTCCTCGCCCGGAAGCGCAGTTTGTCGGTGTGGGCGGAGAGTCGGATGTCGACCGGCAGTACCCAGAGCTTCTTCAGGAGTTGGCGCACCCGCGCCATCGCCGTGAGCGGCAGGGCCACGATCAGCATGTCCAACCGGGTCATCCGGCCGAATTCGACCAGTTCGGGGATGGTTCCGAGCTTCGGATAGCCCTCGACCATCGACGGGGACCTTTCGTCGGTCCGGTCGTCGAAGATCCCGCAGATTCGGATGTCGTTGTCCGGCTGCGCCTCGAGGCCGCGGATCAGGTCCTCGGCGAGCTTGCCGCCGCCGACGATCACCGCGCGTCGCTCGAGCCGTCCGTCGCGCGTCCAGCCGAGGCAGAGCCGGGTCAGAAACGCCCGTCCGACCACGAACATCGCGAGGCCGGCGGCGAACCAGCGGGCGAACAGGGTGCCGACGACCGGCAGGTCGGCATTGCCGTTGCCCAGCCATTCGAGCGCCACCATCGCCGCGAACACCATCGTCCAGGCCGCCGCGGCCCGTCCGATCTGGGTCGAATAGGAGCGGAACGAATGGATCTGGTAGGCGTCGAAGGCCTGGATGAAGAGAATCGTCGCGCCTGCGACCGCCGGCGGCAGGAGAACCGGGCGCCAGACCCCGAACGGGTCCCCGGCGGTGGCGGTCAGGCCCCAGCCGATGCCGGCCAGTGCGACGAACTCCGCCGTCCGGACCACGCCGGCGAGCAGCCGGCGCGAGATCGGCTGGTCCGAGAACAGGTTGGCGACCTCCAGTGCCTGCTGCGACAGGCGGGCCGGCGATCGCGGCATCTGCGGCAGGTCTTCGAAGCTCTCGGCTTCGATCTCCGGTCCGTCCGGCTCGACGCCCTGACGGAACAACATCTTCGGATCGATCTTTTCGGCTCGAGGCATCTCGCGGCTCCGATGGTCGCCCCGGTGTCGATCGACGGCACGGGAGGGCCGCACGGTGGGAACCGGACGGACGGGACGACGTCGTTTGATCTCGGGCGATGATGGCGCGCGAAGATGAAAGTCGAGTTGAAGGAAAAATTCCGCGAACTCGATTTTTCCAAACGGAATTCGTTAAGTTTAAAAATGTCGAACCGAAGCGCATCGAATGCCGAAGACCGCGTGAGTCGCAAGTCGTATGGATCGATGTCGCGGTCGTCTGCGGTTCAGAAGAAGCGTTCGCGGACGTAGATCGTGTCACCCGGGCGAATCGGATCGGTTCCGGGAACGCGCCCGACCAGAAGTTCGCCGTTGATCTGCCGGGTGACGTCGAAGTCGCCCTGTTCGGCGCGGGCGCTGAAACCACCGGCGATGGCGATCGCGGTCTGAGCGGTCATGCCGGCGACGTAGGGGTATTGGCCGGCGTTCTTGACCTCGCCCATGATGAAGAAGGGCCGATACTGCTCGACGTCGACCGACACGTCGGGCTGCTTCAGGAAACCGTTGCGCAGCCGGGCGGCGATGGCTCCGGCGAGTTCGGTGGCGGTCTTGCCGCGCGCCGGAACCCCGCCGATCAGCGGCATCGAGATGTTGCCGGAGGTGTCGACCAGATAGGTCGACGACAGGTTCGCCTGCTCGAACACCGTGATCCGCAGCCGGTCGCCGGCGTCGAACCGATAGGGCTGGGTCAGGATCTCGTGGAAGGCCGGAGCGGGCGGAACGTAGTGAGAGCAGCCCGCGCACGCGGCCGCCAGCACCAGCACTCCGAATTGTCTGCGAAGCATCGCCCGTTTCCTCTCGCCGTCTCCGCCGGGATGATTGCGGCGATATGGTTAATGGATGATTGCGCGTGCGCGGTTTTCGCCGCCGCGGCCCCGATCCGGGGCGCCCGGTTAACCTTCTCGTTACCATGCCGTCCGATCATGGGCGAACCACAGGGAGACTCCCATGGGCGAGGAGACGCGTCGCGACGTGACGATCGATCTCGGAGCGATGCTCCGAGCGATCCGGCGCGCCCGAGGTCCGCTCCTCGTCGTCGCCGCGCTCGCCGCCGCCGGTACCGCCCTGGGGACTTCTCCCTTCACCCTCGGCCATCGCGCGGTCGCCCGCGTCGCCGTGCCCGTGCCGGCCGTTTCCCCCGGCCTCGCCGTGGGCGAGCCGGGCATCGCCGCCGCGGTGGAAGCCGAAGCGGCCCGTCTCTCGACCCCCGCCTTCCTCGCCCGCGTGCGAGCCCGTCCGGATTTTCCGGCGGCGAAGGCTTCGATGCCGGTCGGTCTCGATCCGGTCGCCGTCGCCGAGGATCTGATCTTCGGCGCGCCCGGTGGCGAGCGGGCGCTGCGTCGTTTCGCCTCGCGCCTGACGGTGAGCCCGGGCGACGAACCCGCGACCCTCGACGTCGCCTGGACCGGTTTCGACGCATCGACCGCCGCCGCCGCGGTCGATGCGGTCGTCGCCGAATGGCTGGTCGACGCCGAATCCCGCCTCGCCGGCCGGCCCTCCGCCGATCCCTCGCAGGCGGTCGCCGCGCTCCGGCGCGAGCTCGCCGATCTCGAGGCCCGCCGCGCCATGGTCGCCGAGAGCACCGCCGACGCCCGCCGCGGGGTCGACGATCTCGCCGCCCGGATCGAAGCCGAGAAGGCCGAGCGCAGCCGGCTCGAAGCGCGGCTGCCGGTGCTCGCCGCCCTGGCCGGCAACGGCACCGGCCTCGCCGCCGCCGCCGATCTCTCCGATTCGCCGACCCTGCGCCGTCTGCGCGAGCGCCGGGCGGAGATCGCCACCCGGCTGAACCAGCTCTCCGACACCTATCTCGACGCCCATCCGCTGATGAAGGCGGCGCGAGCGGAAGCCGCCGATCTCGAGCGACAGATCCGCGGCGAGGCGGGGCGCGTCGCCGCCGCCACCCGCTCCGATCTCGCGCTGGTGCGCGCCCGCATCGACCGGATGGAGGCGAGGGCCGACGAGGTCGACACCGATCCGATCGTCACCGGATCGATCGGCGCCGACACCGGCGGTCTCGATCGTCAGGCGACCGAGCTGCGCCGCCGCCTCTCCGAGTTGCTCGATCGTGCCGCGACGACGCCCGTCGGCGCCGATCGGCCCCGTCGCGCCGCTCCGACCGCCTCCGCCGACTCCGGTCCGCTGGCCCTCGCTGTGCGCGGTCTGGCGGTCGGGCTCGCCTTCTGGATCGTCGGCCTGCTGTGCGTCGGCTTCCGTGCGCTGCGCGGCGACCGGCGGACCATGCCGTCGCCGCCGGTGTCGCTCGCTCCGGCCGTGGTCGCGGACGGTACCGTCACCGATCTCCGCCATCGCCTCGAAGCTGCGTTCCCGGCACCCGCGCCGGATCCCGCTTCGGTCGAGCCTCCGGCGCCGGTCGCCGACGTCGACCGGTCGTCCGATGTTGCCGAGGCGACGGTCTCGAGCTTCGAACTCCCGCCGGAGCCGGTCGCGCGGCCGCTGCGCCGCGGACCGGAATCGGTCCAGCGGATCTGGGAGGAACTCGCCGCCGGCGGTCCGGGCGTCCGCCGGATCGTGGTGGTCGGGGCCGAGGACGCCGCCTGTGCCCGCCGCGTCGCCGCCTCGCTTCTGGGGGCGATCTCGATCGTCGGGGAGACCGCCTGCGCGATCGATCTGGCGCCGGCCGAAGACGCTCCGCCTCAGACCGGCCGGGCCGTCGGCCTCGCCGACCTGCTCGCCGGCACCGCCGGGTTCGGCGAGGCGATCGTCCGTGACCGGGTCTCTCGCGGCCATCTGATCGGCGCCGGCTCGCGCCGGCTCGCCGCGCGGGCGCTCGGCCACCCCGGCGTCGCACGGATCGTCGCCGCTCTGGAGCGGGTCTACGACCGGGTGATCCTCGACGTCGGCATCGTCGATCGGGCGGCCGGCGATCTCCTCGCCTCGGCCGACGCGGTGATCCTGGCGGTCGACACGGCGATGCCGGAAGCCGAGATCGCCCGTGCCCGGATCGCGCTGCTCGCCACCGGAGCCGCGCTCGTGGTGGTCGCAGACGCCGACCGGCGCGCCTCCTTCGACGACGCCGCCTGACCGGTCAGCGGGCGACCGGGCGGTACATCCACCGCACGAGAAGCCCCGCCGGCGGCACCCAGGCGAGGCCCGCCACCACGAAATAGACGAACTGCACCCAGCCCGGCTTGCTCGCGACGATCAGGTCGCCGATCGCCAGTGCGAAGAACACCCAGACGAGCAGTCCGACGACGAGCGCCACCGACCCGACGAGACGCCGCATGCGGGAAACCATGGTGAGCTCCATCCCTTTTCGGAATCTGGGTATTTCCCCCAAGAAGCGACCGGACGCCGCGCGCCGTCGCACCTCATGGTCGATCTCCGATCCGTGACCTATATCTCGGGTTCGGGTCGGGAGTGAAGACGCATGGTCACGGAGACACTCGTGGAGTATCCCCGCCGGACCGCGGGTCACGGATCGCAGCGGCGATCGCGTGGCGCCGTGCGTCTCTGGCTGTTCTCGATCGCCGGACTGATCTGGCTGATGGTGCTGATCGGCGGGTCGACCCGGCTGACCGGCTCCGGCCTGTCGATCACCGAATGGGCGCCGATCCTCGGCACGGTTCCCCCGATCGGCGACGCCGCCTGGGCCGAGGCCTTCGCCAAGTATCGGGCGATTCCGCAGTTTCGGCTGGTCAATCCCGACATGACGCTGGACGAGTTCCAGTTCATCTACGCCTGGGAGTGGGGCCACCGTTTCCTCGGCCGGATCATCGGCTTCGCCTATCTGGTGCCGATGCTCTTCTTCTTCGCGGTCGGCCGGATCGGCCGGGCCGAGCTGCCGCGCCATCTGGCGATTCTCGGCATCGGTCTGCTGCAGGCGGTGATCGGCTGGTGGATGGTCTCCTCCGGCCTCGTCGACCGGGTCAGCGTCGCGCCGTTGCGTCTGGCGGTCCATCTGACGCTCGCCGCCGCGCTGTTCGCGATGGTCCTGGCGACCGCTCTGACCCTCGATCACGAGATGCCCGCCGCCCGTCTGTCGACCGGCCGGCGGATCGGTGCGGCGGTGGTCCTCGGCTGGGTCTTCGTCCAGATTTTCCTCGGCGCACTGGTCGCCGGCAACGGCGCCGGCCTCGTCTACGACACCTGGCCGCTGATGGGCGAGAGCTTCGTCCCCGACGAGATCTTCGAGCTCCAGCCGCTCTGGTTGAACTTCCTCGAGAACACCTCGACCGTCCAGTTCGTCCACCGGATCGGCGCCTACGTGCTGTTCGCGCTGGCGCTCGGGCAGTTCGTGTCGATCGTCGTCTCGCCGCGCGGCCCTTCGGCCCGGGTGACCGGCTGGGCGCTGGTCTTCGTCGTCGCCTTCCAGATCCTGGTCGGCATCGCCACGCTGCTGCTCAACGTGCCGCTGAGCCTCGCGCTGGTCCATCAGGGTACGGCGATGGCGGTGCTCGCCGCGGCGGTGGTCCATGCGGTGACGGTCTTCGCCCCCGGCCGGGCGGAAGCGGCGCTGGGTCGCGCCGCCTCCGGGTTCTGAGCGGCCGTCAGCCGGCGATCGCCTGCTCGAGATCGGCGATCAGATCGGCCGCGTCCTCGATCCCGATCGACAGGCGGACGACGTCCGGACCCGCACCGGCGGCGGTCTTCTGCGCATCCGAGAGCTGCCGGTGGGTGGTCGAGGCGGGGTGGATGACGAGGCTGCGGGTGTCGCCGATGTTGGCGAGATGGCTGAACAGCTTCACCTTCGAGACCAGCCGCACGCCCGCCTCGTACCCCCCCTTCAGGCCGAAGGTGAACACCGCCCCGGCGCCCTTCGGCAGGTATTTCTCGGCAAGTGCATGGTTCGCATCGCTCTCCAGGCCGGCGTAGTTGACCCACGAGACCTCGGGCCGGGCGGCGAGCCATTTCGCCACCTCGAGCGCGTTGTCGCAGTGCTTGCGCATCCGGAGCGGCAGCGTCTCGATGCCGGTCAGGATCTGGAAGGCGTTGAACGGCGAGATCGCCGGCCCGATGTCCCTGAGGCCGAGCACCCGGACCGCGATGGCGAAGGCGAAGTTGCCGAAGATCTTGCCGAGCACCATGTCCTGATACTCGGGCCGCGGCGCCGAGATCATCGGATAGCGGTCGGTCTTCAGCCAGTCGAAGCGGCCACCGTCGACGATCACCCCGCCCATCGAATTGCCGTGGCCGCCGAGGAACTTGGTCGCCGAGTGGACGACGATGTCGGCGCCGTGGTCGAAGGGCCGGCAGAGGTAGGGGCTGGCCAGCGTGTTGTCGACGATCAGCGGGATGCCGGCGCGGCCGGCGACCCTGGCGACCGCCTCGAGATCGGTGACGAAGCCGTCCGGATTGGCCAGGCTCTCGACGAAGATCGCCTTGGTGGTCTCGTCGATCGCCCGCTCGAGCGCGTCGAGATCGGTGGTGTCGGCCCATTTCACCTGCCAGCCGTAGTTCTTGAAGGCGTGGTTGAACTGGTTGATCGAGCCGCCGTAGAGGCGCTTGGAGGCGACGAAGCCGTCGCCCGGCGCCAGCAGGGTGTGGAAGATCAGGTGCTGGGCGGCGTGGCCGGAGGCGACCGCCACCGCCGCGGTCCCGCCCTCGAGCGCCGCGACGCGCTCCTCGAGCACCGCGGTCGTCGGATTGGTGATGCGGGTGTAGATGTTGCCGAACGCCTGCAGGCCGAACAGCGACGCGGCGTGATCGACGTCTTCGAAGACATAGGCGGTGGTCTGGTAGATCGGCGTCGCCCGAGCCCCGGTGGTCGGATCGGGGGCCGCTCCGGCATGGACGGCGAGAGTGGAAAAGCCGGGCTTCGCTTCGGTCATGGCGCACCTGGGTTCTACTGCCGGCGACCGCCGCCGGATCGGCATTTCTTGTCGCGCGTTTCCTGCGGGCTCGCAACCGAACCGGTTCTCCGGAAGACCACCTTCCGAGGAATGAAATTCTCCGCGGGACCGCTCGGTGCGATCGTCCGACGCGGACGCGCGCGAGGGCCACATTGCCGCTAAGATCGGGCGCGACTCTCGCGCGACCGCGCGCCCGAACCGGGGGATACCCGATGCTCACACGACGTCTCTTGCTCGCCGGCTTCGCCCTCGTTCTCCCGGTCGCCGCCTCCGCCGCCGGACTGGACGAGCCGGGGGGCTTCGTCCTCTCGCTCTACGACCGGCTCGCCAAGACCCGTGGCACGCCGAAGCCCGACTTCTGGCAGGACGCGAAGGGCCGCCCCGGCGTCTTCTCCAAGGAGGTCGTCGCACTCTGGAAGAAGGCCGAGGACAAGGCCGAGGCGGACGGCGAGATCGGGCCGATCGACTTCGACGTCTTCGCCAACGCCCAGGACGTCCGCTCCGGCAAGCCGACGGCTTCGGTGACCGATGCCGACGCGGCGAAGGCCCACGTCCGGATCTCGTTGCCGGTCGCCAAGGGCAAGCAGGCGACCGCCGACGACGTCCTGGTCTTCTCGCTGGTCAAGGAGGGCGGCGGCTGGCGGATCGACAACATCCACGGCTCGGCCGGCGGCGATCCCTGGGACCTGCGCGGTCTGCTGACCATGCAGTGAGGCGCCGCGGGACACCCAGGCGTACGACCGGGCGTCCCGCCGCGAGGCCGGTGGCGGCTCAGACCATCCCGAGCCGGCGGAGTTCGATCTTCGGGCAGCGGTCCATCACCACCTTCAGCCCGGCGGCCTCGGCCCGCGCCGCGGCCGCGTCGTCGCGCACCCCGAGCTGCAGCCAGACGACCTTCGCCCCCGCCGCGATCGCCTCGTCGACCACCGCTCCGGCGGCGTCCGACCGGCGGAACACGTCGACCATGTCGACCGGAGCCGGGAGGTCGGCGAGCGAGGCGACGACGGTCCGCCCGCCGATCTCCTTGCCGGCGAGGCCGGGGTTGATCGGGGTGACCGCATAACCGGCACGTCCGAGGAACAGCAGCACTTCGTGCGAATCGCGTTCCGGGTTGGCGCTGGCGCCGACCAGGGCGATGGTCTTCACAGAGGTGAGAATGTCGCGGATGTAGGCGTCGTCGTAGGCGTCGTGGTTCATCGTCCGGGTCCTCGGGATGACGGTGGATCCCGATCATATCGGGCGGCGCGGCCGACATCCCAGAGGTGACGCAGAAAACTCGTTCCGCCGATCAGTGCGAAGCCGATGCCGGCGGCGAACAGCCAGACCGGCCGGCCGTCGGGATTGCCGATCCCGTCGAGGATGGCGACCAGGATCAGCGCGATCGACCCCGGCAGGAAGATCCGCCAGAGGGCGGCGAATCCGCCGGCGGAGCGTCGGCGGACCGGTGGGCGAGGAGGAGGGGCGGCGAGCGGCAAGCGGGCGGGCTCCGTTCGATCGGGCATGGGCGGTTCGCCCCGCCGACCGTTGTACACCGGATTCGCCTCTGCTACCGAGGATCCGGAGGGGCCGGCCCGTCCGAGCCCGGCCGCCGAGGGGAGGGGACCATGCCCACCGCCAGCGATTGTCTGATCGTCGTCGACGTCCAGGTCGATTTCCTGCCCGGCGGCGCCCTCGCGGTGCCCGACGGCGATGCGGTGATCCCGGTGGTCAACAGACTGGCGAAACGCTTCTCGACCGTCGTCCTGACCCAGGACTGGCACCCGGCCGACCATCTCTCCTTCGCCGCGTCGCATCCCGGCCGCGCGCCCTTCGAGACGACCGAACTCGCCTACGGCACCCAGGTGCTGTGGCCGGTGCACTGCGTCCAGGGGACGCCCGGCGCGGCGCTCGCCGCCGGTCTCGACGTACCGCAGGCGGTGCTGATCCAGCGCAAGGGGGCGAACCGGGCGGTCGACAGCTACTCGGCCTTCCGCGAGGCCGATCGCACCACCGACACCGGGCTTTCCGGTTGGCTGAAGGCGCGCGGCGTCGCGCGGGTCTTCGTCTGCGGTCTGGCCACCGACTTCTGCGTCGCCTGGACGGCGCTCGACGCGCGGACCGCGGGCTTCGCGACGGTGTTGGTCGACGATGCCGCCCGGGCGATCGATCTCGACGGATCGCTCGCCGCCGCCCGTGCCGCGATGGCGGCGGCCGGGGTCGTCACCCTCACCTCCGAGCGGATCGACTGAGCCGTCCCGCGTCCGCCCGAGGCCGCGTCACTTCTTCTCGCCGTCGTCGGCGACCACCTCGATCTCCCGATCGAAGCCCGCCTGGACGGTGAAGTTGCGGGTGAAGATGCGGTCCTGGTTCTTGGCGACCAGCGAATACTCGCCCTCGGCGAGAACGATCGTCGGGAAGGCGCCGACGCTCTCGGTGATGGTGTCGCCGGCCGGGGTCAGCACCAGCCAGGACGTGTTCGGCAGTGCCTCGCCGCCGAGTTCGTTGACCAGCTTCAGCGTGAGCTGCGCCGCCTTGTGATAGACGGTCGCCTCGGTCAGCTTGCCCGGATTGACGTGGATCTCCGCCCGCACCACCGCGTTGAGGTCGCCGTAGCGGCCGACGATCCGATAGGTGTCGGCATTGAGGCGGACCACGCGACCCGGACGCACGCCGAGCACCAGCGCCTGACGCTCGCCGCGTTGGTCGGCGTCCTTGGCGTAGATGTCGAAGGCCAGCTTGTCGGTGGGCAGAGGCAGATCGCCCGCGCCGAGGGCGGCGAGGCGGACTCCGCCGGCGTTGAGGATCAGCGTCTCCTTGCGGGTCTTGTCGGCGCTCACCGTCACCCGGGTGGTCGCGCCGGCCCGGCCATAGGCGGCATGGACCAGATAGGAGCCGGGCTCCAGCCGGAATTCGGCGTCGCCGCCGGATGCGGTGACGATCAGCTGCAGCCGGTCCTCCGCGTCGTCCTTCTCCCTGAACACCCGCCAGACCAGTCCGGTTCGGATCGCCGGCCCGGCTTCCGTGACCATCGCCGAGAGCTTCAGCGTCGGTCTGAGGGCGGCATCGGAGGGGTTCGCCACCGTCGAGGCCGGCGCCGCCGCCTGAGCGGGGTTCGGCACGACCGGCGGCGGATTGGGGGCATAGGGGATCGGCTGGGTCGGATCGGCCGCCGGGCGCAGCGCCAGCGGCGCGCCGGAGGTCTCGGCGAGGGCGGCGGCCGGACCGGCGAGTCCGAAGGCGAGGGCGACGCAGAGCACCGTCTTCGCGCGCGGGAGGAGCGGGAGAGAATGGGAACCTGGCTTGCGGATCACGTCGTCTCGGCCTCGTCGCGGGGAAGCTGCTCGTCGGATGGTCGCGGCGGACTCGTCCGCCATCGAGAGAAACGCCCTTGCCGTGGCGTTTTCAAGTCCCGGCGAGGATCGTCCTCTTCCGTTGACAAGCCGTTGCCGTCTCGGGTTTGTTCGATCGATCCCGCGGTGCGAGACGCCGCAGCCAGCGAAGGCTCTCCTCATGCCCGATGCGCTCGAACTGCTCGAGACCCGCCGTACCGTTTCCTTCTTCCAACTCTCCGATCCCGGTCCCTCCGACGACGAGATCGCCCGCGCCGTCACCATCGCCGCCCGCGTGCCCGACCACGGCAAGCTGGTGCCCTGGCGCTTCGTGCTCTTCCGCGGGCCGGCGCGGGCCGAGATCGACGCGAAGCTGGCGCCGCTCCACCGGGCGAAGTTCCCCGATCTGCAGCCGAAGAAGGCGGAACTCGAACGGACCCGCTTCTCGACGGTGCCGCTCACCGTCGGGGTGATCTCGAAGACCGTCGAGCACTTCAAGGTCCCGGAATGGGAGCAGATCCTCTCCGCCGGGGCGGCGACGATGAACCTGATGCTCGCCTTCCACGCGATGGGCTATTCGGCCCAGTGGCTGACCGGCTGGTGCTGCTACGACGACGAGGCCCGGGCGATCCTCGGGGTCGGGCCGGGCGAACGGGTCGCCGGTCTGGTCGCCGTCGGCACCCCGACCGAGGCGCCGGTCGAGCGGCCTCGCCCGGCGCTCGCCGACATCCTCACCGAGTGGAGCGCCTGAGCGATGTTCTACGCCACCGCCGAAGGCCACGGCCTGCCCCACGATCCGTTCAAGGCGATCGTCGCTCCCCGCCCGATCGGCTGGATCTCGACCGTCGATGCGAACGGCGCGGTCAATCTCGCCCCCTACAGTTTCTTCGGAGCGGTCGCCGGCATCCCGCCGATGGTGATCTTCTCCTCCGACGGCTGGAAGGACTCGATCACCGCCGCTTTCGAGACCGACGAGTTCGTCGCCAATCTGGCGACCTGGGATCTGCGCGAGGCGATGAACCTCTCCTCCGCGCCGCTGCCGCGCGGCGAGAGCGAATTCGGCTTCGTCGGACTGACCCCGGCGCCGTCGGTTCTGGTGAAGCCGCCGCACATCGCGGAAGCCGCCGCCGCCCTCGAATGCCGGGTGGTGGAGAAGCTGACCCCGAGGACCGTCGACGGCACGCCGTCGAACAACCATCTGGTGATCGGTCAGGTGGTCGGCATCCACATCGCCGACCAGTGCCTGGTCGACGGCCTGTTCGACATGACCCGCGCGCGGACCATCGCCCGCTGCGGCTACATGGACTACGTCGCCGTCGACGAACTGTTCCAGATGACCCGCCCGCCGGGTGCCGGCGGCCGCTGAGCCGGCCCGCTGCTCGTCTCGCGTCGGCCTCAGCCGGCGCGGGCGATCATCCCGAGCGCCCGGGTCAGCCGCGACCGGTAGAGCAGTCGCCCGCCCCACTCGACGACCGGCGCCCCGGCCGCCGCGGCGAAGGCCGCGACGATCGCCTGGGCCTCGGCGACTTCCTCGGCCGACGGCGTGAAGGCGGCGTTGATCGTCGCGACGTCGGCGGCGCTGCGGCCGAGTTTGGCGGCGAAGCCGTCGGCGGTCGCCCTTCGGCAGTCCGTGCCGAGGTCGCGTCCGGGTTCGCAGACGTCGTCGATCGCCGGCACGTCGGCCGCCGCCGCCCCGAGCAGCACCGCCGCGCGGGCCTGCCGGAAGGTGTCGCGCAGCGCGCCGTCGGCATCGCGGACGGAGGCGATGCCGAGGTCGGCGGCGAGCCCTTCGGCGGTCCACAGCAGGCCGGCGAGCCGGTGCGAAGCGCCGCGGTAGGTGCCGGCCTGGAACACCGACAGGGCGGTTTCGCCGATCGTCGCGACGATCCGGGTGCGACCGTCGGGGATCGCGTGGATCGCCTCGGCGACCGCGATCTTGGCGTCGAGCCGGGTGACGTCGGTGCCGCCCGCCGCCTTCGGCAGGACGATCCCGTCGGCACCGGCGGCGACCGCCGCGTCGAGATCGAGATCGGCGAGACCGCTGGCGAAGCCGTTGATCCGCACCCACAGCCGCGGCCGGCCGGCGGTCCCGGCATGGCGCCGGATCGCCTCGGCCATCGCCGCGCGGGCCGAGGCGGCGGCGGCGAGCGAGGCGGCGCGGGCGAGGTCGAGGATCACGACGTCGGCGCCGCTGCCGAGGGCCGTCGTGAGATCGGAGAAATCGTGGGCGGCGACGTCGAGAAATGAGCGCATCTGAGGTCCGTTCGAAGTCCTGGATCGGTCTCGGTCGGGCGGCGGACCACGTCGGGCGCGGTGTCGCGCCGTGACGCTCCCCCACGATCGGCGGGCGCGGAAGACGACCTCGCGTCATCCCGGCGGTGTCTCCGATCGCGGAGCGAATCCCGATCGAATTCCACATCAAATGATCGGGAATTGCGAAACTAATTCGACAGACGGCTTTGCTTTGCGGCGAATCGTGGCACTTTTCCGCGATCGACGGAGCGTTCCGCCGCCCGACGGTGCGGTGAGGGAGGACGGGACCGTCGCGCTTCGGGTGCCGCCCGGCGGCTCGTACCGGACGAGGCCATGCAGATCGACGACCGCAACAAGATCGCCGCTGCCAGTGCGGAACGTCGCATCGCCGGCGCCTTCAAGGCGGCCAGCGACGCCACCGGCACGTCCTTCGGCTATCTCCTGTCGACCTCGGGGCGCGAATCCGACTACCAGGCCGATCTCGGCTCGACCAGTTCGACCGCCAAGGGGCTGTTCCAGTTCCTCGACCAGACCTGGCTCGAACTGGTCAAGAAGCAGGGTGCCTCGGTCGGCCTCGACCGCTATGCCGATGCGATCGCCTCCGACGGCAAGGACGGCTGGACCGTCGCCGATCCGAAGATGCGGGCGCGCATCCTGGCACTGCGCTCCGATCCGCTGGTCTCCTCGGTGATGGCCGGCCGCTTCACCCAGGAGAACGCGCAGAAGCTCACCGAGACCCTCGGCCGCAATCCGACCGAGGGCGAGCTCT
Source organism: uncultured Alphaproteobacteria bacterium (assembly GCA_937919435.1). Taxonomy (GTDB): domain Bacteria; phylum Pseudomonadota; class Alphaproteobacteria; order Rhizobiales; family Ancalomicrobiaceae; genus Siculibacillus. The sequence continues at coordinate 27,662 of CALFRR010000002.1, read as the reverse complement.
ACGCCGCACACGTGCTCGGTCCCGCAGGCGCCACCAAACTGATCCGCCTCGCCGCGAACGAGCCCGGCAGCACCGCCGCGGTCTCCTTCCCGAAGGCCGCCGCCGCCAATCCCGGCCTCTTCTACGACCGGGCCGGCCGGCCGAAGACCGCGTCCGAGCTTCTGGGGCGCCTGACCGGGACGACCACCGCCGCCGATCCGGTGATCGCCCGGCGGATCGCCGAGGAACACGCGGCGATCGCCCGTACCGCCGCCCGGCCGGTCGATCCGGCGACCGTCGCCCGTCTGGTCAAGGCCCAGGCCGCCGCCCAGGTCGCCGCCGAACCGCTCGGCACCGGCGAGGCGGTCACCGATCCGTCCAAGGCGCTCGCCCATTCGCGCAGTATCCTCGCCGATCGGTCGATTCCCGGTGCCTCCGGTGGCGAGACGCTCGGCGTCGCCGGTGGGCTCACCGGATGGCGGGCGAAGGCGACCACCGATGCCTTCTCGCTGCTGATGCGCACCGATCCGGCGGGGGGCACCGACGAGACCGCCGACGGTGTCGCCGCGCTCGCCGGCACGCTGCCGGGCGACCATCCGGCGGCCGGCCGTGCTCTGGTGGCGATCGCCGAGGCCCGCGCCCAGGCCAAGACGCCCGGCGTGAACGGCGGCATTCCCTGGGTCGACCCGAACGCGCCCCTGCGTCTCGCCGCGCCGCCGGCCGCCCCGGCCACGACCACACCCGTGCCGACCGCCGTCGCCACGCCGGTCGCGTCGGGCCTCCGCCCGAGCCGGCTGATGACCCGGGCGGCGGAAGGGGGGCCGTCGATGCCGTTGCCGATGGTCGACGCGGCGCACGGTGCGGCGCGGCCGTCGCGTCTGCTCTTCGCCGAGGAGGCGAACGGCGCCGCACCCGACGCGGTGCGGGTGACCACCGCGGCCATTCTCCCGACCGCTACGCCGGTTCGGACGAGCGCCGTGTCGGTCGCCCCGACGCCGGCCGCCGCAGGTGCGGTGCGGACGGTTTCCGTCGCGCCAACCACCACGGTGCAACCCGGCCCGACCGCCGCCACCGCCGCCGGGACGTCCCCCGCGCGCCGCGACTTCGCGCCGCTCGACCTCGTCGACATGAGCCGCCGTCGCCCGACCCGCTGACCCCGCGTGCCCGCAGTCATGGTGAACCGATCGTTAATGTCTCCCCGTCAGTATCGGCGGTGAAGTCCGGCGGCCCTCGGCCGCCGCTCCGAATCGGGTCGAAACGGTACGACGCATGGAACTCGACGGATTCTTCCACTGGATCGCCGAAGCCGCCCCGGAGCGGCGGCTCGTCGCCGCCGACCGTCTGGTGCGGACCTACGCCTCGCCCGATCTCGACGAGGCGAAGCGCGAATCCGTCGAAGCGGCGCTCACCCACCTCGCCCGAGACCCCGATCCGGCGGTCCGTCGCCGCCTCGCCGAACGTCTGTCGACGGCGCGCGGTGCCCCCGGCCATCTGCTCGAGACGCTGCTCGCCGACGAGCCGGAGACCGCTGCGATCGTCGCCGGCCGGTCGCCCGACCTGATCGACGCCGAACTCGCCGATCTCGTCGGCTGGGCCGATCCGTCGGTGTGCGAAGCGGTGGCCGATCGGCCGACGCTCGGTCCGTCGGTCGCGATGGCCCTGGCCTCCGCCGCCGACCCGAGCGCGGTGGTCCGCCTGATCGCCAATCCCGGTGCGGTGCTGCCGCTCGAGGCGCTGGAGAGGGTCGTCGAGCGTTTCGGCGATCGCGCGGAGGTGCGCGAGCTGCTGATGCAGCGACCGGACGTTCCGATCGCGGTTCGCCATCGGGTCCTGGAGAAGCTCGCCGAAGCGATCGGCCGCCACATCGTCGGTGACGGAGACGACGTCGATGCCGACCGTCTCGCGGAAGTGACCGGCGATGCCCGCGACCGCGCCACCGTGGCGCTCTCCGCCCGTGCCGCGCCGGGGGAAGCCGCCGATCTGGTCGAACATCTGCGGTCGACCGGGCAACTGACCACCCGTCTCGTGTTGCGGGCCGCCTGCATCGGCGATCTCCGGTTCGTCGAGGCGGCGCTCGCCGGTCTGGTCGGCCTGCCGAGCGGCCGCGTCGCCGCCCTGCTCGGCGAAGGCCGCCGCTCCGCACTCGCCGCGCTCCACCGCCGGGCGGGAATGCCGCTCCGCACCTTCCCGGCCTTCGCCGCGGCGATCGAGGAACATCGGCGGCTGATGCGGGAGACCGGCGGTTGGGACGGCACGCCCGGCGACCGCGCCCGGTTCGCCCGCCGCCTCGTCGAACGGGTGCTGACCCGGGTGCGCGACCGCGACCTGGAACTCGGCGACGATCTGTTGCTGCTGCTGCGCCGCTTCGCCGCCGATGCCGCCCGCGACCACATGCGCGCGGTGACCGCCGCCCGAGATCCGCGTCTGTTGCCGGCACCGGTCGTCGATGCCGAAGCACCGGCGGCCGAGGCGCCCGAGGTGATCGTGGTCGAGCCGGTGCCGGCGCGCGAGATCTCGGTCGAAGCCTTCGAAGCCGAACTCTATACGGCGGACGTGTTCGCCGTCCGCTCCGAAGAGGCCGGTCCGAGCGCACCGGAGACGATCGAAGGATCGGTGGAGCCGCCGATCACCGCCGAGGCAGAGGTCGAGGCGCCGGCCGCCGCGCCCGAGATCGGGTTCGAGGAACCGGCCGTCGGCCTCTTCGACTTCGCCCGCCCCGAGGATTTCCCGCCCGAGTGGCTGGAGCCGCCGAAGGGCCGCCTCGAACTGCCCGGCTTCATGCTGCGCGCCGCCTGAGGCGGACATGCGAACGGGCCGGAACGATGTCCGGCCCGTGCTTCCGCGTCGCGGGATTCGCCGTCGATGCCGCCCGTGTTCAGGCGGCGTGATCGATCTGTCCGAGATAGTCGTCGGTGACCTCTTCCAGCCGGTCGGCGAGACGCCGGGCGGTGTCGCTCGATTCCTCGCGCGCCTGTTCGGAGAGGATCGCCCTGACCGACAGGACGTGCTGGTGCAACAGCTCGCGCGGCAGGCGCTGCGGCGATTCGATCGTCTCGAGCAGCCGGCAGAGGCTGGCGGCCACGCGCCCGGCGATCGGGTAGCCGAGCGTCGCCGCCTGGCCCTTGATGTCGTGGGCGGCGCGGTGGAACTCGTCGCGGACCTCGGCCTCCCAGCCGCTGCGATCGGCGATCGCCCACAGCTCGACCAGGCGGACGGTCTCCTCCTCCATCCAGCCTTCGAAACTGTCTTCCATCCGCTTCAGCGCGGCTTCCGCCGCGGCCACCGGATCGGGATCGCCCGCGCGGGTCTTGATCTCGCGCACCTTGCGCCGCAGGTCGGTCGGCGGCCGGATGAACTCGGCGGTTTCGTCGATGCCCAGCCCGTCGTCCCCGGCCTCCGCGAAGGCGGCTTCGGCAGGTTCGATATCGGGTTCCTTGACGGCCTTGGCGGTCCGCTTTGCCATGTCTTCCTCCCGAACCCGTCGCCCGCGCCGACGAGCCGCCGCGAGTCGGCGCCCACTGGACGTCGCGTGTTCGTCGTCGGCGATGATGGGTCGGGATCTTTAAGTTTTGGTTTTTCCGGACGCAGAAATTCGAACCGTGGTCAGTACTGGAACTGCTCGTCCAGGATGCGTTCTTCCCAATTGTGCTCGGGATCGAACATGAGAAGGCTCTCGGAATTGCGGTCCTGATGCACGGTGACCTCGCGCACGTCCCGGAATTCCGTGTGATCTGCGGCGACGCCGACCGGCCGCTTCACCGTGTCGAGCACCTCCACCCGCATCTCCGCCCGGTCGGGCACCAGCGCGCCGCGCCAACGCCGCGGCCGGAACGGGCTGATCGGCGTGAGGGCGAGGAGGGGCGCATCGAGCGGGATGATCGGACCGTGTGCCGAGAAGTTGTAGGCGGTCGACCCGGCGGGCGTGGCGACGATCAGCCCGTCGCAGATCAGTTCGGAGAGCCGTTCGATGCCGTCGATCACGATCTTGAGCTTGGCCGCCTGATAGGTCTGCCGCCACAGTGCCACCTCGTTGAAGGCGCGGGCTTCGTGGACGGTGCCGTCGGTGGTCGTGGCGGTCATCGACAACGGCCGGATCCGGGTGATCTCGGCCCGGGCCAGCCGTTCGGTCAGCCCGTCGACCCGGAACTCGTTCATCAGGAAGCCGATCGAGCCGCGGTGCATGCCGTAGACCGGCTTGCCGGTGTCGAGGAAGCGGCGCAGCGCCTGCAGCATGAACCCGTCGCCGCCCAGCGCCACGATCGCATCCGCCATGTCCGGCGGCGACGAGCCGTAGAGATGGGCGAGGTGGCGGCGGGCCGCCTCGGCCTCCTCGCTCGGCGACGAAATGAAGGCGATGTTCTCGATACGACGGCGGTTGCCCCGGGATCCCGGCATCGACGACTTCCTCGTTCCAGACGGCATTTCCGAGCGGCCCGGTCGGGCCTTATGCTGGCGCGTCCCCGCCCCTGATCCCACGCGCGGCCGGGACGGTCAACGCATGAGGCGCCGATGCCCGACGGAAGTCTCGACATGTCCGCCCCGCCGCAGGCGGGTGACGATCGGCCGGTGATCGTCTGGTCGACCTTTCCGGACGAACCCGCGGCGCGTCTGGCGGCCCGACGTCTGGTCGAGGCCCGGCTCGCCGCCTGTGTGGTGATCCTGCCGGCGGTCCGTTCCGTCTACCGTTGGAACGGGGCGATCGAGGAAGCCGGCGAAACGGCGATCCTCGCCAAGACCCGGGCCGGTCTCGCCGAAGCGGCGACGGCGGCGATCGCCGCCGATCACCCCTACGAGGTGCCGGCGCTCCTCGTCCTCTCGGTCGAGGCGGCGAGCCGCGCCTACGGGGCCTGGATCGTCGAGGAGACGCGGCCGGCGGCGTGCTGAACGCCTCTCACTTCGCCGGCGCCTTCGGCTCCGGAGCGATCGGCGGGATCGCCTTCAGATAGAGGGCGACCGCACTACGATCCTCGGCCGACACCTTCGACCAGTTGGCGACGACGTCGGCCATCGCACCGCCGGCGACGTCGCCGTCCGGCGTGAAGCCGGTCCCGAGGTAGCTCGCGATGTCGTCGACCGACCGCGATCCGAGCGCCGCCGAATGGGACGTCAGGTTCGGCACCCGTCCCGGGCCGTCGACCACCGGCGCCCCGGCCAGCCAGCGCGACCGGACCGGCCCGCCGAAGGCGTCGCGCGGCGTGTGGCATTCGCCGCAGTGGCCAGGGCCTTCGACCAGATATCGGCCGCGCAGCACCTGCGGCGAGGCGCCCGGCGGATCGATCACCGGCCGGGAATCGAGGAACAGCAGCTTCCACAGGCCGACCCCGATCCGCAGATTCCACGGAAAGGCGAGGTCGTGCGGTGCCACTTCGTGCTCGACCGCCGGCAGCGTCTTGACGAAGGCGGCGAGATCGAAGGCGTCGGCGAGGCTCATCCGGGCATAGGAGCCGTAGGGCATCGCCGGATACTGGTGGCTGCCGTCGCGCCCGACCCCGGCGACGATCGCATCGACGATCTCGGCGAGCGTCCATTCGCCGATCCCCGTCTGGCGATCGGAGGAGATGTTCGGGGCCCGGAAGGTGCCGAACGGCGTCTCGAAACTGCGGCCGCCACCGAGTTTCAGCCGCTCCTCGCCCTCCGCCTTCGGCGCGGCGTGGCACGACGCGCAGCCGGCGATGTCGAAGAGCCGGGCGCCGTTCTCGATGTCGGCGACGAAGCCGGCGATCCGGCTCGGGTCGATCCGCGCCGGCCGGGTCGCCCATGTCCCGCCTGCGGCGACCACCACGGCGATCCCCGCGAGCGCGATGAAGAAGCGGGCCGGCCGGGCCATGGTTCGTCGTCCTCCTGCCGCGATCTCCCCCGGTCGGAGGAGAGGGGCGGCGGTTGCGCCGGCCGATCCGCGGTGCGGACCGGCCGACCGATCACTTCTTGATGCGGTAGGATTCGTGGCAGGACGAGCAGACCTTGCCGATCTCCCCGACCGCGACCTTCAGCCCGGCGAGGTCGGTGGTCGCCGCCTTGGTCTGGGCCGCCACCACGCTGCGCAGCTTGGCGAGTTCGGCCTCGAAGCCCTTCGGATCCTCCCAGATCTTCGGAGCCGCCGCCGTGTCGCCGCCGGTTTCGCTGCCCTTCGGGAAGAGGCCGGCGAAGCCCTTGGCGTCCTCGTCGATCTTGGCCAGGGCCGCCTTCACCGCGGCGGCGTCGTAGGTGGCCTCGCCCTTCGCCATCTTCACCATGACGCCGCCGAAGGCGCCGCCGTTGGCCTTCATCAGCGCCTTGCGCTCGGCGATCGGATCACCGGCCGCCCACACGGCACCGACCGTGCCGAAGGCGAGGGCTGCGGCGAAGACGGCGGTGAGTGCGGCCTTCGTGGGGTGGGTCATGGGATCCTCCTCCTGGTTCGCGGACCGGTCGCCCCGCCGATCGACTCGACGGGCGGGTATCCGTATTTGCACGGAGGAAGATGCGCCCGCCGTCGGAAGAGCACGATTCACAGATCCGTGACGTGAAAGACCCGCTCCCGTGATCGACGAAGGTCGAATCGGGGCCCGAATCGTGGCCGTCAGGGGCGGATTTCCGGGCTCGGCGCGGGGCGCAGGGCTCGACCCTCCGGCCATGCGTCCGCCCGCCTTTACGGACGGCCCTCGGACGGATCGGATGGACCACGGCGTGGCTCGCCGGGGCCGGCCCGCCCGCGCGCACGTCCGCCCCGCCGACCGCCGGTGCCGTGGTGCCGAGCCGGCCGGTCCTCTCCGGCGGAGGGCGTCGTCGATGCGCTTCTCATTCCTCTCGCTCCTGAGGCAGGCCTTCGCCGGCCATCGCGGCTGGCCGGAACAGTGGCGATCGCCCGAACCGAAGCGTGTCTACGACGTGGTGATCGTCGGCGGCGGCGGGCACGGTCTGGCGGCGGCCTGGTATCTCGCCTCGGAGTTCGGCATCCGTGACGTCGCGGTGCTGGAGCGGGGGTGGATCGGCTCCGGCAACTCCGGCCGCAACACCACGATCGTCCGCTCCAACTACCTGCTCGAGGAATCCGAGGCCCTCTACGATCATTCGCTGAAGCTCTGGGAGGGCCTGTCCCAGGCGCTGAACTACAACGTGATGTTCAGCCCGCGCGGCGTCATGATGCTCGCCCACGGTCACCACGACCGGGTGGTCCTGACCCGCCATCTCCACGCCAACCGGCTCGCCGGCATCGATTCCGAATGGCTGGAGCCGGAGGCGGCCCGTGCCTTCTGCCCCGGGCTGAACATCTCCTCCACCATCCGCTACCCGATCGTCGGGGCGACCCTGCAGCGGCGCGGCGGCGTCGCCCGCCACGACGCGGTGGTCTGGGGCTTCGCCCGCGCCGCGTCGGCCCTCGGCGTCGACATCGTCGAGAACTGCCCGGTGACCGGCTTTCTGCGCAACCCCGACGGATCGATCGCCGGGGTCGAGACCGGACGCGGCACCATTCGGGCGAAGCGGATCGGCGTCTCCGTCGCCGGCCACACCTCGCAGGTGATGGACCTCGCCGGGCTCCGGATGCCGCTCGAGAGCTATCCGCTGCAGGCGCTGGTCTCCGAACCGCTGAAGCCGGTGATCTCCTGCGTGGTGCTGTCGAACACCATCCACGCCTACATCTCGCAGTCCGACAAGGGCGATCTGGTGATCGGCGCCGGCACCGACCAGTACGTCTCCTACGGCCAGAACGGCGGGCCGCAGATCACCGCGCATACCCTCGATGCGATCTGCGAGCTTTTTCCTGCGCTGCGCCGCGTCCGGATGATGCGCAACTGGGGCGGCATCGTCGACAACACCGTCGACCGCTCGCCGATCCTCGGCACCACGCCGATCCCCGGTCTCTACGTCAATTGCGGCTGGGGCACCGGCGGTTTCAAGGCGACGCCGGGCGCCGGCCATCTCCTGGCGGCGACCATCGCCCGCGGCGAGCCGCATCCGATCGCCGCGCCCTTCTCGCTCGACCGCTTCGCCCGCGGCCGCCTGATCGACGAGGCCGCCGCCGCGGCCGTGGCGCACTGAGAGGGTAGGCCCATGTTGCTCGTCCCCTGTCCCTGGTGCGGTCCGCGGCCGGAAATCGAGTTCGTCGCCGCCGGTGAGGCCGGCATCGCCCGGCCGGCGCCCGACGCGGACCCGGCGGCGCTCGCCGAGGCGCTCTATTTCCGCTCCAACACCAAGGGGTTGCTCGCCGAACGCTGGCGCCACGTCCACGGCTGCGGCCGCTTCTTCGTCGCCGTCCGCGACACGGTGAGCGACCGCTTCGCCGGCTCCTGGCCGCCCGGCGTGCCGCATCCGTCGCCGGCCGAACTCGCGGCCGGGGAGGCGGAGCGATGACCGGCCCGTTCCGCGCCCGCGGCGGCGGCCGCATCGACCGCTCGCGCATCCTGCGCTTCACCTTCGACGGACGCGCCTTCACCGGCCATCCCGGCGACACGCTGGCCTCCGCCCTGACCGCCGCCGGAGTGCGGCTGCTGGCCCGCTCGTTCAAGTATCATCGCCCCCGCGGCCTCGTCTCGGCCGGCGTCGACGAGCCGAACGCTCTGGTCACGGTGATCCGCGACGCCGGCCGCACCACGCCGAACCTCGCCGCGACCGAAGTCGAGCTCTACGACGGGCTGAAGGCGATCAGTCAGAACCGTTGGCCGTCGCTGCGTTTCGACGTCTCGGCGCTGAACGACCTGTTCGCACCGCTGTTCGTCTCGGGGTTCTACTACAAGACCTTCATGTGGCCGAAGAGCTTCTGGGCGAAGCTGTTCGAGCCGGTGATCCGCGCCACCGCCGGATTCGGCCGTGCCCCGACCGCACCCGATCCCGACACCTATGCCCGGGTCCACGACCATTGCGACGTGCTGGTGATCGGCGCCGGTCCGGCCGGTCTCGCCGCCGCACTGGCCGCGGCGGTCGCCGGGGCGAAGGTGATCCTGTGCGACCAGGATCCGGAGTTCGGCGGCGCACTGCTCGGCGATCCCACCGCCAAGATCGACGGCCGGCCGGCCGACGACTGGGTCGCGGAAACCGTGGCGGCGCTCGCCGAGACGCCACGGGTCCGGCTCCTGCGCCGCACCGCCGCCTTCGGCTGGTACCAGCACGGTCTGGTCGGCCTGATCGAGAAGGTCACCGACCACCTCGCCGACCCCGATCCGGCGTTGCCGCGCGAGGTCATGCACCTCGTCCGGGCGCGCCGGGTGGTGCTCGCCGCCGGCGCGATCGAGCGGCCGCTGGTGTTCCCCGACAACGATCGGCCGGGCGTGATGACCGCGAGCGCCGCGCGGTGCTGCCTCTGTCGCCACGGCGTCGCCGTCGGGTCGCGGGTGGTGCTTTTCACCGCGGTCGACGATGCCTATCACGCGGCGATCGAACTCGCCGCCGCCGGGGTGATCGTCGAACGGGTGGTCGATCTGCGCCCCGACGGAGGCCCGATGACCGCCGCTGCCCGCGCCGCCGGACTGGCGGTCGAGACCGGGGCGACGATCGACCGGGTGTTCGGCCGGACGGCGGTCACCGCGGTCGAGATCGGCCGGATCGGCGCCGACGGCCGGGTCGCTCCCGGACCCACCGTCGCCTGTGACGTGCTGCTCACCTCCGGCGGCTGGACGCCGTCGATCCATCTCTTCTCGCAGGCCCGCGGCAGCGTCGTCTGGGACGAAACCCGCGGCGTCTTCCTGCCCGGCCGCAGCGTCGAACCGGTCCGTGCCGCCGGCGCCTGCAACGGCACCGCGGGTCTCGCCGACTGCCTCGACGAAGGCTGGGCCGCCGGCGCCGACGCGGCCCGCACCGCCGGGGGAGGGGAGGTGAGCCCGCGCCGCTTCGTCGCCACGGGCACGTCGATCGCCATCGGCGGTTTCCTCGGCGAGGTCCCGCACGCCGGCGACCCCGACCGCGCCCGAGCCTTCGTCGACTTCCAGCACGACGTCACCGCCAAGGACATCCGTCTCGCGGTGCGCGAGGGCTTCCGCTCGATCGAGCACGTCAAGCGCTACACCACCACCGGCATGGCGACCGATCAGGGCAAGACGTCGAACCTCAACGCTCTGGCGATCGCCGCCGAGGCCGCCGGAAAGCCGATTCCCGAGGTCGGCCTGACCACCTTCCGCCGCCCGTGGACACCGGTTTCCTTCGGCGCCTTCGCCGGCGGGAACCGGGGCGATCTCTTCGATCCGATCCGTCCGACCCCGGCCCATGCTTCGGCGGTGGGGGCCGGTGCGGTGTTCGAGGACGTCGGCCAGTGGAAGCGGGCCCGCGTCTTCCCGCGCTCCGGCGAGAGCGAGGCGGCGGCGACCACCCGGGAGGTCCGAACGGTGCGCGAGACCGTCGGCCTGTTCGACGCCTCGACCCTCGGCAAGCTGGAGATCGTCGGCCCCGACGCCGCGACCTTCCTCGACCGGATCTACGTCGATCCGCTCGCGAAACTCGCGGTCGGCCGGTGCCGCTATGCGGTGATGACCCGCGACGACGGCTTCGTCTTCGACGACGGCATCGTCGCCCGCCTCGCGCCGGACCGCTTCCACGTCACCACGACCACCGGCGGTGCCGCCCGGGTGGCCAATCTGATCGAAGACTTCCTGCAGACCGAATGGCCGGATCTCGACGTCTGGGCGACCTCGGTGACCGAGCAGTGGGCGGTGATGGCGCTCCAGGGTCCGAAGGCCCGCGAGGTGCTGGCGCCGCTGGTCGAGGGGCTCGACCTCTCCGGCGCCGCCTTCCCCCACATGTCCGTCGCCGAATGCCGGGTCGCCGGGGTTCCCGCACGGCTGTTCCGGGTCTCCTTCACCGGCGAACTCGGCTTCGAGGTGAACGTCCCCGCCGGCCACGGGGAAGCGCTGTTCCGCCTCCTCGCCGATCGGGTGGCGGCGGTCGGCGGCGCGCCCTACGGCACCGACGCGATGCACGTGCTGCGCGCCGAGAAGGGCTATCTGGTGGTCGGTCAGGACACCGACGGAACGCTCACCCCCGCCGACGTCGGCCTCGGCCGCTCGGTCGGGCGCGGCAAGCCGGACTTCGTCGGCAAGGCCGGACTGGCGCGGGCCGATCTCGCGGATCCCGACCGGCGCGGCCTCGTCGGCCTGTCGGTGGCGGATCCGAACGTGGTGCTGGTCGAAGGCGCGCAACTGACGGCGGACGCCGATCCGAAGCCCGGCACGTCGGCGCTCGGTTTCGTCACTTCCGCCTATTTCTCGCCGACCCTCGGCCGTGGCATCGCGCTGGCGGTGGTCGCCGGAGGCCGCACGCGGATCGGCACCACGGTCCACGTGCCGATGCCGGGAGGATCGATCGCCGCGACGGTCGTCTCCCCGGTGTTCTTCGATCCGGAAGGACGGCGCCTCCATGTCTGAACCCGCCCCCCTCGTGCTCGCCTCGGTCGGCCCGTTTTCGGTTTCGGCCTTTCCGAACGTGCCCGGCCTGAAGGTCCGGCCGATCGACGGCGAGGCCCGCTTCGCCCTCCGCCTGCGCCCCGAGAACCGGGCCGCGGCGGAGAGAACCCTCGGCGCGGCGATACCGGAGCCGGTCGGCGCCACCGATCGGGCCGGCGGCTGCGCCGTGCTCTGCCTCGGTCCTGACGAATGGCGGATCGTCGTCGATCCCGCCGAAGCGCCAGCGATCGTCGCCGCCTTCGCCGCATGGTCGGTGCCACATGCCCTGGTCGACGTCTCCGATCGCGAGGCGGTGCTGGAACTCGACGGACCGCTGGTCGAGGCGGTGCTCGCCGCCGGCTGCCCGCTCGATCTCTCGCTCGATGCCTTCCCGGTCGGCCGGGCGACGCGGACGCTCTGGGGCAAGGCGGGCGTCCTGGTGTGGCGGCGCGGGGTCGAGGTGATCCGGCTCGAATGCGGCCGCTCCTTCGCCCTCTATCTGATCGGCCGGCTCGCCGTCACCGTCGGCGAGGTCGACGCACTCGCCCGCCGCGCCGCCGCGTCGCGCGGCTGAGGGCTTGCGATCCGCCGCCCGAAGGGGCAGACCGGTCGTCGGGCGCCGCGACGGCGTCGCAGCGGTGGCGGACACCGGCGGAGAGAGGGGCGCACGATGAACGATCAGGATCCGGCCGCCGAGGTCGGCGCGACGATGGTTCCGCCCCCGCGCACCGCGGCGGCGGTCGCCGCGGCCGGTCTCGGTCATGCGGTGATCGGCGGCGTTCTCCTGTTCCAGCTCTACGCCGACTGGGTCGGCGGTCTGGCCGGTGCTGTCGGTGCGGGACTGGTCGGCGGGCTGCTGTGGAGCGGCTTCGTCGCCGCTTCGCCGCGCGGCGTGCCCGGTCGGGCGGCGATCGCCGGCGCGCTCGCACTGGTCGTCGCCTGCCTCGCGGCGCGTTTCACGCCGTGGTCGGTCGCCGCGGTGGCGCCGCCGAGCGTGCTGTTGTTCTCGCTGTGGATCATCCTGCCGATCGGCGTCGCCGCCGCCGTCGGGCTGGCACTGGCGATCCGCCGGTTCGGCTGAGCCGGATCAGGCGACTTCGTCGCGGATCTCGATCGCGTCGATGAAGTCGAGGTCGATCGGCTCGACGAGTTCGCCCTGGCCGGAAGCGCTGGCGGCACCCCGTTCCAGCATGTCGAGGACCGCGTCCGGTTCCACCGCGGCGGAGACGACGTAGCCCTGGACCTCGTCGCAGCCGAGCCGCTTCAGCTCTTCCAACTGGTAGAGGGTCTCGACGCCCTCCGCGACGGTCGACATGCCGAGGGCCGCGGTGAGGTCGAGGATCGCCTTGACGATCGCCCGGCTCTGCGGGTTGACGTCGATGTCGTCGACGAAGCGCTTGTCGATCTTGACCTTGTCGAACGGGAACTTGCGCAGGTAGTTGAGGCTCGAATAGCCGGTGCCGAAGTCGTCGAGCGCGACCCGGACCCCGAGCACGCGCAGGTCGCGCAGCATCGACAGGGTCTGTTCGCCGGCGTCGAGCAGGGTCGACTCGGTGATCTCGACCTGCAGCCGGTGGGGAGCGAGGCCGCTCTCCTCGAGCGCCTTGACCACCGTGGCGAGCAGCCGACGGTTGCGGAACTGGACGGCGGAGAGATTGACCGAGATCTTCAGGTGTCGCGGCCAGGCGGACGCCTCGCGGGTCGCGCTCCTCAGCACCCATTCGCCGAGCGGCACGATCAGCTTGCACTCTTCGGCGATCGGCACGAACTCGGCCGGCGAGATGTGGCCGAACTCCGGCGAACGCCACCGCAACAGTGCCTCGAACCCGGCGATCTGGCCGGTCCCGGTGGCGACGATCGGCTGGTAGACGAGATAGAGCTGGTCGGTGCCCATCGCCGCCCGGAGCCCCTGTTCCAGCTGACGGCGGCGGCGTGCCTTCGCATCGAGGCCCGGCTCGTAGAAGCGGAAGATGCCGCGTCCCTCCGCCTTCGCCCGGTAGAGCGCCAGATCGGCGGCCTTCATCAGTTCGAGCGGGGTGGAGCCGTCCTCCGGCCCGACGGCGATGCCGATCGAGGTTCCGATCGAGATGTCGGCGCCGTCGAGGGTGAAGGGCTCCTCGAAGGTGGCGAGGATCGCTTCGGCGATGTGGTTCGCGTCGTCGGAGCGGTCGGACCGCCGGTGCAGGACCGCGAATTCGTCACCGCCGATGCGGGCGACGACGCTGTCGCAGCCGGTCGAGGCCCGCAGCCGTTCGCCGACCTGAGCGAGCAGGCTGTCGCCGACCGGATGGCCCATCGTGTCGTTGACCGACTTGAACTGGTCGAGGTCGAGATAGAACAGGCTGGTGCGGCCGCCGGTCTGCGGATCGGCGAGGGCCCGTTCCAGTTCGGTGGAGAACTTCAGTCGGTTGGCGAGGCCGGTGACCGTGTCGGTCTCGGCGAGGAAGAGTGCCCGCGCCTCGGCCGCCCGCCGCTCGGTCACGTCGGAGCCGACGCCGAGATAGCCGCAGAAGGTGCCGTTGGAGCGGAACACCGGCCGTCCGGTGAGGCTCCACGAACGGACCTGTCCGCCGACTTCGACGTGGATGACGAGATCGCGGAAGGTGTCGAACCAGTCCATCGCATCGACGAGCGCGCCGCTGCCACCGTCGGGAACCCCGGCGACGAGCGCGCGGATCGGCATTCCGAGGAGTTCGTGGGCGGTGCGGCCGGAGACTTCGGTCAGGCGCTCGGACGGCTCGACCAGCCGGCCCTCGGCGTCGGTTTCCCACAGCCAGTCGCCGCCGTGTTCCTGGAAGTCGCGCAGCAACAGCGAGATGACGTCGTTCTTCTCCATCAGCTCTGCGCGGTTGCGGGCGTTCTCGATGAAGCGGCGACCGTGCGCCGTGATGTTGCGGGTCAGGTAGACGCCGAACAGCCCCCAGAGGGCGACGATCAGGAGGCCGGTCCGCAGATCCGCTCCGTTCTCGCCGATCAACATGGCCGCCGCCGCCGCGACGATGACGATCCAGACGTAGGCGATCGAGGCCCGCGGCACGGTCGACAGAGTGAACGCACCGCCGGCCGCGATCGTGGTGGCGATCACTTCGACCAGGAGCTTCTCGTAGAGGTCGGCTCCGGGCACCACGACCAGCGCCATCAGTCCCCACAGCAGCGCCACGGTGCTGGCGTTGACCATCACCCGGCGGATCGCGTTGGCCGACGCGGTGGGCCGCACGCGACCGCGGGTGGTGCGCCAGTTCCGGAGGGCGATGAAGAGATTGGCCGAGAGAGCCGCGACCCAGGCAGCCAGGAAGGTGTGGGAGACGGTCGCATGGAAGGCGATCACCACGATCACGGCGTTCAGGGCGATGGCGCAGGCCGACATCGGCACGAGATCGACGATCGCCGAGATCTGATCGCCGCGGATGTGGCGCACGGTCTCCTCGTCGCCGGTCGGCTCGTTCCGAACCGGGTCACGGCCGAAGAAGCCCCCGAGAAAACGCTCGAAAACCGGGTCGTTTGCGTCGCTCACAGAAGTCCGTCCGAATTCACCCCACCGCGCGCGAGTATCCGGGCGGATTTGCCAACGTCCACTTAACGGCGACCCCCGGTTTCCGCACCTGTGGACGGATCCGCCGCAGATGACTCTCGGTCGCCGCGTCCCGGACGTTTCGGCAGCCCCGCGCCGCGACGGTGCGAAACGTTTGGATCCGGCGTCCGACGCGGAAAGACGTGCGTCCGCGAGGGGATGCCGACGGACCCGTGGGGCGTCGGCGCGCGGAACCCGGCCGCCGACGGCCGTCGGTCCGGACGGGCGGATCGAACGACCGATGTCCGCCGGTCGCCGCGTGCCGGGGACCTGCGCCGCAATGTCGCGCTCGCCGCGAGCGCCGCCGGTCGCCGTCGTCCTCGCCTCGGTCGGGATCCCGCCTCAGAAGTCCGGCGTCACCGGGAGCCGCGCCCGGATGTCGCGCGACGAGGCGGCGAAGGCGAGCGATCGTTCGCCCGGCACCACCCGCCAGCCGTGCGCCGTCTCGTCCCAGACCTCGAACCGGCGTCGGTCGATCGGGATCGTCAGCCGCCGCGCTTCGCCGGGCGCCAGATCGACTCGCGCGAACCCGGCGAGCGCCTTCGGCGGCATCGGCAGTCCGTCGGGCGGCGACGCGGGCCGTTCGAGATAGAGCTGGACCACGTCCGAGGCCGGGCGATCGGAGAGGTTCTTCACGGTCAGCGACGCGACGAAGCCGGCGCCGGCGGCCCGCACCTCCGGATCGCTCCAGACGAAGCGACCGTAGGAGAGTCCGTGGCCGAACGGGAACAGCGGCGTCTCGCCGGCCTCGTCCCACCAGCGGTAGCCGACGAAGACGCCCTCCGAGTAGGCGACCACGTCGTCGGCGCCGCGGTAGCGCTCGGGATGGCCGTAGTCGAGGGTCTGGGCGTCGTTCTTCGGGAAGGTGAGCGGCAGTCGCCCGCCCGGTTCGGTCCGGCCGAGCAGCAGATCGGCGAGCGCCCAGCCGCCTTCCTGGCCGGGATACCAGCCGAGCAGCACCGCCTTCACCGAAGGAAGCCAGGGCATGGTCACTGCGCGGCCGGCGGTGACCACCACCACGGTGTTCGGATTGGCGTCGGCGATCGCGTGGACGAGCTCGTCCTGATCGGTCGGCAGAGCGAGCGTGTCGCGATCCGGCGGTTGGCCGCCCTCGTGGACGAAGACCACCGCCGCGTCGGCCGCCTTCGCCGCCGCGACCGCTTCGGCGAGCGCCTTGCGGCGCATCTCCGGCGTCACCCAGGCGAAGCGGATCTCCATCGGCCGGTGCGCCTCGCCGGTCGCTCGGAGCTTGATCTGATAGCGGTGGCCGGCGACCAGCCGGATCCGCATCGGCACCACGTCGAGCCCGTCGGCGGAGGGGAGGATGCTGCTCCACGGATGGGCGACCCCGCCGTTCGCGCCGATCCGAGCCGATCCGGCGGTCCGGTCGGCGACCTGAAGGCGCACGCCGCCCCCGGCGACTTCGGCCAGCAGGTCGTAGACGCCGGTCTCCGGCACGGTGAGCAGTCCGGCCCACACCCAGTCGCCGCCGGCCTCGAGGGCCTGCGAACCGACGAAGTCGACCGACGGATCGACGCTCGGCTCGCCGTCGGCGTCGTCGGCGGTCATCCGGACCAGACCGTGACCGGCGGTGTTCGCTCCGCCGAGCGACCGGCCACCGTCGGCGACCGACTGGGTTTCTGTGTCGTCGTCGTCGAAGGAGAGGGCGGAGGAGGGGATCGGCACGCCGTCGAGATCGAGGCCGGTCCGGAAGGTGAGCCTCGCCTCCCGTCCGAGCGTCCGCCGCAGCGCGTCGTACGGCGAGATCTGGCGGTCGCGGAAGCCGAAGGCACGCTCGACCCCGGCTCCGGCGGCGAGCCGGCCGGCGGTCGGGCCGATCAACGCCACCCCACCCGGAACCGAGAAGGGTCGGCCGGTGAGCGGCAGCAGGCCGCCGTCGTTCTTCAACAGCACCGCGCCGCGGGTGGCGACCTCGCGGGCGACCTTCGCGCTCGCCTCGACGTCGAGACTCGGCCGGGCCGGCACTTCGGCCCGGCCGCGCCACGGCGAGGCGCCGTCGAGCAGGCCGAACCGCTTCATCTCGCCGAGGACGCGCGTCGCCGCCCGGTCGAGCCTCGCGAGTGCCAGACCTTCCGGCCCCTTCAACGCCAGCCGGCCGTACCAGCTCGGGCTCGAGGTTCCGGGCATCTCGACGTCGAGGCCCGCCTCGAAGGCGCGGGCCCGCGCCGCGTCCCAGTCGGAGGCGACGAAGCCGGAGAACCCCCAGCGATCGCGCAGGAAGGTGGTCAGCAGGTCGCGCTGGGCGCAGGAGAACGGGCCGTTGACCCGATTGTAGGCGCACATCACCGAGGCGACCTTCGCCTCCTTCACCGCCGCCTCGAACGGCGGCAGGTGGATCTCGGCGAGCGCCCGCTCGGAGATCCGGAAGTCGGCGGTGTCCTGAAGGTGGAACTGGTCGTTGGCGGCGAGGTGCTTGACCATCGCCATCGCGCCCTCCGCCTGGATGCCGCGGATCTCGCCGGCACCGATCTTCGCGGTGAGCAGCGGATCCTCGCCGAGCTCGTCCTTGACCCGGTGGAACCACGGCACCCGGGCGATGTTGACGTGCGGGGCGAGCACCACGTCGGCGCCGAGCGCCCGTGCCTCGCGCCCGAGCACCCGACCGTAGCGTTCGGCGAGCTCCGGATCGAACGACGCGGCGAGCGCCTCCGGCGAGGGCAGAGCGGTGGCGTCGGCACGGGCTTCGATGCCGGCCGGTCCGTCGACCGTCCTGAGCGGCGGAATACCGAGCCGCGGCACCCCGGCGACGTAGCCGGCCGCCCCCGACGGCAGCGGATCCGCGGCGCCGCGCACCAGCGCGAGCTTCTCCTCGACGCTCATCGCCCGGACGAGATCGTCGATCTCGAACGGCGCCGCGGCGGCCGGGGAGGCGAGGGCGACGAAGAGGGCGGCGGCGAGACGGCGGCTCGCGGAGGCGACGGGCGCGGTCGGCATCGATCTCGGTTCGGCTCGGGGGAGGGAGAGCCCGCGCCGTCGAGCGGCGTGGCCGGGGAGAGAAACCGCAGGTTCCTAACCCCGCCGGCGATCCCGGTCAAACCGTCGCGGGTGGCGGAGTGAACGAAAAAGCGGCGGAATCCCGAACCTTCTCGGGAGTTTCTCCGGTCGGGCGGCGTCGCTCCCCGCCGGGGGCCGGCCGACCCGCGACGGCCGGTCGGTCCGTCGGCGGCCCGGGGCGGCGATCTTCCGTCGGTGTCCGGACCCGGCGGTTGAGAATTCTTCGCAAGTGGCCTTGTATTTAGTAATAATGCGTATGAATATCCGTACCGAACATCACGTCATCGCCTGTCGGGGGGGCTTCGTCGATGATCCGCAACAGCCTGAGCATGGTCGCCGTATTCGCCTGTCTCGCGGTGCCGACCGGGGCGCTCGCCCAGGTCCGTGCCTTCGGTGCCGGCTTCGACGGATGGGTCTTCACCGCCACCACCGAGAAGCCCGGGATCGTCAACTGCCGGGCCACGCGCCGGGTCGGCGGGCGCGACGACATCATCGCGATGCGCAACGATCACAAGCCCTATCTCAGCGTGAAGGCCGACGGCCGTAGAGGCAAGTGGCCGGGCTCCTTCGCCTACGTTCCGGGCAAGCCGCGCGGCGTCTCCGAGTGGAAGGTCGACGCGGAAGCCAACGCGGTCCGCCTGTGGCTGCCGATCGAGGCCGGGGCCGTCGGTCTGATCGCGGCGGCCGGCGTCTACGAGATCTCTCTGGCCGACACCGAGGACACGATCCGCGTCCCCCTCGGCCGGCGGGCCGCCGAGGCCTGGGCCCGCGTCAACCAGTGCGTCCTCGCCAACGGCGGTTGACGGCGTCTCCGGCGAGCGGCCCGCGGATGCTCGCGCGAGGTCCGGCGGGTCACCGTCGCCCGGGGCGCAGATCGGCCGGTCCGGTCGGATGATCCCGTCCCGGTCGCCCCACCGATCGCCCCCCCATCCGCATGCGATTCCGCCGTCCGGAGCGTCGCGAGAGATCGCGTGCTCCGCCGTCCCCTTCCGATACGACCGCCCTCGATCGATGGAGATCGCGAGATGAAGTGGAAGCCTCTGTTCGCCCTGCCCCTGCTCTGTCTCCTCGCGATGCCGGCGGTGGCCCAGACCATCCCCTTCGCCAACAACGACCGGTCCTGCCGCGAGTACGGTGCCTGGGCGGTGAAGATCATCCAGAAGGCCGCCACCCAGGGTTGCAACGTTCAGGTCTCCCGGGAGGTCCTCGATCCCGCGTTTCACCAGAACTGGTGCATGAAGCAGTCGCTGGCGACGATGTTGAAGGCGCATCTCGTCCATCGCACCGGCGTCGCCTTCCGATGCGCCAATCAGGGTGTCGAGGTCAGATGAGCGGGGCGAGGTGAGGCCGCCGGCGCCTCGTCCGTTCCGCCGCGATCGGGCGCGCATCCGGCCGCGGCGACACGCCGGCCTGCGAGCCCGGGCCGGGCTCCGCGCCCGACGTTTCTCCCCTTCGAAGGGCGGCGCCCGGCGACGGCGCCGGCGCGGAAGGCTATGGTGCGGACCGTGCACCATCTCACCGCCCCGTTGCTCGAAGCTTCGCCATGTCCGCCCCGTCGATCGTCGTCGCCGATGCCGAAGGCCGCCTCTCCGGCGATCTCGGTGGCGCGCCGGTCGCCTGGTGGAGCTTCACCAAGCCGCTGATCGCGGTGGCGGCGCTGCGCCTCGCCGAGACCGGCCGCATCGATCTCGATGCGCCACTCGCCGGCCGGCCCTACGGGCTCCGCCATCTCCTCGCCCACACCGCCGGGCTCGGCGACTACGGCGCGCTCCCCGCCTATCACGCGGCGGTCGCCGACGGTGCGGCGCCGTGGAGCGACGAAGACCTCTTCGCCCATCTGCCGCCGGACCGGCTCGCCCATCCGCCGGGGGCGGGCTGGGCCTATTCGAACCTCGGGTATCTCCTCGCCCGGCGGGCCCTCGAAGCGGCGACCGGCACCGACCTCGGTCGGCTGCTCCGGGATCTGGTCCTCGACCCGATCGGGCTCGCCCGCACCCGCCTCGCCGAGACGGGCGACGATTTCGCCGGGCTCGCCTTTCCGGTGCCGCCCGGCTACCACCCGGGTTGGGTGTTCCACGGCACTCTCGTCGGTCCGCTCGAGGAGGCGGTCGTCGCGCTCGCCGCGATCCTCGACGCGGATCGGCCGACCTTCGACGCTCTCGCCGGCGCGCCGGTGCGCACCCCTCTCGATCCGTCGATCGCCGCGCCGCCCTGGGTCGATCCCGGCTACGGGCTCGGGCTGATGATCGGTGCGATGGCCTCGCCCGACGACGGCGCGCGAGTCGAGGTGATCGGCCACTCGGCCGGCGGACCGGGCAGCGTCGGTGCGGTCTACGCGGCACGCACCGGCCCTCGGCGGGTCGTCGCCTGTTTCGCCGCGGGGTCCGATGGCGCCGCGGTCGAGCGCGAGGTCGCCCGGCGCCTCGCCGCTCACAGATAGGTGGTCGGCACCGCGGTCGTGAACTTCATCTCCTCCATTCCGATGAACGAGGTGATGTCGGTGAAGTCGAGCCGTGAGATCAGGAGCTTGTAGACCGCGTCGTAGCGATCGACGTCCGGCACGACGAGACGCAGCAGATAGTCCATCTCGCCGGTCAGCCGATAGGCTTCGACGATCTCGGGAATGTCGGCGATCGCCTTGCGGAATGCTTCCAGCCACTCCATCGAATGGCGCGAGGTGCGGACCCCGACGAACACCGTGGTCGGCACGTTCGCCTTGCGCCGGTCGACCACCACCACCCGCCCGGCGATCAGCCCGGAATCCTCCATCGCCTTGATCCGCCGCCAACAGGCGGAAACCGACAGGTTGACCGCCTCGGCGAGGGTACCGATCGGCACCGAGGCGTCGACCTGCAGGATGTTCAGAATCTTTCGGTCGCGATCGTCGACGGAGACGCGCTGCATTTTCATCTTCCTCGGTGAGCATGCGCGGATTTTCGGTCGATCGACGTTCCGGCGCAAACGATTTTCGCGCGCGGTGGTCCCTCGCATCGACGAAGCCGACATTTTCCGCGGAGCCTCGGCGAGGATGGGCCGGTTCGAGCGAGGGAGCAGGAACCATGTCGAAGACCATCGGCCTCATCGGCGGAATGAGCTGGGAGAGCACCGCCACCTACTACAGCGCCATCAACGAGTTGGTGCGCGAGCGCCGCGGTGGTCTCGCCTCGGCCGAGATCCTGATGTGGTCGGTCGACTTCGAATCGATCGTCGCCCTCCAGAAGGCGGGCGACTGGGACGGCGCCGCCGCCCGCCTCGCCGACGTCGCCCGACGTCTGGCGACCGCCGGCGCCGGCTGCGTGCTGATCTGCACCAACACCATGCATCTCGTCGCCGACACCGTCGCCGCCGCGATCCCGGTGCCGCTGCTCAACATCATCGACGTCACCGGGGCCGCGCTGGTCGCCGCCGGCAAGAAGCGGCCGCTGCTGCTCGCCACCCGCTACACCATGGAGCACGGCTTCTACACCGAGCGGATGAAGGCGAAGGCCGGCCTCGATCCGATCATCCCGGAGGCCGGCGATCGCGGCGTCGTCCACGACGTGATCTTCGACGAGCTGTGCTGCGGCCGGGTCCGCGAGGATTCGCGCGCCGCCTTCGTCGAGATCATCGAGAAGGGCAGGGCGGCCGGCGCGGACTCGGTGATCCTCGGCTGCACCGAGATCGGCCTGCTGATCGGCCAGGAGCATTCGTCGCTGCCGATCTTCGACAGCACGCTGCTGCACGCCGCCGCCGCCGTCGACTTCGCTGCGAAGGACGATCTCGCCCGCGCCGCCGAGTGAGCGGCGTCCGTCGGGCATGGCCCCATGGCGAGCCGGTGACGCGCGTTTCCGGCTCGCTCGGCGTTCGGTGTGGTGGGGTCTCGGCCGGTGTGGTCGCCGGGCGTTCGCCGTCGAACCGGGAAGGCGGTCAGCCGACGATCCGCAGTCGGGCCTGCCCCGGCTTCGGTCGCCCGAGATCGATCACTTCGATCCGGTCGCGGCCCGCCGCCTTCGCCCGGTAGAGGGCTTCGTCGGCGGCAGCGACGAGTTCGTTCGACACCATTTCGTCGCAGTGCTTCGGCTCGATCGTCGCGACGCCGATGCTGATCGTGACGACCGTCGCCGCGCCGATCCCCTGGTTCGGGATGGCCAGCTCCCGGACGGTGCGGCGCAGGATCTCCGCCACGACGACGGCACCCGACATGCCGGTCTCCGGCAGCAGCACCACGAACTCCTCGCCGCCGAAGCGGGCGGAGACGTCGGCGGCCCGTGCCGGCCGCGTGCGCAGGACGTCGGCGATCCGGCGCAGGCACTCGTCTCCGTCGAGATGACCATAGTGGTCGTTGAAGTGCTTGAAATGGTCGACGTCGAGGAACAGCAGCGACAGCGGGGTGCCGCTGCGCTGCGCGCGCCGCCATTCGTGTTCCAGCGTCGTGTCGAAGAAGCGCCGGTTGGGCAGCCCGGTCAGGCCGTCGGTGGCCGCCAGTTCGGCGAGTTGACGGGCGGTCGCCTGCCGCTCGGTGACGTCCCGGCAGACCGCGACGATTCCCTGGAAGCGTCCGGTGTCGGGCGAGATGAAGGAGCGGAGCGTCGCCTCGATCCAGCCCTCGTGCCCATCCTTGTGGATGAAGCGGTGAAGGACCTTGGTCTCGGAGACGTCGCCGTCGAGGTGCCGCTGCACCTGGGCCTCGATCTGCTGGCGTTCGGCCGGGTGGACGAGCGCGTCCACCCCATAACGCCCGAGCAGCTTCTGCGGTGGTTCGCCGAGAATCTGACGCGCGGCGGCGGAGGCGAAGGTGATCCGGCGGTCGACGCCGACCTGGAGGATCAGATCCGCCGACCCCTCGGTGACCAGCCGGTAGCGCTCGTTGACCGCGGCGAGCGCGGTGGCGAGGTCGTGTTGTCGCTTGGTCTGCTCGACGAGGTGGAAACCCGCGACGGAGGTGAGGATCATCAGGCCCAAGATCAGGCCGATCCGCGGGATCGCGGTTTCCCGCCAGTCGGCGACGATGCCGTCGAAGGAGCCGGAGACGAACACGGTCACCGGATAGAGCCGTCCCCCGAGATGGGCGACGACCCGGCGGCGGCCGTCCGGGAAGGCGGTCGTCTCGAAATGGCCCGCTTCCCCGAGCGACCGGTTGGCCGCGCCGGCGAGAACCGGGACGTCCTCGGATGCGGACGTGTCGGGCAGGCGGGCGAGGATTCGTCCGTCCGGAAGGGTCAGGAAGATCTCCTGGTCGGCCTTGGTCGAGGCGTCCGCATAGACCCGGAAGAACCGCCGTGGTTCGATCGCGGTGACGACCACACCGGCGAAGCGCCCTTCCCGATCGGTGAATCGGTGAGAGATCTGGACCACGTCGAGATTGCCGACCTTGGCGCGGGTCAGCCCGTCGATGCTGGTGGCGTCGCCGATGCCGGCGCGGTGCCGGCGGTAGTAGTCGCGATCGGCGTTGTCGACCTCGGTGGTGTTGACCCGGTCGGAACTGCCGACGATGTGACCGTAGTTGTCGTAGACGAAGAAGCCTCTGAGCCGCGGGAGTTGGGCGGCCTGTTCGCGCAGCGCGGCCCCGAGCCCCTCCGGGCCGACGGGATAGGCACCGTCGATCACCAACCGAGCGACGGTACGCAGCGCGACGTCGGCGTTCTCGATGTTTCCTTCGGCGTTCTCGATGAGCACCTGGGCGACCGACATCAGGTCGCTGCGCGTCGCCTCGTAGGTCGCCTCGAAGGCCGCATGCTCCCGCCATGCTTCGAAGCAGGCGAACAACCCGCATACGAAGACCAGCAGCCCCTTGGACCGCGACATCAGACGTGAGGCACTACGAGCAAGCCCGTCGGACTTCATTTTTCGGCTCCCCTCGCGGAAAGATGACGAAGTGCCGAAAACAAAACATTAATGCTGCAAGAAGGCCGGAAAAATGGTTGACGGAACATGAACGCCGAGCGTAACGGCGCGGACCGACGCGTCGTAGATGTGGCGACGTCGGTGGAAAATCGTTTCGCGTGATCTGAAATACTATCGCCGGCCGACCGGCGTGGTGGCCGGGAAGGATCGTCGGGGTACGGGGAAGTATAGGCGAAGTGAAACGGGGTGACGTCGGGTCGCCCGAATCGTCCCGCCCCGTTCTCGCCGATCGTCCGCGCGCGGCGACCGGTCGAGAGTCGCTCCGCCCCCCGGAGGGAAGTCGGCCCCGGGCGCTGCTCCGGAAGTGGGGAACTGGTGCCGGCAGAGGGGATCGAACCCCCGACCTTCGGTTTACAAAACCGCTGCACTACCGCTGTGCTATGCCGGCGCGAGGCGCCTCTTATCATGGCCGGCGGCCCGGAACCAAGAGGCCCGTGGCGACTCCACGACGCGACTCCGATCGCCACGCCGATGGCGTGGCCGGATCCTCCACGTCCTGCCGATCCGCGGCCGGTCCGACCCTGGCCCCCGTCGGAGAGCGCACGTGGGCGGTTGCGAAGCGGTCGACGTCGGAAGCGAACGGGCGGGGCCGTGTACGGGGCCTCGCCCGTTCGCGTCGCGGGAGTTCGGGCCGCCGCGCCGGCGCGGCGGGAGCGGTCCCTCCGGTCAGACCGCGCCGTGCGCCTCGACGTAGAGCGCGTAGATCGAGTGGCACGAGGCCATGTACAGGCGGTTGTTCTTCGGGCCGCCGAAGGTCAGGTTCTCGCAGCGCTCCGGCAGACGGATGAAGCCGATCGCCTTGCCCTGCGGGTTGAAGATCTTGACGCCGTCGAGGTCGGCCGGCTTGCCCTTCAATTCGTAGATCCTGCGGCCGCCGACCTCGGTCGGTTCGCTGTTCAGGAGGCCGTTGCTGCCCCAGCCGCACCAAAGATTGCCGTCGCGGTCGACCTTGAAGCCGTCGAGCGAGCCCTGGTCGTCGGCGTCGATCAGCTTGACCTTGTTGGAGACCGTGCCGTCGGCGGCGACGTCGTAGGACCAGATCGAGCGGTTCGGGGTGCCCTTCCACTCGACCACGTAGAGCTTCTTCTCGTCGGGCGAGAAGGCTAGGCCGTTCGGGTTGACGAGATCGGTGATCACCGCGGTGAGTTTGCCGTCGGTGCCGATCCGGAACACGTTGGTGTTGGTCTGCTCGCGCTTCGCCTTGAAGCCCTCCCACTCGCCGTTGATCCCGAAGGTCGGATCGGTGAACCAGACGGTGTCGTCGGACTTGACGACGATGTCGTTCGGCGCATTGAGCGGCTTGCCTTCGAACCGGTCGGCGAGGACGGTGACCTTGCCGCTCTTCTCGGTACGGGTGACCCGGCGGGTGACCGAATGCTCGCAGGTGACCAGCCGGCCCTGCCGATCGCGGGTGTTGCCGTTGGCGAAGTTCGCCGGGCTGCGGAACACCGAGACGCTGCCGTCCTTCTCCGAATATTTCATGATCCGGTTGTTCGGAATGTCGGAGAACAGCAGATGGCCGCTCTCCGGGAAGTAGGCCGGGCCCTCGGCCCAGCGCAGACCGGTGGCGATCTGCTCGACCGAGCTCGAATAGAGCCGGTACTTGGCGAAGCTCGGATCGAGGATCTCGACCGCCGGATCGGGATAGCGGGCGGCGGGGGTGAAGGCGATCGATTGGGCGACGGCCCGCGAGGCGACCGCCGTGGCGGCGCCGGCCGCGGCCAGCGTGAGGAAGGTGCGACGATTCGGTTGCATGTTCGGCGACTCCACGTCTTCGGATGGTCTCTCGATGTGTCTTCCGGTGCGGGACCGCCGCCTGCGGGCGACGCGGGAAGGGGCGCGCCGATCGAAGGGGCGGTTTCGCGGATCGGGCAGCCGTCCGCGTTCGCCGGATCCGGCGGGCGGATCCACGTCGCGGAGGTCGACCGAAGGGACGACGAATCATCGCGCCGAACGCTCGGTTCACGCGTGCTCGTCGAAGAGCCTGTCGCGCGCGAAGGTCTTCGCGCACGCTCGCTCGAATTGGAAAAGAATGAGATGCGAAACGGCAGGCGACGAAACGCCGACCGCGACCGAATCGTCTTCGTTCGCGGCTGGACGACGTGACGTCGTCGTATGTGCCGAGGCCCCTACCTTCTGTTGAGCGTTTTCCCGACGTCTTGTTTTTGTTAGCGCTATCTATGTACCGGATCGTCGATGCGGACGCAAGGTCATACGACGTCGGGCGCCGTCACCGGTGAGGGCGGTGCGAGCGCCTTCGCCCGCGACCGCGGCCCGCTCGACCCGGGCCGCCGACGGCGCGTCGCGGGTCCGGGAGACCGGTGATTCGTCGCGCGCGGCCACGGGTTCTGTCGTGGCGGCACGGTCCGCCGCCCGTACGGTCGGTCGGCAGGGGCGGTTCGCCCGGCGAGGTGTGGGACATCGTATGTCGGCGGAGGACGGTCCGACGGCGGTTCAGCGCCGGCCTTCGTGAGCCCGGCCGACGATCCACAGCGACAGGACCGCGGCGTTCGACACGTTGAGCGACTTGATCGGTCCGGGCACGTCGATCCGCGCCAGCCGGTCGCAGGCCTCCCGGGTCACCGGTCGAAGCCCCTTGCCCTCGGCGCCGAGCACCAGGACGGTGCGTCGTCCGACCTCGGTCTCGTCGAGCGGCGCCGGCCCTTCGCTGTCCAGCCCGACCACGGTGAAGCCCTCGCCCCGCAGGGTGGTGAGCGCGCGGGCGAGATTGACCACCTCGATGTGGGTGAGCAGATCGACCGCCCCTGACGCCGCCTTGGCGAGCACGCCCGATTCGGTCGCGGTGTGGCGGCCGGGCGTGATCAGCGCTTCGGCCCCGAGCGCCACCGCCGAGCGCATGATCGCCCCGACGTTGTGCGGGTCGGTCACCTGATCGAGCGCCAGCACCAGCTTCGCCCGGCCGAGATCGGTCAGATCGACCGCCCGCAGCGTCTCGGTCTCGATCAGGACGCCCTGGTGGACCGCGTCTTCGCCGACCCGCGCGTCGATCCACCGCGGTTCCACCATCTCCGGCTCGATCGGAAACGCGACGCCGCGCTCTTCGAGCCGGGCCCGGGCGTTGCGGGTGAGGAAGATCGCGTGGACCACCCGCCGCGGGTTGGCGAGCGCCGTCTCCACCGTGTGCAGACCGTAGAGGAACACCCGCCCTTCCGGCGCGCCGCTGCCCGGACGATTCGTCCGCCGCTGGACGGTCGGCGGCCGTGACGGCCGGCGCCCGGCGCGGGCGGAAGGGGAGGGCGGCGTGCGATCGGTCGGGGCCATGGTGCGGGTTCCGGAGGCGGGAGAGCCCCCTTATGGGACGGAACCCACAGCAGAAGCAACGATTGCGCGTTCGACCCGTTGACAGGGCGGAACCTGATCGCCATAACGACGGCCGCAACGGGTGTCCCCGCTCTGATCGGCGGGGATGTTCCGTTCGTCCGAACGTTCGGTGCCGCTCCGGCAGCGCGTACGGTCGAAGACGTGGGGGAATGTCCCGAGCGGCAAAGGGGGCGGACTGTAAATCCGCTGGCTAAGCCTTCGTAGGTTCGAGTCCTACTTCCCCCACCACTTCGTCCCGCAACGCGATCGGGGAGCGCTTGGCGTGCGGGTATAGCTCAATGGTAGAGCAGCAGCCTTCCAAGCTGAATACGCGGGTTCGATTCCCGCTACCCGCTCCACCACCGGCCGGACTCGTGACGGACGACGCGTGAAGAACGCACCCGAGACGAGACGATTCTGATGCCGACGGCCCCGAATTCGTTCGGAATGTCCGTCCCGAAGAGAGTAGGAACCGACGTCGATGGCGAAGGAAAAGTTCAATCGCGACAAGCCGCACTGCAACATCGGCACGATCGGGCACGTCG
>CALFRR010000001.1 GCA_937919435.1 uncultured Alphaproteobacteria bacterium | reverse complement strand
GTGTCGCTGCTCGCGGTGCCTCCGGAAGAGGCTGTGAAGCTGAACCCGACCGTCGTCGACGAGCCGAAGGCCTACGAAGACGGGTTCCGCGACGGCGTGCGGCTGATCGCCGAGGTCTTCGGCGCGACCGACGCCGGCGAGGCCCTGCTCCGGGCGGCCGGCGAGACCCGTGCGCTGGTCGCCGAGCGGCTGAAGGACGTCGCCCCGGAGGCGCGCGTCAGGGCCTACATGGCCAACCCCGACCTCACCACCTACGGCCGCGGCAAGTACACCGGGCTGATGATGGAGCGCGCCGGTGCGCTCAACGTCGCCGCCGCCTCGATCAAGGGCTACAAGCAGGTCTCGATGGAGCAGGTTCTCGCCTGGAACCCGAGCGTGATCTTCGTGCAGGACCGCTATCCGGCGGTCGTCGAGGAGATCCGGACGTCGCCGGCCTGGGCGCCGATCGAGGCCACCGGGACGGGGCGGATCTACCTGATGCCGGAATATGCCAAGGCGTGGGGTTATCCGATGCCGGAGGCGCTGTCGGTCGGCGAACTGTGGATGGCCAAGCAGCTCTATCCCACCCGCTTCGCCGACGTCGACGTCGACGCACGGGCCGACGCCTATTACCGCCGCTTCTATCGCGTACCGTTCAAGCCGTGACGACGGCGGCTCCCGTCTCCCGGTCGAGCGGCGTCGGCGCGACCGGTCTCCTTCTTCTGCTGCTGGTCGTGGCGGCGGTCGCGTCGCTCGGCCTCGGCCGGATCGACCTCCCGTTCGCGCGGGTCGTCGCGGTGCTCGCCTCGCCGTGGCTGGCGCCGGATCCGCCGGTGACGGCGCTCGAATGGAGCGTCGTCGTCACCATCCGCCTGCCGCGCGTGGCGCTCGCCGTCCTCGCCGGCGGCGGGCTGGCGCTCTCCGGTGCCGCCCTGCAGGGGGTCTTCCGCAATCCGCTGGTCGGGCCGCAGGTCGTCGGCGTCTCGTCCGGAGCGGCCTTCGGCGGCACCCTCGCCATTCTCGTCGGCTGGGACAGGACCGGCCTCGTCGCCGCCGCCTTCCTCTTCGGCCTCGCCGCACTGGTCCTGGTCTACGGCCTCGGCACCCTGGTGGCGCGCAGCAACATCCTCGTCCTGGTCCTCGCCGGGGTCATCGTGTCCGGCTTCTTCGGCGCCCTGGTCAGCCTGGTGCAGTACGTCGCCGACAGTCAGGACAAGCTGCCGGTGATCGTCTTCTGGCTGCTCGGCTCCTTCGCCACGGCCAGCGCCGACAAGGTCGGTCTGGTCGCCGGACCGGTGGTGGTCGGCGGCGTGGCGCTGCTGCTGCTGCGCTGGCGCATCAACATCCTGTCGATGGGCGACGAGGATGCCGCCGCGCTCGGCGTGCCGGTCGAACGGCTGCGGTGGATCGTGCTGGTCCTGACCGCCGCCATCGTTTCGGCACAGGTCGCCGTCTCCGGCATCGTCGGCTGGGTCGGGCTCGTCGTGCCGCATCTCGCCCGGATGATGGTGGGGGCCGACCACCGCCGACTGTTGCCGGCCTCGATGCTCGCCGGCGGGCTGTTCCTCCTCGCCGTCGACGACGTCGCCCGCACCGTCACGGCGGCGGAGATCCCGCTCGGCATCCTCACCGCACTGATCGGCACACCGGTGTTCGCCTTCCTGCTGCAACGGACGCGGATGGGCGGCCATGGCTGAGTTCGGTCCCTCCCGCCTGACCGCCCGTGCCGCCGGCCATTCCTACGACGGCCGGACCTGGCAGTTCCGCGACCTCGACCTCACCGTCCGGGCCGGCGAAGTGCGCGCCGTGCTCGGGCCGAACGGGCGCGGCAAGACGACGTTGCTGCGGGTCGCCGCCGGCCTGAAGCGCCCGACGACCGGCAGCATCGTGGCCGACGGCGCCGTCGGCCTCGTGCCGCAGGACTTCGCCCGCACCTTTCCCTACACGGTCTTCGACATCGTGCTGATGGGCCGGGCGCGCCACGTCGGTCTGCTCAGGATGCCCGGCGGCCGCGACCGCGCCGCCGCGGCCGCAGCCCTCGCCGTCACCGGCATGTCGGCCTTCGCCGAGCGCGGCTTCGACAGCCTCTCGGGGGGCGAGCGGCAGCTGGTGCTGATCGCCCGAGCCATCGCCGGCGAACCGGCGACGCTGCTGCTCGACGAACCGGCCTCGGCGCTCGACCTCGGCAATCAGGATCGGGTGCTGAGCCTCCTGCGCCGCCTCGCCGACGACGGTCTCGCCATCGTCTTCACCACGCATCAGCCGAACCATGCGCTGGCCGTCGCCGACGGCGTGCTGGCGATGCCGCCCGATGCACCGGCGCTCTCCGGCCCGACCCGGGACATTCTGACCGACGACCGCATCGCCGCGCTCTACGGTCTGCCGGTCGCCACGCTCACCTTCGAAGCGGGCGGGCGGACGCGTCGCTCGATCGCGCCTCTCTACACCTCGGTGATGCCATGACCCCGCTTCCGACGGACCCCGTCCGCATCCTCGCCGCCGGCAGCCTGCGGCGTGCCTTCGCCGCCGTCGAGGAGGCGTTCGCCGCGGTCCGCCCGGATGCCCGCCCGATCCGTCGGCACGGTCCGGCCGGGCTGCTGCGGGCCGAGATCGAGGCCGGTGCCGCCTGTGACGTCTTCTGCTCGGCCGACATGGGCCACCCGGAGCGACTGGTGCGCGACGGCCGGGCGATCGGGCTGCGCCGCTTCGCCCGGAACGGGTTCGTCGCGTTCGTGCGGGCCTCGCTGATCGCCGACACGGGAACGATCGTCGACGTCCTGCTCGATCCCGCCGTGCGGCTCGCGACCTCGACGCCCGGCGACGACCCCTCGGGCGACTATGCCGAGCGGTTCTTCGACGCCGTCGACACCGCCCGTCCGGGCAAGGGCTCGGTGCTGCGGGCGAAGGCCGCGCGACCGGTCGGCGGGAAGGACAGCCCGGCGGTACCGGAGGGGCGATCGGCGGCGGCGTGGCTGATCGGCACGGACCGGGCCGACGCCATGCTCGGCTACGCCAGCCACTCCGCCGCGACCTGCGCCGAAGGCGGTGTCCGCGTCGTCGCCCTGCCGCCGGAGCTGGCGCCGACGGCGGAATACGGCCTCTGTCTGGCGCCGACGGCGGCGCCGGCCGCCCACGCCTTCGCCGACTTCCTGCTCGCCCCGGAAGGGCAGGCCATCCTGCGGCGCTGCGGCTTCCTCGGCGCGGACTGAGTCCGATCGTCCGCCGTTCCCGCCCGAACCGCCGCGGACGGGCGATCGCGGAGGGACGGGCGTGGGGAATCGTCTCTCACGAGCACGCACCGTCCTCGGGGGCGGCGAGCCCGGCGAGGACCGGCGCGAGTTCGGGACGCCGAGACAGAGCGGCGGCCGCGCTCCAGGCATCCGGCAGGTCGCCGGTGGGTGTGTTGACGAGATCGGCGACGATCCGCCCGGGGCGTCCGGCCGACACCGCGATGCGGTCGGCGAGGCCGACGGCCTCGGTCAGGTCGTGCGTGACGAACAGCGCGCCGACACCGGTCTCCGCGACGATGTCCCGCGTGAGCCTCTGGAGATCCCGCCTGAGCCCCAGATCGAGGGCCGCGAAGGGCTCGTCGAGCAGCACCAGATCGGGTTCGACCACGAAGGCACGGGCGATGGCGACGCGCGCCTGCATGCCGCCGGAGAGCTCGTTCGGTCGCTTGGCGAGGTCGTGATCGGCGAAACCGAGCCGAGACAGCCAGCGATCGGCCCGTTCCAGCCGTTGCGACGACGTCGTGTCCTCGGCTTCCAGAACCAGCGCCACGTTCTCCCGCGCCCCGGCCCAGGGCAGCAGGCGCGGCTCCTGGAACACCATGGCGGTGCGGCGGAAGCCGTTGCGGACCGTCCCGTCGGAGGGACGGATCAGGCCCGCGGCCAATCTCAGGATCGAGGTCTTGCCGGCCCCCGACGGACCGAGCAGCACGACCAGTTCGCCCCGATCCACCGACAGCGTGACCCGCTCGACGATCGGGGTCGGGCCGGCGCGCCAGGAGACCGTGTCGAGCACGAGCATCAGGCATTCTCCCTCAGGACGCCGATGCCCACACAGCTGCGCCCCTCGGTCGCGCCGCGCGCCGCGCGTCCCCGGTGGCCGGCGATCCAGCGGCGCAACGGCCCGAGAAGCAGGGTGTCGGTGACCAGCAGGAAGACCACGACGAGGACCACCCAGGCCATGGCCTCCGGCAGATCGAGATGCGCGCGGGCGGCGGCGAAGGTGCCGCCGATCCCGGTGCCGTCGCCGAGCAGCTCCGCCGTCAGAGCCACCTTCCACGACAGCGCGAAGGTGGTGGAGAGCGCGGGAGCGACGTGGACCGCCAGTTCCGGCAGCAGGATTCGGAAGAGCCGGGTCGATGCCGGCAGCCGAAAGACCGCGGCCATCTCGACCAGATGCGGGTCGCGCGCGTGCACGCCCTGGACCGTCGCCGCGAACAGGATGGGAAGCGTCGTCACCCACACGGTGAAGAGCGGGCTCCAGAATCCCGGACCGAACCACAGCAGCGCCAGAACCACCCAGGCGACCGGCGGGACGCCGAGGACGGCGAGCGCCATCGGCCTCAGCACCGCTCCGCCGAACCGCCACAGTCCTCCGACCAGTCCCAACCCGAAGCCGACGGCCGCGCCGAGCGCCGCGCCACCGACCGCGTGCAGCAGCGTGACCGCGAGCGCTCTCGCCGCCGCCCCCGACGTCACCAGCCCGACGAAGGCGGTCGCGGTGTCGCCGAGCGACGGCAGCACGAAGGGCCCCGAGGCGAGGTTGACCCAGGCCCATCCGCCGGCGAGCAGCGAGAGACCGATGCCGCCGCCCAGATAGCCGATCAGGCGGTCGGACCGGTGCGCGGGGCCTCCACGCCGGGACATGGTCAGAGGTCCAGGTAGAAGTCGTCGGGCGGCAGCTTTCCGCCGAGCGACCCGGGCTCGAGATCGAGCAGGGTCTGGTAGAACTCGACCAGTTCGGCCTTCACCGCACGGGCCGACGCCAGCTCGATGTGGAAATGGTCGAAGGCCTTCTCGAAGATCTGCGGCTTCATCTCCATGGTCTTCTCCGCGAGGGCCGCCGCCGCCCGGCGGTCCGCCAGAACGTGGTCCCGAGCCGCGGCGAGGCCGGCTCCGAGAGCCGCGACCAGGTCCGGCGCCTCGTCGAGCAGTCTGGCGT
The DNA here is from genome assembly GCA_937919435.1 of uncultured Alphaproteobacteria bacterium. Lineage (GTDB taxonomy): Bacteria > Pseudomonadota > Alphaproteobacteria > Rhizobiales > Ancalomicrobiaceae > Siculibacillus. The sequence goes on along the minus strand of CALFRR010000001.1, from coordinate 9,139 downwards.
GGAGCGCGATCGAGACCATCGGAATGCGCGGCTTGCCCTTGTGCACGCCCCAGAGTTCGGAGAGGTCGACGGCGCGGCGGAGCGTGCGCCCCTGCTGGGCCGCCATCGTGATCGCGGCGGTCGCCGGCGGCTCGGAGAGAACCGCGGTGTCCACCTTGCCGGCGGCGAGCATCTGCGCGGCCTCCATCGGCGTCTGGACGTATTGGAGCGTCATGTCCTTCTCGGGATCCATGCCCTCCAACTTCGCCAGAGCGCGAAACACCAGATCCGGCATGTCGTGGCGGAAGAAGCTCAGGACGGTCTTGCCGGCGAGATCGCGGAAGGAGCGGACGCGCTCGTCGGCGGTGACGACCGAAAGGTGGCCCATGCCGATGATCGCCGCGATTTTCAACGGCATGCCGCGATTGACCAGATTGACCGGCACGTGGCTGGGCGCCGTGAAGAGCAGATTGCGTCCCGAGACGATGCCGGCGCGCAGATCGTCGGTCGTCCGCCACAGACGGAACGTCGCGCCCGGCGCGACCTTCTCCAGCCGCCCCGAGGCGACCAGATCGGCCAGCACGATCGTCGCGCCGTTGGGGGCGCCGAGAATCTCCAGTCCGGCGGCGGGCGCGGCGTGGAGACCGCGCGCGCCCTGTCCGAGGAGAGGAAGCAAGGCTCCGCCGACGAGAGCCTGACGACGACTGATGGTGAAGCGCATGGCGGACCCCCGGAGGACGAGTCGGATCAGATGTATCCGTCCGGATATAGCACACACCGTGCCGATCGTCCCCCTCGAACGAGCCGGTTCGATCCGCGGCGCCCGAGGCGTGCCGATGCCGCTTCCGTCGGAGCGCCGACCTCGGACCGCGATCGGTGGCCGGGCGGGTCCGCCCCGTCACCGCGGCCGCCGGGTCGGTTCTCACGGTCGCCAGGCGAGCAGGCGCAGGGCGTTGGCGGTGACGAGGACGGTCGCGCCGGTGTCGGCGAGGATCGCCGGCCACAGACCGGTGATCCCGGCGACGGTGGTCACCAGGAACAGCGCCTTCAGTCCCAGGGCGACGGCGACGTTCTGGCGGATGTTGGCCATCGTGGCGCGCGACAGGGCGACCATGTCGGCGACGTCGCCGACCCGAGCGTGGAGGACCGCCGCATCCGCCGTCTCGAGGGCGACGTCGGTGCCGCCCCCCATGGCGATGCCGACATCGGCGGCGGCGAGCGCCGGCGCGTCGTTGATGCCGTCGCCGACCTTGGCGACGCGCAGACCGGACCGCCGCATCTCGTCGACCGACCGCTGCTTGTCCTCGGGCAGCAGCTCGGCACGCACTTCGAGGCGGAGATCGCGGCCGATCGCCTCGGCGGTCGCGCGGTTGTCCCCGGTCAGCATCACCGAACGGATGCCGAGGGCGTCGAGCGCCCGCAGACCGGCCTCCGCATCGGGGCGGGGTTCGTCGCGCATGGCGAGGAGGCCGAGGACCACCCCGTCGCGCACGACGAGGGACAGCGACTTGCCCTCGCCCGCACGGGCCGCGATCCGCGCCCGGGCCGCTTCGTCGATCGGAGCGAGCGCCGCGACGGCGGCGGCCGAGCCCAGGAACACCGAACCGCCGTCGACCCGTCCCGAAACGCCCTTGCCGGGAACCGCGGCGACCGCGGTGGCGATCGGCGGGACGACGGCGCGCCGCGCCGCTTCGCCGCGCACGGCGAGGGCGAGCGGATGGGCGGAGCCGGCGTCGAGGGCGGCGGCGGTCGCCAGAACCGCCTCCGGCGTCGCTTCGGCAAAGGCCTCGACGTCGGTGACCTCCGGTCTGCCGCGGGTCAGGGTTCCGGTCTTGTCGAAGGCGACGGCATCGATCCGGCCGATCGTCTCGAGCACCGACCCGCCCTTCATCAGAAGGCCCCGCCGCGCGCCGGCCGACAGACCCGCGGCGACGGCCGCCGGAGTCGAGATCACCAGCGCACAGGGGCAGCCGATCAGCAGGATCGCCAGCCCCTTGTAGATCCAGGGCAGCCAGGCCTCCGCGAAGGCGACCGGCGGCAGGATCGCGACGAGCCCGGCGACGATCACGATCGCCGGGGTGTAGACGCGCGAGAAGCGGTCGATGAAGCGTTCGGTCGGCGCCTTGCGTTCCTGGGCCTCCTCGACCAGACGCACCACCCGGGCGATGGTGTTGTCCTCGGCCGCCGCTTCGACACGGACCCTGAGCAGTCCCTCGCCGTTGACCGTGCCGGCGAAGACGCGATCGCCGACCGCCTTCTGCTTCGGCACGCTCTCGCCGGTGACCGGGGCCTCGTCGACGGCGCCGGCGCCGTCCAGAACCGTCCCGTCGGCCGCGATGCGATCGCCCGGGCGCACGACGAGCGTCGCTCCGCGCTCGATCGCCGCCGCGGCGATCTCGACGATCGCTCCGTCGCGCTCGATCCGGGCGGTCGACGGCACCAGATCGGAGAGGGCACGGATCGAGGCGCGGGCCCGCGACGCGGCGGCGCCCTCGAGCAACTCCCCGACGAGGAACAGGAAGACGACCACGGCGGCTTCTTCGACCGCGCCGATGGCGATCGCACCGAGGGCGGCGACGGTCATCAGCATCTCGATCGAGAAGGGCGTCCCGGCGAACGCCGCCGACACCGCGCGGCGCGCCACCGGGACCAGCCCGACGGCGATCGCCGCGACGAAGAAGAGCGCCGCCCGGTCCGGGACGAGATGCCCCAGCCCGTAGGCGACCGCCAGCGCGGCGCCGGCGAGCACCGTCGAGCCGGCCTTGCGCGACCGCCACCACGGCGTCTCCTCCGGATGCGCCGCGGCGGCGGTGCCGTGCCCGACCGCCCCGTGCGGTTCGACCGACGTCTCTCCGGCGTGACCATGACGGTGATCGTGCCCGTGATCGTGGCCGTGATCCGAGTGGGCGTGCGTCGGCGCGTGAGTGTGGCCGCAGCAGGCGTCCGACGCGCAGCACGAGCCTTCCCCGTGATCGTGACGGGGGGCGGCGGCACGCGCCGGCACGTCGTCCGAGGCGAGGCGCGCCACCACGTAGCCCAATCCCGTGATGCGGCGGACGAGCCCGTCGAGATCGGTCCGCGGATCGTGGGTCACCGCCATGGTCCGCGCCGTCACCGACACCGAGACGTCCTCGACACCGGAGAATCGGCGGGTCGCCGTGTCGATCTTGCCGGCGCAGGACGCGCAGTCCATGCCTTCGATACGGAAGCGGGTGATGGTGCGGTCGGTCATGATGGAGGTCCTCGTCGTCGGTCGAAGAGGACGCTACATTCTCCAGCGATTGGAGGAGCAAGCGCGAAATGACGGAAATTCGAGGTGACGTTCCGATCGGTACCGCGGCACGCCGGAGCGGCGTGAAGGTGCCGACGATCCGCTACTGGGAGGAAATCGGGCTGCTGGGCGTGTCTCCGCGCAGCGAGGGCAATCGGCGCCTCTACGACGCGGCGGCGGTGCGGCGGCTGGCGTTCATCCGCCACGCCCGCGAACTCGGCTTCGAAGTCGAGGCGATCCGCACCCTGCTCGATCTGCAGGACAACCCCGGTCAGCCGTGTTCACCCGCCGATTCGATCGCCCGGGCCCGTCTCGCCGACGTCGAGGCGCGGATCGCGCAGCTCGAGGCGCTGAAGCACGAGCTCCGGCGGATGATCGAAGGGTGCTCGCACGACACGATCTCGCACTGCCGGGTCATCGAGGTCCTGACCGATCACGCCGAGTGCCGCCACCACGTGAGGTGATCCGTCGCCCGGACGCGGTTCGCCCGCCTCACCAGCGCAGGACCCGGCCGCCGATCGCGGCGCCGAGACCGGCCATCGCGGCGACGGCGAGGCCATACCAGGTGACGACGAAGAGCGGGCTGTCGTCGGTGCAGTTGGCAGCATAGAAGAACGCCCCGATTCCCGCCGATGCGAGGCCGACCACCGCGCCGGCGAGACGTGGCCGCGTCGGCGCTCCGTGACGGGCGGCCGCCATCAGCGCCACGAAGGGAGCGAGCGACAGGAACGGTACCAACGCCAGACAGTGGTACCAGTTGCGCCCGACCAGCCGACGGCCCCAGTCGGCTCCCGGAACCACCACCAGCTCGATCACCACCGCCGCGCCGAGCAGCAGAGCGGCGGCGACGAGCACCCGGACGGCCACCGTCCCATCGCCCTCCGGACGGGCGAGGCGGATCGACAACGCGGTCGCGGCGCTCGCCAGCAGTCCGGTCTCGACGAACTTCAGAAGGAAGCGCGGCGTCGCCGCCACCGCGGCGAAATCGGGCCGCGGACCGAGGAGGAGGGCGAAGAGCAGCGCCGCGACGATCGCACCGGCGAGGACGGCGAGGCCGAAGCCGCGCGCCAGGGGAAGCACCGGATGGTCGGCGTCGGCGACGAGGCCGTCGATCAGGTCGTCGGTCTTCATGGCTCTCTCCCGTAGAGCGCGGCCAGCGCCCTGAGGCCGCGGTGCAGGGCCACCCGCACCGCCCCCTCCGTCATCATCAGTCGCGACGCCGTCTCGGCGACGGAGCGATCCTCCACCGTGATCGAGCGGACGATGTCGCGTTGGCGCGCACCGAGCCGACCGAGCAGACGTTCGACGTCCCTCCCCTCGGTCGGGTCACGTTCGGGCGGCGCCGGCAGGATCTCCGCGAAGTCCTCGACCGGGACTTCGCCGCGTCGCCCGCGCCGCCGCAGCGCGTCGATGAGCTTGTTGCGGGCGATCGTCACCACCCAGGGCATCAACGGTTGGCTCCTGTCCCAGGTGTGGCGCTTGAGGTGGATGGCGAGCAGCGTCTCCTGCACCACGTCCTCCGCCTCGTCGGCCCCCAGTCCGCCGCGGACGAAACCGCGCCGGGCCGATGCGCGCAGCACCGGGGTCAGGGCTTCGAGCAGCCGCCGGTAGGCGGTCCGATCGCCGTCGATCGCCGCGCGCATCCACTCCGTCCATGTCGCTTCGCGGGTCGCCCCGCCGTCGATACGAGGTCCGATCACGTCCGAACACGGCCTCTCCTGCGACGACTACGCACCGGTCTCGGGTTTCGTTACCGGGCGAGCGGATGATCACGGTGTCGTGCTCGGAGCGCTTCGTCCGATCACGAAGACGTCGGCGGCGTAACGCTCCGGGATCCGGCGCCGAAGATCCCGACGAGACGGACGGAATGGCCCCTCCGCTCGCCAAGGGAGATCACCAGATGAACCGCTCCAACGTCAACCTCGCCGTCCTCGGTTCGCTCGCCGCCGCTCTCGGCGCGGCCATCCTCTCCGCGCCGGCCACCGCCGCCGAGACCGAGAAGTGCTACGGCGTCTCGATGAAGGGTCAGAACGACTGCGCCGCGGGCACCCACGACTGCAAGGGCATGTCGAAGACCGACTACGACCCGGCCTCCTTCAAGCTCGTCCCCAAGGGCACCTGCACTTCGATGAAGACGCCGAAGGGCATGGGGATGCTCGCCCCGATGAAGGGTTGAGGTCCGCCTCGTCCGCACACCCAGGAGACCACCGGATGACCCGCACCACCGTCATTCTCGGCCTCGCCGCGGCTCTCGCCGCACCGGCCCTTCCCGCCGCCGCCCAGGACGCCCCTCGGGAGAAGTGCTTCGGCGTGGCGATGAAGGGGCAGAACGACTGCGCCGCAGGCGTCGGAACCACCTGCGCCGGGACCTCGCGGATCGACTTCCAGGGCAACGCCTGGAAGCTCGTTCCCAAAGGGACCTGCACCACGATCGAGCTGCCCGGCGGACGCATGGGATCGCTCGCACCGCTCGCCCGCGACCTGCCGAGAAGTTGAGCCCCCGCCGCCGCCCGGCCACGGGCGGCGGCCCCTCGATCGGAGACCGCCCATGTCCCTCGCCCCCCCGCCGCGGACCGCGACCACCCGGTTCGCCACCCTGCCCGCCACCTGCGGTGTCGGTTACAAGCCGCAGCACTTCGAGGACATCCTCGCCGACCCGCTCGGCGTCGGCTTCTTCGAGATCCACGCCGAGAACCACTTCGGTGCCGGCGGCCCGCCGCACCGCCGCCTGAGCGCCCTGCGCGAACGTTTCCCGCTGTCGATCCACGGCGTCGGTCTGTCGATCGGCGGCAGCGGTCCGCTCGATCGCGATCATCTCGCCCGGCTCGCCGCGCTCGTCGCCCGCTACCGGCCGGAAGCGGTCTCCGAACATCTCGCCTGGTCGACCCATGCCGGCTTCGGCTTCCCCGACCTCCTGCCGGTGCCGTTGACCGAGGCGACCCTCGCCCGGGTGATCGAACACGTCGACGAGACCCAGACCGTCCTCGGACGGCCGATCCTGCTCGAGAACCCGTCGACCTATCTCCGCTTCGCCGAGAGCACGATTCCGGAGGTCGAGTTCATCGCCGAAGTGGCGCGGCGCAGCGGCTGCGGCCTGCTGCTCGACGTGGCCAACGTCGACGTCTCCGCCACCAACCTCGGCTACGATCCGCTCGCCTATCTCGCCGCTTTCCCGCTCGAGCGGGTCGCCGAGATCCATCTCGCCGGCCGTTTCGAGACGGTCGACGAAGCCGGCCTGCCGCTGTTCGTCGACGCCCATGCGAGCCCGGTCGCCGATCCGGTCTGGCGTCTCTTCGAGACGGTCGTGGCGCGGATCGGTCCGGTCGCCACGCTGATCGAACGCGACGACGACATTCCGCCCTGGCCCCTGCTCGCCGCCGAAGCCCGCCACGCCGGGACCATCCTGGCGAAGGCCGAGCCCGGAAGGAGGTTCCATGCCGCCTGACGCCCGCGCCGCCGACACCACCGCCGAAGCGCGCTTCGCCGCCGCTCTGCTCGATCGCGACCTGCCGCCGCCCGAAAACCTGCTCGGCCGGGACGGCGGCCCGGTCGGACGCCGGTTTCAGGTCCATCGCGCCGGCGCCACCCTCGGGCTCGTCGGCGCCCTCGCCGCCCGCCATCCGGTGCTCGAAGCGATGCTCGGCGAAGACACCTTCGCCGATCTCGCCCGCGCCTTCCTGCGGGTCGACCGGCCGAAGACCGCGCTGCTCCTCGGTTGGGGCGACGGTCTCGCCGATTTCGTCGCGGCCCACGAGGATCTCGCCGCGTGGCCGTATCTCGCCGACGTGGCGCGGCTCGAGATCGCATGGGCCGAGGCCCACCACGCGGCGGACGCCGAACCGATCGGCCGTTCCGCCCTCGTCGAGCTCGGTCCGCGGGCGGTCGCCGGCGCGCGCCTGCGCCGCCATCCGAGCCTGCGCCTCCTCGCCTCCCCGCATCCCGTCGCCTCGCTGTGGTTCGCCCACCGAGACGGCGGCGAAACGGACGAGATCACATGGCGGGCCGAGGCCGTGCTGGTGGTGCGGCCCCACGCCGACGTCCTCGTCCATCGCCTGACGCCGGCGGCGCACGCCTTCCTCGCGGCTCTGCTCGCCGGAGCGGACACGGCCGGCGCGGCCGACGCCGCCTCGGCCGTCGACCCCGACTTCGACGCCGGTCGGCACCTCGTCGGCCTCGTCGATCTCGGCGCGGTCGTCGGCTTCGACACCACCGCGGACACGGAGACGCGCCCATGAGATCGCCCGCGACCGATCCCGTCCCCGCCCGCCGCCTCTCGCTCGCCGACCTCGCGGGATTGCCGGAAGCGGGCCTCGCCCGGCTCGGCGGCGTGCCGGCCGACGTCGCCGCCCTCGGCCTGCGCCTGGGGCTGGCCGTGCCGTTCTTCTTCTCGGGGCTGACCAAATGGGACGGCTTCGGTCGGCTCTCGGCCGGTGCGATCCAGCTCTTCGCCGAAGAGTTCCGTCTGCATCTCTTCGGAGCGGAGATCGCCTATCCGGTACCGAAGCTCGTCGCCGCACTCTCCGGGACCGGCGAGATCGTCCTGCCGATCCTCCTGGTCGTCGGCCTCGCGACCCGATGGGCGGCGCTCGGTCTCCTAGCGATGACCGCGGTCATCCAACTGACGGTGCCGGACGGCTGGGCGAACTTCCATCTGCCGTGGGCGGCGATGGCGGCGGCGATCGTCGTCCACGGTCCGGGACGCGCATCGCTCGACCGGCTGTTCCGCGGCGATCGCGGCACGCCGGCCGACACGGCGACCGGCGTCGAACGGCCGCCCCGCGGTCCGGTCGGGTGACGGCCGGCCGGCGAAACGGACCTCGACGACCGGCCGGGACCGGTCAGTCCGACAGGCGCTCGTGCGGTTCCGCATCCTCCGACAGGACGTCGATGACGGTGTTGCCGGAACTGTAGGAATCCTCCCAGTCCGAGAGGAATCCGGCGACGCCGCTGTCGGTCAGCGGATGGGAGAGCAGGAGATCGACGACCCCCGGCGCGATCGTCGCCGACTGCGCACCCGCCATCGCCACCGCCAGAACCTGCTGCACCGTCTTGAACGACGCGGCGAGAACCATGGTCGGCAGACGGTGCACGTCGAAGAGATGGACGATCTCCTCGACGACGAGGCTGCCGTTGCCGCAGATCTCGTCGAGCCGGTTGACGTAGGGCGCGGCGAAGGCGGCACCGGCCCGCGCCGCGATCAGCGCCTGCATCGGCGACACCACCGCGGTCGCGGTCGGCTGGAACCCGAGCGCGGCGAGCCGGCGGATCGCCTTGATCCCCTGCGGCGTCACCGGAACCTTCGGATGGAACCCCTCGCCCAGGAGATCGCGCAGCCGCAGCGCCTCCTCGACCATCGTCGTCGCCTCGTCGCTGAGCACCTGCGCATGCAGCATCGTGCCCTCGCCGATCACCCGTCGGATGTCGAGCAGCAATTTGCGCAGCGGCCGGTGTTCTCGCGCGATCAGGCTGGGATTGGTGGTCACTCCGGAGAGCGGATAGACGTCGAAGCGACTCTCGATCGCCTTGACGTCCGCACTATCGAGAAACAACAGCATGGCGACTCCTCTGGTCGGCCGTCGGTCGACGACGCCGACGACTTCCTCTGCGTGGTCGGATCGGCCTCGGCCTCGCGCCGGCTCGGGCGCGGCCGTACCGAGAACCCGGTCGGGCCGATCGTCCGCCGCCTCCCTCGTCTCCGAGGCCGGCCGAGGGCGGACGCGGCGGCCCTTCCGATTCGACTTCGCCTCTTCACGATACCCCGAAACGGCACGACACCGGACGCGACGCGGCGGTTCGGGCGCGAGCCTGCCGCCCCGGGGCTTCGGAAGCGGCCGTCAGGCCTTCTGGCCGACTTCGAAGTTCGCCAGCATCTCCAGCGCCCTGACCATG